>JAQTRM010000003.1:0-6833 GCA_028711825.1 Candidatus Omnitrophota bacterium | reverse complement strand
TGCATAAGCCTGAAGTGCATAAGCCTGAAGTAAAGCCTGAGATAAAATCCGGACCTTTACCAAAGATAATTCCTCCCGCGCCTAAACCGGCGGCAGAGCAGGTGCCCGCTCCCGCGCCTAAACCGGTTTCTCCGCCCGCCAAGGAGATTGAGCTTGAACTTCCGATCACCGTTAAGGACCTGGCGGTGAAGCTGCAGGAAAAATCTTCAGTCCTTATCAAACACCTTATGGGGATGGGTGTGATGACCGGGATTAATCATGCTCTGGACGAAGAGACGTTAAGCAAACTATGTCTGAAATATAATTTTAAAGTTAAAAAAGCCCTGGATGCCGAAGAGCTGGTTATGGCGGAGCATCAGAGAGTGGATAAACCGCAGGAGCAGAAGGCGCGTGCCCCGGTAGTTACTTTTATGGGGCATGTTGACCACGGCAAGACTTCGCTGTTAGACGCGATACGCAAAACCAAGGTTACTGAAAGCGAGCACGGCGGCATTACCCAGCATATCGGGGCATACCGGGTAAAGCTTCCGCAGGGGGAGATTACTTTTCTGGATACCCCCGGGCATGAGGCGTTCACCGCGATGCGCGCCCGCGGCGCAAAGATCACCGATATCGTGGTTTTGGTGGTTGCCGCTGACGACGGGATTATGCCGCAGACCCAGGAGGCGATCGACCATGCGCGTGCCGCGCAGGTGGCGATTATTGTCGCGATCAATAAGATCGATAAGTCCGGCGCGAATCCGGATATGGTCAAGAAGCAGCTTGCGGCGGCGGGCCTTACCCCGGAAGATTGGGGAGGCAAGACAATTACCGTTCCGGTTTCAGCCAAGACCGGGGAAGGCATCGACAGCTTGCTTGAGATGATTCTCCTGCAGGCCGAGATTATGGAGCTTAAGGCTAATCCCGACCGCCTGGCACACGGGGTAGTGGTGGAGGCCAGGATGGCCAAGGGCCGGGGTCCGGTAGCGACTCTTTTGATCCAGAACGGCACGCTGCGCCTGAACCAGAATATCATCGTCGGGAATCTCTACGGCAAGGTACGCGCGATGCTTAATGACCGCGGGCAGGGTGTTACTTCCGTCGGCCCGGGGGCGCCGGTGGAGATCCTGGGGATCGGCGGCATACCGCAGGTAGGGGAGCACTTCTTTGTGATCGAAGACGAAAAGCAGGCCAAGAACCTGGTTCAGGAGCGTGTGGAAAAGGAAAAACAGCGCCAGGTTAAAGAGGTAAAAAGGATCAGCCTGGAGGATTTGCATAGCCAGATCGCAGAAGGGAAAGTAAAAGAGTTGAATCTTATTATCAAGGCAGACGTGCAGGGTTCTCTGGAAGCGATCAAGGATACTCTGGATAAGCTTAATGTTTCGGAGATCAAGATCAATATTATGCATATCGGGGCCGGCAATATCAATGCCTCCGATGTGATCCTGGCGGTGGCATCCGACGCTTTGCTTCTGGGGTTCAATGTTGTTGCCGATGAACCGGCTAAGGAGCTTATCGCCAAAGAAGGTGTAGAGCTAAAAATATATAATATTATTTATGAGCTGGCCAATGAGATAAAAGCCGCGATCGAAGGAATGCTCGATCCGAAATTAAAAAGGATATTCCTGGGCAAGATTGAGGTCCGCAAGATGTTCAATCTTTCCCGTTCCGGGCTGATTGCCGGATGTTTTGTGGTCAAAGGGAAGGTCAACCGTAACTGTATGGTAACCGTAACGCGCAACGGCGCGGCGGTCTTCGAAGGAAAGATCGGAAGCCTCAAGCGTTTTAAGGATGATGTGCGTGAGGTCGGCGAAGGCTATGAATGCGGTATTGCCATAAACGGGTTTGACCAGCTTCTTGAAGGCGATGTTATCGAAGCTTATGATATCGAAAGGATTGCCAGGAAATTGTAGTCAGCTTTCAGCTTAAAGCTTATAACTTACAGTTTAAAAGAAAGATATGACTAAAAAACGCATCTTAAGCGGGATACGGCCTACCGGGAAGCTGCACCTGGGGCATCTGGTAGGCGCTTTATCCAACTGGAAGAAACTCCAGGAGGAGTATGACTGTTTTTTTATGGTGGCGGATTGGCACGCCCTGATGTCGGAGTATGAAAATCCTACGGGCCTTAAGGATAATATCCTGGATAATGTGATTGATTGGATCTCCTGCGGTATTGATCCCGATAAATCCGCGATTTTCGTCCAATCGCAGGTTGTTGAGCACCTGGAGTTATATTTTTACCTTTCCCTGATTACGCCTTTGGGCCTCTTGGAGCGCTGCCCTACATATAAGGAACAACTGCGCCAGGTGACCAACCGTGATTTAAGCACTTTCGCTTTCCTGGGGTATCCGGTGTTGATGGCCGCTGATATCCTGCTTTATAAGGCGGATGCCGTTCCGGTGGGGGAAGACCAGCTGCCGCATCTGGAACTTTGCCGCCAGATCGTGCGGAAATTCAACCATCTTTATAAAAAGGAATGTTTTTCCGAACCCAAAGCGTTATTGACCAAGACCGCCCGCCTTCTGGGGCTGGACGGCCGCAAGATGAGTAAAAGTTATAATAATTATATTGCGCTTTCGGATTCCCCGGAAATAATACGTAAAAAAGTGCAGGGAATGTTTACCGACCCGCAGCGTATCAGGGTAAGCGACCCCGGGCATCCGGATAAATGCAGCGTTTTCGCTTACCAATCGATTTTTTCCTGCCGGGAACACGACGAGTTGTGCCAGCGCTGCCTGAAGGCCAGGATAAGCTGCACCGATTGCAAAAAAGAACTGGTTTCATTGATTGGCGGGATTCTCGAACCGATCCAGGAAAAAAGGGCGGTTCTGGAGAAACAGAAGGACACGGTCCGGGATATTCTTGCGGCCGGCCAGGCCAAGGCCTCTTTGCTGGCCAAAAAGACCGTCGCCGAAGTAAAGGGATTGTTGAAAATATGAATTATAAAGTGCGCCTTGATATGTTCGAGGGACCGCTGGATCTTCTGCTTTACCTGGTGAAAAAAGACCACCTCAATATTTACGATATCCCGATCGCCAAGGTTACGCAGCAGTACCTTGAGTATATCAACCTGATGCAGCTTTTGGATCTTAATATCGTCGGAGAGTTCCTGGTGATGGCGGCCACCCTGATGCAGATAAAATCCAAGATGCTGCTGCCGGCGGAAGAAGCGGCTCCCGAGGAGGAGCAGGAGGATCCGCGGGCCGAACTTGTAAAAAGACTCCTGGAATACGAAAAGTTTAAACAGGTCGCCGATAATCTTAAGGAAAGGGAGATCCGCCAGCAGGATGTGTTCAAGCGGCCCAAGACCGAAGTCCCGGAAGGCGATAATGAATCCGGGAAGCAGGAAGTTTATTTCGAAGCAAGTATTTTCGATCTTATTAATGCTTTCTCGCAGGCTTTAAAGGATGTGCCCCGCGAGGTATTTTACGAAGTAGTCAAGGACCAGTATACAGTGGAGCAGAAGGTGCACGATATCCTGCATCTTCTGCTGATACAGACGGAGATCCGGCTCTCGGAATTATTCGCCAACGCCAGGAATAAGCTGGAGATTATCGTGATTTTCCTGGCGATCCTGGAACTTGCCAAGATGAAGGAGATTATTGTCCGCCAGGGCGTGGAGTTTGAGGAGATCGTTATAATACGGAACAGGGAGAATATTATTCCTTATGAGCGAAGAGATCAGACAGGCGCTGCTGAAGGCTAATCCCGCCGTTGCCGACAGCAAGGAGTCCGAAGAAGATATTGTCCTGAATATTTCCTTAAGGCCGAAGGGTTTTTCCGAGTTCGTCGGCCACCGGGAGATTGTGGATAATTTAAAAATTTCGATCGAAGCGGCCAAACAGAGGGAAGAGCCCCTGGAACATGTTCTGCTAAGCGGGCCTCCCGGGCTGGGTAAGACCTCGCTTTCGCATATCATCGCCCATGAGATGGGCGCCAAGATTACCGCTACCAGCGGTCCGGCGATCGAGCGTGCCGGGGACCTGATCGGTATCCTCACTAACCTCGAAAGAGGGGATGTTCTGTTTATTGACGAAATACACCGGATGTCCAAGGTGGTGGAGGAATTCCTCTACCCGGCGATGGAAAGTTTTCAGATCGATTTCGTGATCGATAAAGGGCCGTACGCCAAGACCATCAAATTCAATCTTAAGCCTTTTACCCTGATCGGGGCGACTACCCGCAGCGGGCTCCTGGCCTCTCCTTTAAGGGCCAGATTCGGGATATTCTACAGTTTGGATTTTTACCGGACGGAGGAGTTGGCCAGGATTATCAGGAATTCCAGCCGGCTGCTTGCGCTTAAGATCCGGGATGAGGCAGCCCTTGAGATTGCCAGGCGTTCCCGGGGAACCCCGCGCATCGCCAACCGTCTCCTGCGCCGGGTAAGGGATTACGCCCAGGTCGGAAAGATTGAAGATGTCGACGAGAATTCTGCCGCCCGGATCCTTGATGAACTGAGGATCGACCGCGCCGGATTCGACGACCTTGACCGCAAGGTCTTGAAGTTGATCCTGGAATCGTTCGGCGGCGGCCCGGTGGGGATAGAATCCCTGGCGGCCAGCCTGAACGAGGAGGTCGATACGATCGAGGATACGGTAGAGCCGTATCTTTTGATGGCCGGATACTTGAAACGCACCGCGCGGGGGAGAATCGCTACCCGTAAGGCGTTTGAACATTTCGGATTAAAATTTAACCGCGAACAACAGGAAGAAATTTTTTAACGCCTCCGGACCTATGAATATCTTACTGCATATCTGCTGCGGCCCGTGCCTCATTCATCCCTTCAAGGTTCTTAAAGACCTCGATTTTAATATTACCGGATTTTACTATAACCCTAACATTCACCCGGCAGAGGAGTATTTAAGCCGCCTTAACGCCTTAAGGACCGTAAGCCGGGAATTCGGGCTTCCGGTAGCTATTCCGGAGTATGATGAAACGGAATACCTGCGCGAGATCTGCGGATGCGAAAAAGAACCCGGGCGCTGCGAGCTTTGCTGGTCCCTGCGGCTGTTTACGACCGCCCGGGAGGCGAAGAACAAGGGATTTGACGCTTTCAGCACCACTCTTTTGGTCAGCCCTTACCAGAATCACCTAAGGCTTAAGCAGCTGGGCCATCAGATCGGAAGGGAGGCGGGGGTCGATTTCATTTATCAGGATTTCCGCCCCGGATTCCGCGACGGGCAGGCGGAGGCGCGCCGGATGGGCATCTACCAGCAAAAATACTGCGGCTGTAAACATTCAATCAGACCGAAAAATATAATATAAAAGAGAGGCCGCACGCTACCGGAAACGCGGCGATCAGAATGAGATTAAGGGGTATATTAATATTTTTACTTTGCAGCCTGTTTGTTTTCAGGCCTGTTTCGGCGAAAGAAAATGATCTTGCCGCCAAAGGGGTTTGGGTTTCGGTTTTTTCCGAGAAAAAATTCCTTTATTCTGAGCAAGGAGTGCATGATTTGATCGCTCTCTGCAAGAAGGCCGGGATAAATCAGATCTACCTTCAGGTTTTTCAGTCGGGTAACGCTTATTACGATTCCAAAGTCTGTGACCGCGCAAAATACGACCAGATCGTGTCGGCTGCCGGGCTGGATACCCTGGATTTGCTTTTAAGAGAAGCCAAACAGGCCGATATCAAGGTATTCGCCTGGGTGAATATCCTGGGGCTTGGGAAAAACGCCAAGGCTGATATCCTGAATAAATACGGCAGTGATATCCTTACCCGCGATCAGTACCGGAGATTCTCCGGACCCTCCGCCGGCAGCAGCGAGCTGGATAAATATTATTTAAGGGAGGATATGATATTTCTGGAACCCGGGGATCCCCGGGTGGAGTCTTATATCCTTACGATGGTCAATGAGATTATTAATCGGTATCCGCTTTTTTCCGGCATCCACCTGGATTATATGCGCTACCCTTCCCCGGTTCCTTTTATTCCCGGCTCCAGGTTCAGCAAATTCGGGCTTACCTACGGCTATGGGGAAGCTAACGTCGCCAGGTTCCGCGATAATACCGGGATCAACGTCCTGGATTCCCTTAATAACGAGGATGAATATCTGGCCTGGGATAATTGGCGCCGCCGGCAGGTTACGGACCTGGTACGTAAAATTTCCAGCCTTGTTAAAGTAAAGTCTCCCGGGATGGCGGTTTCCTGCGCGGTTATCCCGGTGGTTGAGCGCGCCTATAATAACGCTTTTCAGGATTGGTCGGTTTGGCTTGAGGAGGGAATTATAGATTATGTAGTGTTGATGTCATATTCCCGCGATAACCAGTTTGTCAAAGAAACGGTTAAGAGCGCCCTGGGTCACCGCGGCAAAGGCAAGGTTTATGCGGGCCTGGGGATTTTCTTGATGAAAAAGAATCCGGATTTGTTCTTTAACCAGCTCTGCCTGGTGAGGGAGCTTTCTCCCGACGGCTTAGTCTTTTATTCAATCGATGATTTAACAGATAAAATTTGCGGTTACCTGGAAAGAGAGTAAAAATGAAGGACAGCGGATATTGCTGCAAGACACCCCGCTGTCCATAATTATTTCCCCATGATGAAACTTACGGATTTTGATTATCCTCTGCCCAAAGAACTTATCGCCCAATACCCTCTGGAAGAACGGGAGGAGGCTAAGCTTATGGTGCTGGACCGCAAGGAAGGGAGTATCAGCCATAAGATATTCCGCCAGATCGACGGATTTTTCCGGAAAGGCGATCTTTTGGTGCTTAATGATACCAGGGTCCTGCATTGCCGCCTGATGGGGCATAAAAAAACCGGCGGGCGCGTAGAAATTCTTTTAACCCGCAGGATAAACGGCAGTGATTTTTCCTGCCTTGTCCAGCCCAGCCGCACCAAGGTGGGCGAAAA
>JAQTRM010000002.1 GCA_028711825.1 Candidatus Omnitrophota bacterium | reverse complement strand
CAGTCTTTTATCGCCGGCATCGGTAATATTTACGCCGCCGAGATCTTGTTTTTCGCCGGGGTGAACCCGCGGTGTCCGGCGAAGTTTCTGGATAAAAACAGGCGCCGGGCAGTTTATTCAAAGATGCGCATGGTTTTGAAGAAAGCTGTCCGTTACGGAGGTTCCTCGGTGGATGATTATGTAAGAGTATCCGGGGAGAACGGAAAATACGCGCAGTTTCACCGTGTATACGGCAGGGAGGGAAAACCCTGTTTTGTATGTTCGACCCCTATCTCCAGGATTGTTCAAGGTTCAAGGGGGACGTATTTTTGTCCGCGCTGCCAGCCTTTGCCCGCGGGATTAAACCGGGGACAAAGCAGTTCTAATAAAAAGGACGGAAAATGAAAAAACGTTTAAAAATTAACGGTATAATTATGATTGTCGCCGCCATAATAGTGGCGGTTTTTCCTAAATTTTTCCTGCGGTCTTATTCCGGAGATATGCTTGAAGAAATGATCGAGACGCTGGGATTCGCGCTTATCCTTCTAGGGCAGATTATCCGGGTTTCCGCCCGGGGGTATAAGGCCGAGAATTCACAGGACAGCCGCGCTTTAATCCAGGGAGGGCCTTATCAGGTTGTCCGCAATCCGATGTATTTGGGCATTTTCCTGATCGGCCTGGGGGTAGTCCTGGCGATTTTTCGCTGGTGGGCGGCGGGAATATTCGTTGTTGTTTTTATCATAAGATACATTCTTCTTATTTATAAAGAAGAAAAAAAACTTTCCCTGGTTTTTCCGGGTGAATATTCCGGGTATTGCCGGAAGACGCCAAGGATTTTCCCGTCGTTTTCCAGTATGATCAAACTGGATATTGTTGAATATCTCCCGATAAAAATGGTTTGGTTCAAAAAAGAGATTGGTTCGATATTCACACTGCTTTTCCTGGCATTATTCATAGAGTCCTGGGAAGATATCGCCCGGGAGGGGGTGAAGATTTATCTTTTGAAATCCGGATGGTTGTTCCTGACTTTTGTATTATTTTATCTCTTGGTGATTTTTTTAAGCCGGCGGACGGAAAAATATGGCGCGGATAACGCAGTTAAAAACCAGGATAGTTTGTAACCGGGAGCTAGCGGAAAGTTACCGTTACCTGGAGTTTGAGTCGTCCTGTATCGCGAAAGCCGCGTTACCCGGACAATTCGTGAATATCCGGGTTTCCGGGACTTCCGATCCTTTGTTAAGAAGGCCGCTCAGTATCCACGGGATTAAAGGGCGCAGGGTTAAAGTCCTTTATGAGGTTGTCGGCAAAGCAACCGGGATACTCGCGTCAAAAAAACCCGGGGATTCTCTTGATATCCTCGGTCCTCTGGGCAACGGGTTTAACCTTGATCGCGCCGCGCCGTTTTCCGCGAAAGAAAGCAATATTGTTGTTGCCGGCGGAATGGGGGTGGCGCCTCTGGTTTTTCTCGCGGAAACGCTAAAAAAATCCAAAACGCAGATCGCACAGGCTGAAACTATCGTCTTGATCGGCGCAAAAACAAAAAAATTTATTCTTTGCCGGAAAGAGTTTGAGGCGCTGGGTTTTTCCGTCAGGATCGCTACTGATGATGGCTCATTGGGTTTTAAAGGAAAGGTTACGGATTTATTGAATTCCTTTTGCGGTAAAACCCGCCCCGGGATGATATTCTCCTGCGGGCCTCGGCCGATGCTTCAGGCGGTCGCTTTGGCAGCCGCCGAAAAAAATATTCCCGCCCAGCTTTCCCTGGAGGAATATATGGCCTGCGGGATCGGCGCTTGTTTGGGGTGCGTGGTCTCCACGCGTCAGGGTTATAAGACTGTTTGTAAAGACGGGCCGGTATTCTTCGGAGAGGATCTGATATGGTAAGGAGCGGAAAGCCGGACCTGGGGGTCCGGATCAATAAACTGAACCTTAAAAATCCGGTAATGGCGGCTTCAGGGACTTTCGGTTACGCTGAAGAATTTAAAGACCTGATGGATCTAAAAAAGCTGGGGGCGGTGGTTACTAAGACCATCACTCTTAAGCCGCGTCCGGGAAATCCTCCTCCGCGTATTTGCGAAACTCCCTCCGGAATGCTGAACTCCGTCGGCCTGGAAAACCCGGGAATTGACGCCTTTATCAGTACCAAACTCGCTTTTCTTAAAAAACTCGGGATACCGCTGATTGTGAGCATCGCCGCGGAAGAAAGCCCCGTGGAGTTTGAAATTTTAATCGGGAAACTGGAGGCGGTTAAAGAGATCGCCGCGATTGAACTGAATATTTCCTGTCCTAACCTGCGAAAAGATAAGCTGGTTTCCCAGGATGCAGGCGATACCGCGGCGGTGGTCGGGGCGGTGCGCAAGCTTACTTCGAAAATTCTGATTACCAAGTTGTCCCCCAATGTTACTTGTATAACGGATATCGCGATGGCCGCCGAGGATGCGGGCAGCGACGCTTTGGCTTTAATCAATACCCTTAGCGGGATGCGTATCGACGTGCGTAAACGTATCCCCATGCTGGGTTCCCGGTCCGGCGGCTTAAGCGGTCCGGCGGTCCGGCCGGTAGCCGTAAAGATGGTTTGGGATGTGTATAATAAAATTAAGATTCCTATTATCGGCATGGGTGGTATAATGGATGTCGAAAGCGCGCTGGAATTCTTCATTGCCGGCGCTTCCGCGGTGAGTCTGGGGACGGTAAATTTTGTCAACCCCGGGGCCTGTCTGGAGGTTATCTCCGGTTTAGAGCGTTACATGATAAATAACAGGATTCCCGATTTAAGCCGGCTTACCGGAAGTTTAAAATTATGCCAAGATTAAAAAATAAAACCCGCGTTATTCTTGCTTTGGACGTGGATACTTTAGAAGAAGCAAAAAGGTTTGTGAACAGGCTTTATCCTGCGATTAAGATTTTCAAAATCGGCAGCCGCCTTTTTACCTCTTACGGCCCCCGGGTGGTGGAAATGATCCGGAGTAAAGGCGCGGAGGTTTTTTTAGACCTCAAGTATTTCGATATCCCTAATACCGTAGCGGGAGCGGTAGAGGCGGCGACGCGGCTTCGCGTCAAGATGCTGACTTTACATGTTTCCGGCGGGAGCCGGATGCTGCAGGCGGCGGTGGAGGCGGCCAGGCGGCAGGCGAAAGCCTTAAAGATTCCCCGGCCTCTTTTGCTGGGGGTTACGGTTTTGACCAGCCAGGAATCCGGGGATAAAAAAGTTCTCTCTTTGGCCCGGCAGGGATTGCAGGACGGGTTGGACGGGATAGTTTGTTCTGCCCGTGAATCCGGCGCCTTACGGCGCAAGATAAAGAAAGATTTTATTATTGTCACTCCCGGCATTCGTCCGGGGGGATCCGGCATCGACGACCAGAAAAGAACGGCGACGGTTGCGGAAGCGGTAAAGGCGGGAAGCGATTTTTTAGTGATCGGAAGGCCGATCTTGAAAGCGGCCGATCCTTTATCGCAAACAGAAGAAATATTGGGAGATTTAAATGGCGCAGGAAATTAATGATTTGATCGCAAAGATCCGGCAGGAGGGTGTGCAGAAAGCCGAGGAGCAGGCCGCGCAGATAAAGTCCGAGGCTGAAAACAAAGCGTCGAAGCTGATCGCGGAGGCCAAAAGCAAAGCGGAGAAAATTATCGCGGAGGCCAAAGAACAATCCGCCAGGCATGAAGAATCCACCCTCGCCGCGTTAAAACAATCCGGACGCGACCTTTTGATAAGCTTGAGGCAGGAGATTGCGGGGATGCTTGAAAGATTAGTCAGGATGGAATTGAAGCAGGTTTTGACCAGCCAGGAGCTGGCGGGGATTATCGCCGCCTTGATCAAGAATGCCCCGCTGTCCCTGGGGTCCCAGGTTATCGTCGCGCTGAATCCACTTGATAAGGAAAAGCTGGAGGCGGGATTTCTAAAGCAGCTGGTTCAGGAGACCAAAAAGGGGATTACTTTAAGTTCCTCCGAGGGGATGGAGAGCGGTTTTACGATCAGTTTCGATTCAGGAAAGTCAATGTTTGATTTCAGCTCAGAGGCCTTAAGCGAATATCTCTCCGGTTCCCTGCGTCCGGAATTAAAAAAAATATTGGATAATAAGTAATGCCTTCTTATTACGTATATTTGATTTCCAGCCTGCCATTTTTGAGTTTTTCCGCCAAACCGCCCTTCGGATTGGCGGAGTTCTATGCACGTTGCAGGGATTTGATTCCGGAGAAGGAATATAAGATTCTGTCCGGGCTGGGAGAGGAGAAAGATTATTTTTTGTCCCCGCGCCTTCCGGCGGTTTTGAAAGAATGGGCGGCCTTTGAAATTACGCTCCGGAATGAGTTGGCAAGGGCCAGGGCGGGGCGCAAAAAAACGGATCCTTTGAAGTTCCTGCGCCTTCCCGAAGCTCCTCAGGCGGAGATCAGCCATGTGGCGATGAACGCTTACCGGAGCGCCTCGGTCCTGGAGGCGGAAAAGATCCTGGATCAGGCGAGATGGGATTTCCTGGAAAATTTAAGCTGCGGGCATTATTTCGACTTTAAGCATCTTGCCCTTTACGCGTTGAAGCTTATGATCCTTGAGCGTTGGGAGAAAATACAAAAAGCGGATAAAGAATATTTATTGAACGGGGTAATCGCGAATTAACGATGGAAAATACCAGGACGGGAAAAGTAATCAAGGTTAACGCCAACATGGTGACCGCGCAGGTTGCCGGGCAGATTATTCAAAATGAAGTGGCTTATATTATTTGCGGCGCGGAACGCCTGAAGGCTGAAGTTATCCGCGTGCGCGGCGACCAGGCGGAGATGCAGGTTTACGAAAGCACGCAGGGGTTAAGAGCCGGGGATGCCGTGGAGTTTACCGGAGAGCTGCTTTCGGTGGAGCTCGGGCCCGGGCTGCTGGGCCAGATTTTTGACGGGCTCCAGAATCCTCTTCCGGCGCTGGCCGAGAAATGCGGGTTTTTTCTTAAGCGCGGGGTATATCTTGAGGCTTTGCCGGATGAGGCGCAATGGGATTTCACTCCTTTGGCCAAGCCTGGGGATAAGGTGATGCCGGGAAGCTGGCTGGGTTTTGTCCCGGAAAAGATATTCAAACATTATATCATGGCGCCTTTTGCGCTTTCCGGAGTCCTGGAGGTTGAAACTATCGCGCCCGCGGGAAAATATAATCTTAAACAGCCGGTCGCGCGCCTTAAGGATTCTTCCGGAGCGGCGCACGATGTTTGCATGCAGCAGCTTTGGCCGGTGAAGATTTCTATCGGGGCTTACGCGGAAAAATTGAGGCCTACGGAGCCTTTGGTGACCAAGATGCGCCTGATCGATTCTTTGTTTCCGGTGAACCGCGGAGGGACTTATTGTACCCCGGGGCCTTTCGGGGCAGGCAAGACCGTCCTGCAGCAGCTTATCAGCCGTCACGCCGAAGTGGATATCGTGATTATCGCCGCCTGCGGGGAACGCGCGGGCGAGGTTGTTGAAACATTGAAGACCTTTCCCGGGTTGATCGATCCGCGGACGAAAAAACCGCTGATGGACCGCACGGTGATTATCTGTAACACCAGTTCAATGCCGGTTGCCGCGCGTGAATCCAGCGTTTATACTGCGGTTACCATTGCCGAATATTACCGCCAGATGGGTTTAAATGTATTGTTGCTGGCGGATTCTACCTCGCGCTGGGCGCAGGCGATGCGTGAGATGAGCGGGAGGCTTGAGGAGATTCCGGGGGAAGAAGCATTTCCGGCTTACCTTGAGTCTCGTATTGCTTCTTTTTATGAACGCGCCGGGGTGGTCCGGCTGCGCTCGGGGGGGACCGGATCGGTTACCATCGGCGGGGCGGTAAGCCCGGCGGGCGGGAATTTCGAAGAGCCGGTTACCCAGGCAACCCTTAAAGTAGTGGGGGCTTTCCACGGGCTCTCCCGCGAACGTTCCGACGCGCGTAAATACCCGGCGATCGACCCTTTGATCAGCTGGAGCAAGTATGAAGGTTTTGTCGATCCTGAAGACCGGGAAAGGCTGCACGCTTTATTGCGCCGCGGAAACGAAATATCCCAGATGATGAAAGTTATCGGGGAAGAAGGCACTTCTTTAAAAGATTATACCGAATATTTAAAAAGCGATTTTTTCGATTTCGTGTATTTGCAGCAGAATGCCTTTGATCCGGTGGACGAGGCTACCGCTAAAGAAAGACAGGTTTATATTCTGGATTTCATCCGCGGGGTGCTGGATGCGGATTATGAACTCGGGGATAAGGCGGCGGCGCTGCATTTTTTTCAAAGCCTGCGGCAGTTGATGCGGACTTGGAACTCCGCCGCTTTCGGCGCCCCGGAATTTAAAAACATCGAAGAACAAATTTCAAACCTTTTGGGAAGCAAAAGGTTTAAGAAAGAGAAATAAAGATGCAAAAATCTTATACGAATATTATTCAGATCGCCGGAGATGTAATTACCGTAGAGGCCGAAGGAGTAGGTTATTCCGATATCGCCCAGATTACCACCCGCCGCGGGGTTTCCCTGGCGCAGGTTATCCGTATCGACGGTAAAAAAATATCCCTGCAGGTTTTCGCGGGCACCCGCGGAATCGCTACCGGAGACCGGGTAAGGTTCCTGGGGCATCCGATGCGCGTGGCTACCGGGGATAATCTCCTGGGGCGTATATTTAACGGGAGCGGTGTTCCCATGGATCACGGCCCGCTTCTTTCCGAAGGGCTTACCGCTATCGGTTCTCCGTCGGTAAATCCCGTTAAAAGGATTGTGCCGGGAAAGATTATCCGTACCGGGATCCCGATGATCGATGTTTTTAACTCGCTGGTAGAGTCGCAGAAACTGCCGATCTTTTCTATTGCCGGGGAGCCTTATAATGAACTGCTGGCGCGGATCGCTATCCAGGCTGAAGTCGATATTATCATTGTCGGCGGGATGGGCCTGAAACACGACGACTACCTTTTTTTCCGTGAAACATTAAATGCTCACGGCGCGCTTTCACGCTGCATATTTTTTATGCATACCGCTTCCGACCCCACCGTGGAATGCCTGCTGGTGCCGGATATCAGTCTGGCGGTGGCCGAAAATTTCGCCTTATCCGGCAAGCGGGTCCTGGTTCTTCTGACCGATATGACCAATTTCGCGGATTCCCTCAAAGAGATCGCTATTACCATGGAGCAGGTTCCTTCCAACCGCGGTTATCCGGGAGATCTTTACAGCCAGCTTGCCGCGCGCTACGAGAAAGCGGTAGATTTTGAAGGTGCGGGTTCCATCACGATACTTTCCGCCACCACCATGCCGGGGGATGACGTGACGCATCCGGTCCCGGATAACACCGGATATATTACTGAGGGGCAGTTTTACCTGAAGTCCGGGGTGATTGAGCCTTTCGGTTCTTTGAGCCGCCTCAAGCAGCAGGTAAACGGCAAGACCCGGGCCGATCATCGCACGATCATGGATACGATGATCCAGCTGTTTGCCAGTTATCGCGAGACCCTGGAGAAGCAGTCCATGGGATTCCAGATGAGCGCCTGGGACGAAAAACTTTTAAAATACGGGGCGCTTTTTGAGACTAATATGATGTCCCTTAAGGTTAATATCCCTCTGGAAAAGGCCCTGGATCTGGGCTGGCGGATACTGGCGGATTGTTTTACCCCGGAAGAGACCGGGATCAAACTTTCGGTTATTCAGGAATTCTGGCCGCGTTAAAGCCAGGTTGCCTCCGGCAACCGTAAAAATAGTTCCGATGACACCGGCTTTAACACGGCTGGCCTAAAAAATAACCGTTCCGGAAAATCGATATGGCGAAAATTAAATTTACCAAAGGAGAGTTGAAGAGACAGCGCGACTCTTTGAAACAGTTCCTGCGTTATCTGCCTACCTTACAGCTAAAAAAACAGCAATTACAGTTGGAAATTCTGCAGCAAAATACGGCTTTGCAGAATGCCGAGCAGTCTTTAGAGAGTAAAAGGCAGGGGGTTTTGGTTTGGGCGGGTCTGTTATCTGAAGCGCAGGAGGATTTCCATTCTTTCGTCAAGCCGGATAAAACGGTTACACATTTTAAGAATATCGCCGGAGTTGATGTTCCGGTGTTTGACGCCCTGGAGTTTTCCGAAAAAGATTACGATCTTTTTCTTTTTCCTTTATGGGTGGACAGCGCGATAAAGTCTTTGCGAGAATTAGCCGGTTTACATAAAAAAATTGATACTCTTCGGCAGGGGCTGGATGTTTTGCGCCGGGAATTGAGAGTTACTACCCAAAGGGTAAATTTATTTGAAAAAGTAAAGATCCCTCAGGCGGAGGAGAATATCCGCCTGATCAAGATTTATATCGGAGATCAAATGGCTAACGCCGTGGGGCGCAGTAAGATCGCCAAGAAGAAAATAGAAGAAATGGTTTTAGAAGGGGCTATGTCATGATTGTCGGGATGAAAAAAATATTTCTGCTTATGCGTCAGGGGCAGGATCGGGAGGCTTTGGAGGATTTAGGTTCTTTGGGGATGGTGCATGTCGAACATGATAATGTCCCATCCGGAGTCGAACTTAGCGCGATCAACGATAAGATTGCCCTGATCGAACAGGTCAGGACGATTTTATCCGCATCCGCGGCGGTAGAACCGGGAAAAGGTAAGACCGGTCAGATGGGGGATTTAGACGTTTTCTGCCGCCACGTCATCGATTTGCAGAAAAGGCATGATCAGTTAAAAGAGTATTCGGTAACTTTGCACAGCTGGATAGATTTATGGAGCCCCTGGGGAGATTTTGATCCCGATGCGCTAAGGGCTTTACAGGACAATAATGTCCAAGTTAAGCTTTACCAGATATCTAAAGATAAGATTGCCCTCTTGCCTCCGGATATCGTAATAAAAAAGATTTCTTCTCAAGGCGTTCTGGTAAATTGCCTGGTTGTAAGCATGGGGGGTATCGAGACAGGTTTTAAGGAGTTGGAACTTCCTAAACTGTCTTTATCCGGCATGAAAAAGAGGCTTAGTGAAGATACCAGGATCATGCAGAGCATAAAGAAAGAAATATCTTCCTGCGCGGTTTATTCCAATGATCTTACTGCTGCAGAGAACCTTTTGTTAAAAGAAAAAGAGTTTTATTCGGTTTTAAAAGGGATGGGACGGACAGAAGAGATTGCCTATTTAAAAGGATATATTCCCGTAGATGCGGAAAACTTATTGGTCGGGCGGGCGAAAAAAAACGGATGGGGGATCCTGACATTAGAGCCCGGGGAGAATGATGCCGTGCCGACATTGTTGCGCAATCCCGCCTGGGTTTCGCTTATAAAACCCGTCTTGAAGCTCCTGGAGCTGGTGCCGGGATATTCCGAGATCGACATCAGCCCTTTATTTATCATATTTTTTAGTATATTTTTCGGGATACTCATAGGGGATGCCGGGTATGGGTTGATTTATTTTCTGTTGACTTTATGGGTATATAAGAAGATGGGGGGCAAAGTAAAAGATAAGAGCGTGTTTTTTCTCTTTTATGTGTTGAGCTTTTGCGCTATGATATGGGGATTATTGAGCGGCACTTTCTTTGGGCAGGAGTGGTTGCATGGTATGGGGTTAAAGCCTTTGCTGCCGAAGCTGAATAATGCGACTTTTCTCCAAAGCTTATGTTTTTTTATCGGGGCCTTACATCTTTCCCTGGCTCATGGATGGAAGGCGATGCGGAAAGCCCCTTCGTTGTCCGCACTGGCGGATGTCGGGTGGATTCTTATACTTTGGGCGGTATTTTTCCTTGCGAATACCCTGCTCTTAGACGCCGTATTCCCGTCATCCGGTTCATGGCTGATCATATCCGGGTTGCTGCTGGTTTTATTTTTCAGTAGTCCGCAGAAGAATATCTTCAAGGCGGTGGGGGCGGGCCTGGGCACAATAGCCTTAAGCCTGGTAAACAACTTTACCGACGTAGTTTCGTATATCCGCCTTTTTGCGGTAGGGCTGGCAACCGTGGCGATCGCCGACGCCTTTAATTCTATGGCAGCAGGTATAGTTAAAAAAGGGGATATCCTGACAATAGTTATAGCCGCGTTTGTTATTGTCTGCGGCCATATGCTTAATCTTATCCTGGGCCCGATGTCAATCTTGGTTCACGGGGTAAGGCTCAATGTGTTAGAGTTTTGTAGCCACGCTGGTGTTTCCTGGATTGGGTTTTCGTATAAACCGTTTTGCAAGAAAGAAGGAGTTTAAAATGGACGGAGGAGTTTTGGTGCAGTTTAAGGATTTAGGTTTAGAGCTAGTTCTTGGACTTTCCGCTCTGGGTTCCGCCGCGGGAACGGGGATAGCGGGTATGGCCGCCATAGGGGCGTGGAAAAAGAATTTCAGCCAGAATAAAAGCGCTTCATTTTTGCTGGTTGCTTTAGTGGGAGCGCCTTTGACCCAGACGATTTACGGTAATATCGTCGCGACTAAGATGATTGAGCTTGCCAATGCCGGGCAGTATCTGTGGGGGGTTGGCGCTTTTGCCGGTTTAGCTATAGGGGCTTCCGCCTTATTTCAGGGTAAATGTTCGGCTTGCGCCTGTGACGCCATGGGGGAAACAGGTAAGGGGTTTGGAAACTACCTGGCGGTCGTAGGTGTTGTAGAGACTGTAGCTTTATTTGTGATGGTCTTTACTTTGATTGTTCTAGGGAAGATGTAAAGCCGGGGGCGATTAGCTCAGTTGGTTAGAGCGTCTGATTTACATTCAGAAGGTCAGGGGTTCAACTCCTCTATCGCCCACCATAAATTTTATACGTTCGCCGCCTGACAACCCCGGTCTTTTAGTTCGGGATTGTTGAAGGGTTATTTTCGTCAGGAAGCGCGCGGAAAATAAAGTAGTAGACTTTGGGTGGATAAATAAGTATAATAAGTTTCAAATTTTGGGGTCGTAGCTTAGCCTGGTTCAAAGCGCCTCCCTGTCACGGAGGAGATCGCGAGTCCGAATCTCGTCGGCCCCGCCATTCAAGAAGCGTCACGGTTAGCCGTGGCGCTTTTGGTTTATGCGTTCGCCGCCTTAATTCCCCGCCCTTAGAGCGCCGGGGATGGAAGCGGCTTGAGCATTCCTTTGATTTCACTTAAGGATGCCCAAGCATAATTGAAGCACAATTTAGAAACAAACTTCGGTCTTTAGACCGGGGTATTCGGGAATTGATTTTTCCGCATTAACTATTACCTTCTGATATTTGCCTTTGGGTTAGCTGATAGCTGAAGGCTGAAAGCCGATAGCTGAAGGTTGATTTGCCTTGAGTTTTGTCCTTTTGGATGTTATGATTTTAATCGGAAAGCGTGACGATTGTCCGCCGAAGTTTCAGTGGCGGACAATCCAAGGAAAGAAGCCCCGTGCTTTAGCGCGGGGAGATTTGTTTTAGGGTTGTAACATTAATATTAATTATAAGTTAGGGTATCCCGGGGCTAGATAGAATTGGGGATTGTGATAAACGGATAGTTTCTTCTTTGCCTCTGCCTTTACTTATTCCTAGATTATTGCTAAAAGGAGCATAAGATGGCGACAATTGAGGATTTTAAAAAATTGGAGTTAAGGGTGGCGCAGATCAAGGAGGTTAGCGAGCATCCTAATGCGGATAAGCTGGTGGTGTTGACGCTGGATCTGGGCGGGCGGCAAAAACAGGTTGTTGCCGGGATAAAAAAATTTTATTCTCCGGAGCAGCTTATTGGAAAACAGGTGGTGGTAATCGATAACCTTGATCCGGTAGTTCTGCGGGGAGTGGAAAGCCAGGGGATGATACTAGCCGCTTCCGATGATGAATCTCTCGCGGTGATCAGTCCCGAAAAAAACTTGAAACCCGGGAGCATCGTTAAATGATCCGTCAATTTGTTCCCCAGGAATTTTGCCTTAAATGCCGTTCCTGCTGCAGGTTCAGGGAAGAGGATTCGGTATGGGGCCCCTGTCTTTTGGATGAAGAAATACAAGGGCTGCTCGATAAGCCGGGTATTCCCTCCGCCGCGCTTTCTGTCGATCACCGTTTGAAATTGGTCGCCGACCCTTCCGGGGAAGGTTTTATCTGTCCTTTTTTAGAGGCGTCTTCCAACAAATGCGGAATTTACAATAACCATCCTTTCGAGTGCAGGCTTTATCCTTTTTTGATTAATTTCCGTAAGGGGAAAGTCCTTTTAACCGTAGACTTGAACTGCCCGTATGTTTATGAAAATATCAATAGCCAGGCGGCCAGGGACTATATCGCTTACCTCACGGATTATCTTAACTCCCGGCCTTTGCGTTTGATGCTGAAAAATAACCCTCAGATTATCCAGGCTTACGAGGAGGTGCGGGAGGTTGCGGAGTTAGAACTGCCTGATGAAACTGAATAGCCTGTTTTTGAAAGACCGGGGTTTATTTGACCGGTATCTTTATTCCCGCCGGCATGAGCTGTCGGCTTTTTCTTTTGTTAATATTTATATCTGGCGCCCGTTTTATCGAATCCAATGGTGTTTTGTCGAAAGGACGCTTTGTGTATTCTTTCGGGACCGCCTGGGATGTTTTTTATATCTGCCTCCATTGGGCACAAAGCCTTCCCCGGATGCCGTGCGGCGCATTTTCCGGGAAATGGACAAATTTAATAAAAACCGCGATATTTCGCGCATCGAAAATATTCCCGCCGAAGACCTGGAATATTATCGTACTTTAGGTTATCGCTGCCGTGAAAAAGACCCGGATTATCTTTGCGCGCGCCAAGACCTGGCGGAGCTTAAAGGCAACCGGTTTAAACCGCAGCGCGCCTCCTGTAATTATTTTATAAAGCATTTTGATTATGAATGGAGGAAATTAACTCTCGCGGACCGTAAGGATTGCCTGGAACTTTTTGATTCCTGGGCCGCAGAACGCAAGGGGAAGTGCGGAGACGAGGTCTATCGCGGCATGCTCCAGGATAGCAGGAGCGTGCTGCAGAGAGCCTTCGGGAGCTACAAAAATCTGGGTTTAGAAGGAATTGTTGTTAAGGTGTCCGGGGAAATCAAGGCATTCAGCTTCGGCTGCCGGCTTAATAAGGATACCTTTTGCCTGCTTTATGAGATTACGGATATTTCAATCAAAGGGCTGGCGCAGTTTATTTTCCGTCAGTTTAGCCGGGCTTTAGAGGGTTACCGGTATATTAATATTATGGATGATTCGGGGCTGGAGAATTTGCGCAAGACAAAGCTTTCTTATCATCCGCAGCGGTTGGTGTCCGCCTATATCGCAACCCGCAATGGATAAGAATATCGACGAAGTAGAATTAGTTATATTCGATACCGAAACCACGGGGTTGTCTTATGCCTCCGGAGACCGTATCGTGGAACTGTCCGGGATTAAGTTCAGGGGGCAGGAGAGAATTTCCGAATTCGACGTTTTGGTGAATTCGGGGAGGGCGGTTTCGCCCGGGGCTTTCGCGGTGAATAAGATTACCCCGGAGATGCTTAAAAACGCGCCCTCAATCGAAACGGTAATACCGAAATTCCTGGATTTTATAAAAGGTAGCTGTCTTTGTTTCTATAACGCGGAATTCGATCTGGGGTTTTTGAATAATGAACTGGTCCTTTCCGGTTATCCGCCGATCCGGGATCTTTCGGTTTTGGATATCCTGACAATGGCCAGGAAGATGCTCCCCGGCCTGCCGCGTTATGCGCTTTGGTTTGTGGCTCAGACCCTGGGAATAAAATCGGCGCAGTCGCACCGCGCTTTTTCCGACGCGGAGATGGCGCGGGAGGTATTTTGCCGGCTGGAAGAAGTTTGCCGCGGCAAAGGGATTTTTTCCTTTGCGGATTTTTTAACTCTTTTTTCTTTTGAAGGCGCTTTTTCCGCGCAAGGGGAACCGGGGAATTCCGGGTTGATTCAGGCGCATATCCGGACGCAGGAAATTTTAAAATTCAAGTATCTTTCCAGCAGGAGCGGGGAAATTTCCTGGAGGGAGGTTCTTCCCCGGCAGATCAAGCGGATCGATAAATACTGGTATTTGATCGGGGACTGCTATCCTGAACGGGAAAGGCGCACTTTCCGCCTGGACAACATCTTAAGTTTTGAAGAAAGCGGCAAGATTTAGTTTTGCCTTAAGCGGTATTTGTTATAAAATATAACAGGATTCATAACTTAAATTTAAAATGCTTTATAAAAATAAAAAATCGATCCCCGAAGAGCACCGCAAATATCTACGTCTGGATACGGTTTTTCCGGTGGAGTTCCGCCTGAAAAAACCGGGAGAGGATATTTTTTTATCCGATTGGGTGCAGGGTTTTACCAATAACATCAGCAAAGGGGGTATCTGTCTGACAGTGAACAGCCTGGACGCCAGGTTGTTTGAGATCATCCGCAAAAAGAACGCCAAACTCCTTTTGGAGATTGACGTCCCGGTGAGCCGGAGGCCGGTTCTTGCGCAGGCCAGCATTGCCTGGGTTAAGGAGATTCTTGATGAAAGGCACCGTTACCTCATCGGGATAAGCTATGATCTTATCTCCGCCCGTCAGAACATCCGGCTGATGCGTTATGCCTGGCTGAAAAAACTTTTTGTCCCGGTAACCCTGTTTTTAGTCATCCTGCTTACCGCCGGCCTGGGGCTCAACAGTTACCTTAATTATAAACTGACCCAGGGCAATAAGCTTTTGATCGGCAGGTTGACCACCGTGTTGAAGGCTGCCGACCTGGCGCAGCAAAAGATTAAGGAGGTTGCCGCTCAAAAAGAATCCTTTGCCGCGGAATTGAATGTTCTCCAGGAGAGGATACGTTCCGTGGAAGCGCAAAAGGAGTCGATCCAGGCGATCCAGAAGGGGGACCTCGTCCAGATTGAAAAATTAAACAACTTGATCTCAGGGCTCTCCGAAGAAAAGACCGTCTTGGAGGAGAAACTGGCGGAGGTTGTGCGTAATGAAACTAAAGCCCGGAAAGAGCTCACCGATCTCGGGGAGAAAAAGGCGGTCCTGGAAAAAGCCAATTTCGATAATATGTACCGTTGGCTTAAGATTCACCAGAACAGCCGCACCGGACTGGTATCGAGCTTCGAAGGCGATAAGGAGATCGCCAATTGGTCTTTTACCTATGACCTGGCCCTCCTGGCGCAGGCTTATTCCAGGTTTTCGGACTTTGAACGTGCCAGGAAAATCCTGGATTTCTTCGCCCACCGGGCAAAAAGGGAAAATGGATGGTTCCTGAACGCCTATTATGTTGACGATGGGGGGCCTGCCGAATTTATCATGCATTGCGGTCCGAATATCTGGCTGGGCCTTGCGGTAATGCAGTATACGCATTTTAGTCAGGACCAGAGGTATTTGGATTTAGCGGAGAGTATCGCCGCCACCATGATTAAACTCCAGAATGAAGACGCCGGAGGCGGGCTGCGCGGCGGACCGAACGTGACATGGTATTCTACC
The DNA here is from genome assembly GCA_028711825.1 of Candidatus Omnitrophota bacterium. GTDB lineage: Bacteria > Omnitrophota > Gorgyraeia > Gygaellales > Profunditerraquicolaceae > UBA6249. Next base: position 26,356 of record JAQTRM010000002.1, on the reverse strand, counting down.
GAGCATAACCTCGACGCTTACGCGTTTTTTACGATGCTGGCCGAGGTTACCGGCAAGGAGGCCTATTCCCGTGCCGCCCAGAAGGTGCTGACGTGGATGCTGAACAATACTTATGACCGTCCGGAACTGCCGGTAAAGCGCGGCAAGGGGGATTCTACCATTGCCACCGATACTTATGCCTGGAGTATCGCCGCGATCGGACCGGAAAAATTATTTTCATTGGGGATGGATCCCGATAAGATTATGGAATTTGTGGAAGAGAGTTGCAGCGTGGAGGTGGATTTTACCGGCCTGGACGGCAAGACCGTAAAGGTCAAAGGTTTTGATTTTGCACCGCTGCTTCATACCGCCCGGGGCGGAGTGGTTTCTTCCGAATGGACGGCACAGATGGTTGTTTCATACAAAATTATGGAGGATTTCTACCTGAAAAAAGGAGATAAGGCTAAGGCGGATGAATACGGAAGGAAGGCCCGGATGTATCTGGGCGAACTTTGTAAGATGATCATCTCCAGCCCTTCCCCCTCCGGGCAGGGAGAGGGTTGTTTGCCCTATGCCACGCAGGATCAGGTGAGCACCGGGCACGGCTGGTCGACTCCTAAAGGCAGCCATACCGGTTCGGTTTCCGGGACCACCTATACCCTTTTCGCCTATTACGGTTTTAATCCTTTAGAACTTAAGGAATGAAGGGTAAGATTAAACTGATCTACCGGCGGTTGTATTCCGCTTTCGGCCCGCAAGGCTGGTGGCCCGCGCAAAGCGCATTCGAGGTGATCGTCGGGGCGATCCTCACCCAGAATACCAGCTGGTCTAATGTCGAAAAGGCGATCATTTCCCTTAAGAAGAAAAAACTTTTAGATCCCGTCCGGCTTTACCGGTTTCCGCGGAAAAAGCTCGCGGCTTTGATTAAAAGCGCCGGGTATTATAATATTAAGGCTCTCCGGATTAGGAATTTTCTCGCATTCTTCTTCCGAAGCTATCAAGGGAAAATCGAGCGGATGCGTAAACAGGAGGCGGGACTTTTAAGAAAAGAGCTCCTGGCGGTTAACGGCATCGGTCCGGAAACCGCAGATTCCATATTGCTTTACGCTTTGGATAAACCGGTTTTTGTTATCGACGCTTATACCCGGAGGATACTGCTGCGGCACGGCTTGTCCGGAGAAGATGACGATTATGCGCGGCTGCAGGATGTTTTTATGCGCGGCCTTAAAAAAGACAAAGGGATTTTTAACGAATATCACGCGTTACTGGTAAAAACCGGCAAGGAGTATTGCCGCAAGAATAACCCGAAATGTAAGGTTTGCCCGTTATGGCCGATAAAAAACGTCTCATAAAGACTATTCAAAAATTAATCTCGCTGGATTCCCAGAATCCTCCCGGCGACGAGCGGGCGGTCGCGGATTTCGTCGTAAAATATTTAAGAACTCTCGGCCTGAAAGTGAAAACTTATGCCTTCAGGGACAAGAGGGTCAATGTTATCGCTACGCTGGGAGAAAACAAAAAAAGAAAATCTTTACTGCTTACTCCGCACCTGGATACCGTTCCGTCGGGTAATAACTGGAAAACCCCGCCGCTGGAGGCCAGGATAAAGGGAGGCAGAATTTACGGCCTGGGGGCGACGGACTGTAAAGGGAATTTAGCCAGTGCGCTGGAGGCGATCACTTCCATCGTTGAAGACGGTGTCGAGCTTGATTATAACCTTGTTTTTGCGGCTACCGCGGACGAAGAGAGCGGTTCTTCTTTAGGGCTGATCCCTTTACTTAAACGCAACATTCTGAAGGCCGACGCGGCGATTGTCCTGGATGCCGACGATTTCGAGATCGTGGTTACGCAAAAAGGATTGATGCATCTTAAAGTGTCTTTGCGCGGCAGGAAAGCTCACGGGGCTTACCCCTGGCTGGGGGTTAATGCTATCGATATTGCGGCCAAAATAATCACGGATCTTAAAAACAGCCGGCCGCGTTTTAAGAAAAACCGGTATCTTCATCCTCCTACCGTTAATGTGGGGACGATCCGCGGAGGGGACAAAGTGAATGTTGTCAGCGACTGGTGTGAATTTGAATTAGACTTCAGGTTTCTTCCCGGTTCTTCGGAAAAAGAAATATTAAGTTCCCTGAAAAAAACGATCCGCCGCTACACCGATAATTATAAGATCCGGATTCAGGGAATCCAAAATCCTTATTATATCTCTCCGGAGCATCCTTTGGTCAGGAGTCTGGTTTGCGCGATGCGCAGTTTAAAGATTTCTCCGAAGATCAGCGGATCGGAAGGTGCGACAGTAATAACATTTTTTAAGGAAAGAAATATTCCGGCGGTAGCTACCGGTTTCGGCAAAGAGGGCTGTGCCCATATTGCCGACGAATATGCCGATTTGGATAGTTTATACCACGGGGCGCGGGTTTTGACAGTTTTTCTTAAAAATTACAGTTTTGGCCGGCCCGCCCAGATAGAGGAGAGACGAAAATGAATAATTTGATCATTACCCGGAAACCGCGTTTGAAAAAACCCTGCCTTATTGTCGCCTGGCCGGGGATGGGGGAAGTGGCGTTCAAGGCCGCCGAATATCTTATCCAGGAACTTAATGCCAAGGAATTCGCGCGGATTATGCCGGATGAATTTTTTTATCTTACCGGGAGCGTTATTTCTTCGGGGATACTGGAAGTTCCGCGCCTGCCGCAGGGAAAATTTTATTATTGGAAAAATCCTTCTTTGAAAGGGTCGGTTTCACGCAGCGATCTGGTTATCTTTTTAAGCAACGCCCAACCGGATCTTTCAAAAGCCGATGTTTACGCAAAAAGTATCCTTGCCCTGGCTAAGGACCTCAAAGTGGATTCCGTGGCAAGCTTTGCTTCGATGCCCCAGGCTACCGATCATACTCAGGAACCCGGCGTTTGGTTTGCCGCTACCGACCAGAAGACCAAAGAGTCTTTGAAGAAATATAATTTCGCGGCCTTGGCGGACGGGCAGATCAGCGGGATGAACGGACTTTTTCTGGGAATCGCCAAAAAGGCCGGCCTTAAGGGGTTTTGTCTTTTAGGTGAGATCCCTCTTTATACCATCCAGATCGAGAATCCCAAAGCTTCCGCGGCGGTGTTGGCGGCATTAGGAAAAATAATGAACCTTCAGATAAATCTGCAGCCGCTTAAAGACCAGGCGCAGGCGCTGGAAACCGAAATTAATAAATTGCTGGAATATCTTAAGCTTGGAAATTCCGGGGTATCCGGGCCGATCGGGGAAGAGGAGGTGGAGCTGATTAAAAAAACACTGAGTCAGCTTACTAATCTGCCTGTTTCGGTCAAAGATAAGATTGAGAAACTTTTTGAGGAAAGCCGCCGTGATATCAGCCGGGCCAAGGAACTAAAGGTCGAACTGGACAAATGGAATGTCTATAAAGAGTATGAAGATAAATTCCTGGATCTTTTCCGGAAGAATAAAGATAAAGGAAACTAGCCGATGTCTCAGGAGATCAAGGTTATTCTTTTTGATTTGGGCAGGGTTCTGGTGGATTTCGATCATTTAAGGGCCGCGGAGCGGATCGCGGGTTTTTGCGGGAAAACCCCGCGCCAGGTTTACGATCTTTTTTTCGAATCTCCTGCGACTCTTGCGTTCGAAGCCGGTAAGATTTCCCCCCAGGATTTTTACCTGGAGGTTAAGCGTATGCTGGGAATGGAGTTAAGCTACTCTTCTTTTGAGCCGATCTGGAATGATATTTTCTTTTTGAGTGCCAAGAATCGCGCGGTTTTCGGGGCGGCAAACTCTTTACGTTCGCGCTACAAGTTGGCGATGCTTTCCAATATCAACATCCTGCATTATGAATATTTGAATAAAAATTTTCCGGTTTTCGGGATTTTTGATGAAGTTTTTCTTTCTTTTAAGATGGGGACGATCAAACCGGATAAAAAGATATATGAAACAGTGGTCCAGCAGTTGGCGGTGGCCCCGCATGAGATATTCTATGTCGACGATCGTCCTGAGCTTGTCCAAAGCGCCAAAACTCTGGGTTTCAAAGGGAGTGTTTTCACGGATTTTAAGTCTTTTCTGCGCGATCTTGCGGAATGCGGAATAACGGTTTCCCTGCCGGAAAACAACGGGCTTTTATAGCTTCCGGAAATGCCGCGGGTTTTTTATAAAAATTTTATTTTCCGTCGGGAAAAACTAAAATAGCCCCGCGCGTTTTTGGGCAAAAAAGACTTGACAATGTCAATATCTTGTGGTAAAAAAATAACAATATTACTATATTTTGCGTAGGTTTAAGGGAGGCTTAAAACTAAGTTGGAAACAATCAGATAATTCTTAAGGGCTCATAACAAATCATTTGGAAGTGGGCCCTTATTTTTTTAATAGCGGCATATTTTAAGAGGGGAAGCGGCATATTTCATGGTAAAAACCGTAGGATTGACATACGATTTAAAATCGGATTATCAGTTTAAAGAGGGCGATCCGGAGGACGCCAACGCGGAATTCGACGCTTTGTCTACGGTGGATGTAATCGCCGACGCCATCGCCGCCAACGGTTTTGAGGTGAAAAGGATCGGTAACGCCGCCAACCTGCTGGAAAAAATCGATTCTCTGGGGGTGGATATCGTTTTTAACATCTCCGAAGGTTTAAGCGGCAGGAACCGTGAATCCCAGGTTCCGGTTTTGCTGGAGATGGCGGGGATTCCCTTTGTGGGGGCAGACGCTTTGACCTTGGGGCTTACCCTGGATAAAGTGATCGCCAAGAAGATCTTTATCGCCGAAGGCATTCCCACTCCTAAATTTTTTGAGGTTAGTTCCGTCGAAGGGCTGGGCGAGCAGGCCAAATATAATTTTCCCCTGATCGTTAAACCGCGTTTTGAGGGATCGTCGAAGGGGCTCAGCGAGAGTTCCCGCGTCGAGAATATCGACGGCCTGAAAAAGCAGGTAGATTTTATTACCAAGGCCTATAAGCAGCCTGCTTTAGTGGAAGAGTTTATCTCCGGCCAGGAGTTTACCGTAGCGATCGTCGGCAACGAAAACCCCGAAGTGATGCCGGTGGTACAGATAAAAATAGACGGGCGTCTTAAATTGAACGATAAATTTTATACCTTTGCCAGGATTACCTCCGACCGCCTGGAATATATCTGTCCGGCAAAAATTAACAGCGAGCTGAAAAAAAAGCTCAACGATCTTTCACTCAAGGTTTACCGCGCCGTGGAGTGCCGTGATTTCGGCCGGGTGGATTTCCGGGTGGACCAGGACGGGAACCCGTATGTTTTAGAGATAAATCCGCTGCCCTCCTTGTCTACGGAAGACGTTTTTATGCTTTTAGCTAAAAACATCGGCATTACCTATGAGCAGATGGTAGGTAAGATTTTAAACAGCGCGATGCTCAGAAACGGATTGGGTTAGATGCGAGTAGCCCTGACATATAATTTAAAGAAAAAGGATCCTTTGAAACCGGCAGATTATTTTTCAGAGTGCGATTCCGAAGAAACAATTAATTCCGTAGCCGCGGCCTTAAGAACCAAAGGGCATTCGGTGGAAGCGATTGACCTGGAATATCCCGCGTTGTTTTCATACTTCCGCCAGAACCGTGTGGATATGGTGTTTAATATCGCCGAAGGGAAACACGGCCGTTTCCGGGAAAGCGAGGTTCCGGCGTTATTGGATTATTTGAATATCCCGCATACCGGTTCCAACATGTTCTCTCTGGCGCTGGCGTTGAATAAAACCCTGACAAAAAAAATCCTTAAGGCCGAGAATATCCCTACTCCCAATTTCCAGCTTTTTGTTAAAGGGAATGAAATCCTGGATCCCGGTTTAAAATTCCCTTTGATCGTTAAGCCTAATTGCGAGGGTTCGGCAAAAGGGATCAATAAAACGAATGTGGTGGATAATCCGGAAGATCTTAAGCTCCGGGTTAAGAAATGTATTGATCTTTACCAGCAGGAAGCGCTGGTTGAGGAATTTATCGAAGGGAAAGAGCTGACAGTGGGGATTCTGGAGAATGGAAAAACCCGGGTGCTGCCGATCCTGGAGATTGATTTTTCAAACTGCAAGCAAAGCGGAGAGTATTTTTATTCCTGGAAGATGAAGGAATTCCAGGGTAACCGCGAGCTGGGTTTAGTCCCGGAATTCCATTGTCCGGCCCGCCTGGACAAGGAGACCGAAGAGAAAGTTAAGGATGTCGCTTTACGCACCCACCGGGCGGTAGGATGCCTGGATATTTCGCGCACCGATATCCGTTTAAATAAATTCAACGTGCCTTATGTTCTGGAGATCAACCCTCTGCCCGGACTGGACCCTAAAGAGTCGAATTTTCCTCTTATGGCTTATGCCGCCGGGATGAAATACGAAGATCTTATTGAGGCGATACTCTTAAGCGCCTCGGAAAGGAAAAGGCTGAATTGAATAATCCCGTAAGCTTAGAGAATCAGAAGGCAGCGATTGAAACGCCCGCAGTTTACCGGGCTCCCAAGCGTTCCCGGGATTACCAGCAAATCGCGCTTTATAAAGATGTCAATCCCCTGGATTGGGAGGATTGGCATTGGCAGCTTAAACATCGTATCCATACCAAGGAAGAGCTGGCCCAGATTATTAAGCTTACCCCCGAAGAGGAAAAGGGGATTGATAAGGCAAAGGGAAGGTTGTCGATGGCGATTACCCCTTATTGGGCAAGCCAGATCGATGCCGAAGATCCGAATTGTCCGATCCGGAGGCAGTCCGTTCCGGTGGGGGATGAATTTTCCGTTTCGCCCCATGAGATGGCGGATCCCTGCGCCGAGGATCGCGATTCTCCCGCGCCGCATCTGGTACACCGTTATCCGGACCGGGTTTTGCTGCTGGCTACGGACCATTGCGCAATGTATTGCCGGCATTGCACCCGCCGCCGCCTGGTAGGCGACCATGAAGAGAAAGAAGCGGATTTTGACACCAAGTTCGATGCGGCGATAGAGTATATTAAATCCAACCGTAAGATCCGTGATGTTTTGATTTCCGGAGGCGACCCTTTGACTTTGGAGGACGAAGCCCTGGAATCTTTGATTTCCAAGATCCGCTCCATATCGCATGTGGAGTTTTTAAGGATCGGCACCCGCATCCCGGTGACCTTGCCGCAGCGTATTACCGAAAAATTGACCCAGATGCTTAAAAAATACTCGCCGATCTGGATGAGTATGCATTTTAATCACCCTAAAGAGATTACCCGGCGCTGCAAGAACGCCTGCGATATGCTTGCCGAAAGCGGTATTCCTTTGGGCAGCCAGACTGTCCTGCTTAAAGGGATCAATGACCGTCCGTTCATTATGAAACGACTGGTGCATGATCTTTTGCAGATCAGGGTAAGACCCTATTATATTTACCAGTGCGATCCGGTGAGGGGGACTCAGCATTTCCGCACCCCGGTGGCTACAGGTATTAATATTATCGAAAAGCTCCGCGGCCACACTTCCGGGTACGCCGTCCCTACTTATGTTATCGACGGCCCGGGAGGGGGAGGCAAGATTCCCGTAGGCCCGAATTATATTCTTTCGCAAGCAAAAGGCAAATACGTTTTACGCAATTACAAGGGGAAGATTTATACCTACCTGGAATAATTTTATATCCTGCGGATGAGGACTAATTTTACCGGCCGGAATCAGGATGTTATCATGATTCCGGCTTAAGCCCCCGGAATTTAACCCCGGATCGGCGGGTTACGCCGGTCAATAATTTGATAAACTATTTAAGAGGAAAGCCTTTTAGGCTTTTATGATCTATGAAAATAAGCGTATTTGCGGCCGAAGGCATTGTTTTGGGTAAGCATAATATTAAAGATTCCCGTTTGGATCAGGCGGACAAGCTGGTTAAGGCCAAGAAAAAAACCTATCCTCAGGCGGAGTTGGCGGGCCCGGAGGGGGCGTTGGAAGCCGACATGATCATTATCCCCGGAGATGCCCGCGCGGATCTTATCCTTAAAGACCTTGATTTCGTGGAGACCCGTCTTTCCAAGGGCCCGGAGGAGAATGAGCAGGTTCTTTTAAACAAAATGAAGGGGGCTTTGGAAAAAGAGCAGTTTCTTTCTACCCTTGATTTAAGCGCCGCGGAAAAAGAAATTGTTTCCGGGTACGGGTTTTTTACCTTGAAGCCGGTGGTAGAAGCGAGCCCGGAAGATCTGGCGGATATAGATAATTTTCTGTCGAGGGCTTTGGCGCAAAGCGGTTTTATCTGTTTTTTAACCGTAGGGGATAAGGAAAACCGCGCCTGGCTGGTTAAAAAAGGCACTACTGCCTGGGAAGCTTCCGGGACGATCCATTCTGATATTCAGAAGGGGTTCATTCGCGCCGAGATAATCGGGTTTGCCGATTTCATCGCTTGCGGAGGGGAAACCCAGGCCAAACAGGCGGGTAAGATGCGCCTGGAGATGAAGGATTACCAGATGCAGGACGCGGATCTGGTGAATTTTCGTTTTAATAAATAATTTCGGTAAAAAGAGGGGATAATGATTAAGATCAAGAGAGCATTGATCAGTCTTTCGGACAAAACCGGGATCGTGGATTTCGCCGGGGAACTTGTAAAGCTGGGCGTGGAAATAGTATCTACCGGCGGCACCGCCAGGCTCCTGCGGGAGAATAATATCACGGTAACCGAGGTCTCGGAATATACCGGATTCCCTGAGATGCTGGATGGCAGAGTGAAGACCTTGCATCCTAAGATCCACGCCGGCCTGCTTGCCTTGCGCGATAACCCGGAGCATTTACGCAAAGTTTCCGAATACGGCATTGGGTTGATCGATATGGTAGTGGTTAATCTTTATCCTTTTGAAAAAACCGCTAAAAATAAATCGGCGGGCATTTCCGAGATTATCGAAAATATCGATATCGGCGGTCCGGCGATGCTGCGTTCGGCGGCAAAGAATTTTCGGTCCGTGGCGGTAGTTTGTAACCCCGCGCGTTACCCGGAGGTTATTGCGCAATTAAAGAAAAATGGGGGCTCCCTGGATGAGGATTTAATGTGCCGTTTGGGGGTGGAGGTCTTCGGGCATACCGGCAGGTATGATGCGGCAATTTTTGATTTTTTGAGCGGATATTTTAAAACCGGTTTGCCGCGGGAAGATTTTCCCGCCGGGCTAACCTTGTCTTTTGAAAAAATCCAGGATTTACGTTATGGGGAGAATCCTCACCAGAAAGCCTCTTTTTATAAAGAAAATAACATGTCCGCGGGCCTGGTGAATTTCAAGCAGCTGCAGGGTAAAGAACTTTCCTTTAATAATATCCTTGATTTAAACGCCGCCCTGGAATTGGCGCGGGAATTTAAAGATCCCGCCGCGGTGATCGTCAAACATAATAATCCCTGCGGTGCCGCCGAAGATAAAGAACTTAGCAAGGCGTATTTAAACGCCTGGAAAACGGATAAACTTTCGGCTTTCGGCGGGATCGTGGCGTTGAACCGCAAGATGGATTTAAAAACCGGCAAGGCTATCGCTAAAAGCGGATTCCTTGAGTGTATCATCGCGCCCGCTTTTGACCCGCAGGCGCAAGAGCTTTTTAAAGGGAGAAAAAATTTACGCCTTGTGGAGTTAAGCGATTGGTCGGTTCCCGCGGGTCCGCAGATAAAAAGCGTCGGCGGGGGTATACTTCTGGAAAGCGCGGATGCGCTTACCGTTGACGAAAGCCTTCTTAAGGTGGTGACCAGGAAGAAGCCTACCTCCGCGCAGATGAAAAGCCTGCTTTTCGCCTGGAAGGTAGCCAAACACGTAAAATCCAACGCCATAGTTTTATCGACAGGCACTTCTACCGCCGGCATCGGGGCAGGGCAGATGTCGCGCGTGGATTCGGTGATTATCGCCAAAAGGAAGTCTTTTTTAGGCGGCCGCCCCTCTTGTTTAGCCTCCGACGCTTTTTTTCCGAAACCTGACGCGATCTCCTGGGCGCATAAGGCGGGAGTAAAAGCGATCATCCAGCCCGGGGGTTCGATCGCAGACCAGGAAATTATCGCCGCCTGCGATAAATATAAGATTGCCATGGTAACTACCGGCATCCGGCATTTTAAGCATTAATCCTTCAGGAAAATCCCCGGATTTTAAGCGCCTGGTTTTTTATCGGAAGGAACCATGGGATTTAGCCTCCCCGCGAGGGGATCCACCGCATGACCTACCTGGAAGCAAGACAGTATTTGGAATCCCTGACAAACTATGAAAAAGACGCCGGGTGCCCCCTTTTTTCTTCGCTGAAGCTCAGGCGCGTCCGGGATTTCTTAACTTTCATCGGCAACCCCCAGAAATATTTAAAAGTTATTCATGTCGCCGGGACCAAAGGAAAAGGTTCGGTTTGCGCGATGACCGCCTATATTTTGAGGGAGGCCGGATTTTCCGTCGGGCTCTATACTTCACCGCATCTAAAGAGTTTTAGGGAAAGGATCCGGATTCTTAAACCGTCATCCGGCGGGAAAGAATTCCGGGATTTTGAGGGAGAGATTTCGAAAAATGAACTGGCGGACCTGGTCGGGGAACTAAAGCCTTTGATCGGCAGGTATAACCGCCGTTGTGAATACGGTCCCCTTTCCTTCTTTGAGGTTTATACCGCGCTGGCTTTTTTATATTTCCGCCGCCGCAATACGGATTTTACGGTTTTGGAGACCGGGATGGGGGGGAGGTTGGACGCGACCAATATCGCGGATTCCCTGGTCTGCGGAATTACCCCTATCAGTTTCGAACACTGCCGGCAGCTGGGCAATACTTTATCAAAGATTGCCGCCCAAAAAGCGGGGATTATTAAAAAAAATGGTTCGATCGTTATTTCGGCTCCGCAGTGCGCGGAGGTCCGGAAAATTCTCCTTAAAAGGAGCCGGAGGTTCCGGGCCAGGCTTTTTGAGGTTGGCAAGAATATCCGGTATTCCAGTTCCGGCGGGAAGCTGACAGTGCGGGGCCTAAACGATAATTACCGCGGTATCGGGTTGAAGCTGCGGGGCAGGCACCAGGAAGCTAACGCCGCCTTGGCTGTCGGATTGGTCGAGGGATTGAGCTTCTCCGGTTTTAAGATTTCTTCTTCCGCTATCCGGAGGGGCCTGCATAAAACTTTATGGCCGGGAAGGTGCGAAGTAGCGGCCAAGAATCCCTTGGTGGTTTTAGACGGCGCGCAGAACAAGGCTTCGGCGCGCGCGATCCGGAAAGCGGTAGCGGATAATTTCAAATACCGGAAGTTAATTTTAGTGCTGGGAATTTCTTCCGATAAAGATATCCGCGGGATTTGCGGGGAACTTGAGCCGTTTGCCGACGAAATAATCGTTACGCGCGCTTCTACCGCGCGCGCGGCGTCCCCGGCGGAAATCTCCGGTTATCTCAGGAAAAAAAATTCTTTGACCGGAAGCGTGCGGGAGGCCAGGCGTCTTGCTTTTTCGCTGGCGGGAAAGCAAGACCTGGTGCTGGTAACCGGTTCGTTATTCGTAGTGGGGGAATTCAGGAATGTTTAAGGATGATTTGAAAGATACGATTGCCGCGATTTCTACTCCTCAGGGGGAGGGTGGTATCGGGATTGTCCGTTTGAGCGGAGAAAAGGCCCTGACGGTGGCGGATAAGATCTTCGTTTCTTCGGAAAAAGGAAAACCGTCGGGTTTTAAAAGCCATACCGTGCATTACGGCAGGATTACCGATAATGGTAAGATGGTGGATGAGGTTTTGCTTACGGTGATGCGGGGTCCGAAATCTTATACCCGCCAGGATATTGTCGAAATAAATTGCCATGGTGGACTATTATCTTTACGCCGCATTCTCGATCTGACGGTTCAACACGGCTGTCGCCTTGCCGGTCCGGGAGAATTCACCCGGCGGGCGTTTTTGAACGGGCGCATCGATCTTGCCCAGGCGGAAGCGGTGATCGATCTTATCCGCGCCAAGACCGCATCCGCGCTTAAAGTAAGCCTGGGACAGCTGGAAGGGGGATTATCCCGCAGGATTGGCAAGATCCGGGAAGGGGTAATGGAAATCCTGGTAATTCTGGAAGCGAACATTGATTTTCCGGAAGAGGATATCCGGGGATACGATGCGGAAAAAATTTCATCCGGGCTGCATGCCGCCATCCGGCAGATGGATATTCTCCTCGAAGGATCATTCGGCGGACGCATCCTGCGCGAGGGGCTCCAGGCGGTCATTTGCGGGAAACCGAACGTCGGTAAATCTTCCCTTCTTAACGCGTTATTAAAAAAAGAACGTTCTATTGTTACTCCTGTCGCCGGGACAACCCGGGATACGATCGAGGAAGCGGTTGATGTCAGGGGGATCCCGGTGAGGCTGGTGGATACCGCCGGAATCCTTAAGCCGCGTAATTTAATCGAAAAAAAAGCGGTAAAGCGTTCCCGTGAGCGCATCGCTTCCGCGGACCTGGTGATTCTTTTGTTCGATGCCGGCAGAAGAATCGGACTCCGGGATAAGGAGTTAGTCCGGGAGTTAAAAAACAGGAATGTTATTGCGGTAATCAACAAGATTGATCTAAAAGCGCAGATTGATAAGAAAGAGATTTCCGGATTTTTCCCCAGGGTCGTAGAGCTTGCCGCCAGGACCGGAAGGAATTTGGAGCTGCTGGAAGAGGCGATTTTCGATTTTGCCTGCCGGGGAAGAGCGCTGAACCCGGAACATATCTTATTAAGTAACCTTAGACATATCCATGCTTTGCGGGATGCCCGCGGTCTCCTTGAGGAGGCGGACAGGATGTTGAGGGGAGACTCTTCTCTGGAGCTTATCACTCAGGATTTGAAAGATGCCTGTGCCTACCTGGATAATATCCTGGGTAAAGACTTTTCCGCGGAACTTCTGGATAAGATCTTCGCGGATTTCTGTATCGGGAAATGATTTTCAGCCCTCAGCTGTCAGTCTTCAGCTGTCAGTCTTCAGCTATCAGCTAAAACAAAGGCAAAGCCAGAAATAAAGTAGACGTAACTCGTAACCAGTAATCAGTAACTCGTAATTAAAAGCAAAAATCATTTAAGGATAAATTCGCTGTGTCCAAAAGTCACAAATAATTCATTTTCTCCCAAGATTGTTTTTTCCGCTTTATGCCTTTGATTTAATTACCAGTTACCAGTTACCAGTTACGAGTTACTGGTTACGGCATCTTTAGGGTTTTGCTTTTGCTGAAAGCTGATAGCTGATAGCTGATTTGTATTTAACCAAAAACCTGTTGCAGAAAGAGTTCTTTCGTTAGATAATAAAACCAATTGATAAATTTTGCGTTGAAAGGACAGCGATGAATAAAGCTAAGATTGAGAGGGCGGTCCGTCAGATACTCGAAGCGATCGGAGAGGACCCCGGCAGAAAAGATTTATTGCAGACCCCGCGCCGTTACGCCGAGATGTGCGAGGAAATATTCTCGGGGATCGGCCAGAACCCGGAGAAAGAGCTGGAGGTTGTTCTGGAGCAGAAGCATCATGAGATAGTGCTGCTGCGCGGGATACCTTTGTATTCGGTTTGCGAGCATCACCTGCTTCCCTTTCTGGGCAAGGCAAGCATCGCTTATATACCTAAAAACGGCCGGGTGACCGGTTTAAGCAAGCTGGTCAGGGTGGTGGATATCCTGGCCCGCCGCCCGCAGGTTCAGGAAAGGCTGACTACCCAGATCGCCGACATCGTGATGAGTAAATTAAAACCCTTAGGGGTAATGGTGGTGATCGAAGCGGAGCACCTTTGTATGTCGATGCGCGGGGTGAAAAAACCGGGAACGATGACGGTTACCAGCGCGGTGCGCGGCATTTTTAAGGAAAACGAAAAAACGCGTTCCGAAGCCCTGGCGTTGATGCGGCAGTAGCTTAAAAATGAAAGGAAAACTATTTTGAAAAAAATCCTGTTGCTTTTATTCCCGGCGCTTATCTTGTCCGGCTGCGCTACTTATAAGTTTCAAAAGTCTTCTTCGCAGGGAAGTACGGGTTTTTTAGTTTCTTATGACGGCAAGAATATACCGGAATATACGGTGGGCAAGAATAATTCTCTGCCGGATCTGAAACTTGCTTGCCGGCGTTTTGTGCGCCGCCAGCAGACTGTTGAGTATTATTATAAGAAAACCGGACAAATCGAATCGCGCCTGAAAGAGTTCCTTTGGGATCCTCCGGCGATGTTTGCGGATTTTGTGGGTGGCCTGTTGCGTTGGCCTTTTGTTGCCCGCGCGGATTATAAGTATAATCACGACCCCGCCTACAAAGCGAAAGTGGATAAACAGGACGAGGAAAAGGATCGGGCGGAGGCGGAGCGTATAAGCAATCTTAAAAAGGAACTTGCGGCATATATTGCACGGGATCTCGCCGAAGAATCCGGAGGCAAGGGCGTAGTTGAGAATGCCCTTGCGCAAGTTCCGAGGGAGCCGGCAGCTATGGGCCCGGCCTCCGCAGACAAAGGAGCCCCTTCCGAAGATCTCATGACTCATCCGGTAGAATCTGTTGCGGCCGTTCCGCCGCCTGTTCCTGCCGGAGAAACACAGCTTCCTTCGGCGCCTCATCCGGCTGCCCCTGCGGAAATTCCCGCTGTAAAACAGGATGTTTTGCCGGAAAAAATGACGAACGAATCCGCCGTATCTCCGGTAAAGACTGAATCGCAAGTCGTGGTTTTGCCTCCGGAGAGCCCTTACAGTCCGGTTCCGGAAAAAAAGGAATTGAAACCCGAGGTTTCTAAAGCGGCAGCTTCCCGCGAAACCATTTCCCCGGTAGTAGCGGTAATTACCGCCGAACCTGCCAAGGGTTATTCTCCTCTTACGGTAAAATTTTCCGGGAAAAAATCATTTTCCCGTTCCGGCAGAATCGTTTCCTACCATTGGGATTTCGGTGACGGCGACGTTTCAGATAAGAAAAATACCGAGAATACTTATTTAAGTACTACTTTCGGTGCGCGCGAGTTTACCGCTACCTTAACCGTTAAGGATCAGGCGGGCTCCGTTGCCAGCGCCACTTCCGTTATTGAAGTGAATACGCATTGATCCGGCGTTAACCTTATGGGAAAAATTAAATTAGGGGTATCCCTTCTTTTAATCCTGATTATTGTTTTTGCCGCTCTTTTTCCCTGCCTCTCGAACGGGTTTACCAGCTGGGATGATAATATGTATGTGACCGAGAACCGGTCGATCCGCTCTTTTTCCCCGGAGAACCTGAAAAACATCTCTACCTCTTTTTTTATCACGCATTACCAGCCGGTGACGATATTTTCTTATCTTCTGGAATATCATTTCTTCCGGCTGAATCCGTTTAATTACCACCTAACCAACCTTATCCTGCATCTTTTGAATTGCCTGCTGGTATTTTGGATGGTTTATCTTTTTAGCGGCAGGATCCTGGTTTCTTTTATCACCGCCGTTTTTTTCGGCATCCATCCGATGCAGGTAGAGTCGGTAGCCTGGATCAGCGAAAGAAAAAATCTGCTTTACGCGTTCTTTTTCCTCGGCGCGCTGGTAAGTTACTTGTATTATCAGCGCGGAGAAAAGATCCGGTATTATTTTTTATGCCTTTTTTCTTTTATTCTCGCGCTTTTGTCAAAGTCCATGGCGGTTACCCTGCCGT
This sequence comes from Candidatus Omnitrophota bacterium, assembly GCA_028711825.1. Taxonomy (GTDB): domain Bacteria; phylum Omnitrophota; class Gorgyraeia; order Gygaellales; family Profunditerraquicolaceae; genus UBA6249. The sequence goes on along the minus strand of JAQTRM010000002.1, from coordinate 10,888 downwards.
TGGTTTTGCTGGCGTTCGATTTCTTCAGTTCCCGGAAGATAAAGGGCGTGGTTTTTTTAGAAAAAATACCTTTTTTCTGCCTGTCGTTTTTATTCGGGATAATCGCCGTTCTGGGAGGGCATTCTTCCAGGACCTTCTATGCTTTTAACGATTACGGAATTTTTGCCAGGCTGGAAGGTATCGCTTATGATGTCATCTTTTATTTAGGCAAGCTGTGTTTTCCTTCCGGGCTCTCCGCGTTGTATCCTTATTCCCCGATTGAAAATAATATTTTTTATTTTTATTCTTTCCTGGCGTTTGTCATTTTGCTTGTTGCGGTTATTGTTTCCGCCCGGCGCACCAAGAAGATTATCTTCGGTTTCGGGTTTTTTCTTTTGACCGTTTTTCCGGCCCTGCGTTTTCTGCCCCGTCCCGAGGCCCTTGTCGCCGACCGCTATATTTATATCTCCGCGATCGGAATATTTTATTTATTTGCGGAAGGATTCGCCTGGCTCTACCGCCGCAAGATAAAATACGGCAGGTTTATCAGGGCGGGCCTCCTGGCTATTTTAGCGGCGGCGATTATTTCCTGCGGGGCAGCCGCGCGGGAAAGATCCCGGGTCTGGAGGAATGATTTTAGTTTATGGGATGATGTCCTGAAAAAATATCCGGATGTATTTCTGGCATACGACAAAAGGGGGGAATTTTTCCTGTCGCAAAAAGAATATGAACCGGCGCGGGCGGATTTTACGAAAGCGATTGAGCTTAGCAAGCGCTATCCTTTTAATCCCGAATACCGTTATTTCTATCTTAACCTGACTTATGCCTTACGCGCGCTAGGCAGGCAAAAAGAAGCGTTGGGGGTGGCCGAAGGATTGGTAAAAGAGGCCCAGGACTACCTCGCCTTATCCGCTGAAGGAAATCTTCCTGAAGCCGGCGATAAGGTCACTACCGCTAACCGTCTGGCGGTGGAGTCGGAGGCATATTTTAATCTCGCCCAGATTTATGACGCCGCCGGCGACAAGGACAAGGCGATGTCTTTTTATCTTCGGGCGATCGAGATCTCTCCCCGCAACGCTAACGCGCATTTCTATCTGGGGGTTTTATATGCGGGCCGCGGGAAAGGAAGTGACGCGCGGGAAGAATTCCTGAAAGTCCTGGAACTGGACCCGGCTTATCAGCCGGCTTATATTAAGCTTGCCCGGATTTACCGGGATCTCGCCGAAGACGACAAATTGGAGTTGTTATATAAAAAAGCGGTTGTTTCCGGATCAGACTTGTTCGACGCCTATCTTTATCTTGGAAACCGTTTGACAGACGCCCGGAGGGAGGAGGAGGCGGTGCCTCTTTACCTGAAGGCGTTAAAAATTAACCCTGTTTCTAAAGAGGCCTGTGTGAGCCTGGGGAATGCTTATCTTACGGCAGGCAAGACGGGCGAGGCGATTTTGTGGCTGAAGAAGGCTTTAAAACTCGACCCGCGCCTGGCGGTAGCGCACCATAACCTCGCATTGGCTTATTTTTACGCGCGGGATTACAATTTAGCGGTTGAACATAGCGATCGGGCCGCTTCCCTGGGTTATGCGGTAAGCCCGAAGTTAAAAGAATTGCTTAAGCCTTACCGGGAATAATTTTCTACCCGGGGATTTTTTGGTCAAGCGCGCGATATTGGATCGCTTCGGCGATATGTTCGGCCTTGATCTCCTGGCTGCCGTCCAGGTCGCCGATCGTTCTGCCCACCTTGAGTATCTTGTCATATCCTCTTGCCGAGATAGAAAATTCTTCGACCGCCATCCTGATCAACTCGCGGGCTTCCTTATCTAAAACACAGTATTTCCGGATAAGCTTAGCGGTCATTTGGGAGTTGGAAGATATTCCTTCGCAGGAAAACCTTTGTTTTTGGATGCCGCGTGCGCTTTCCACGCGCTGCCGGATTGCTTGAGAAGGTTCCGCTTCACGGGTATCCGAAAGTTCGCGGTATCTTACTTGCGCTACTTCGATATGCAGGTCGATCCTGTCCAGAAGGGGCCCGGATATCCTGCCCAGGTAATTACGGATTTTAGTCTGGCTGCAATGGCATTTTTTATGGGGGTTGAAATAGTTACCGCAGGGGCAGGGGTTGAGGGCCGCTACCAGTATGAATGAGGCGGGGAAAACCACGGTTTTTTTAATACGGTTGACACAAATCAGGTTTTCCTCTAAAGGTTGCCTCAATGCCTCCAGGGCTTTCCGGTTGAATTCCGGAAGTTCGTCCAGGAATAGCACGCCGTGATGGGAAAGAGAAATCTCTCCGGGTTTCGGGATACTTCCTCCGCCGATAAGCGCGATATCGGAAATACTGTGGTGCGGGCAGCGGAAGGGGCGGGTGTTGATAAAACCTTCATTTTTTGGCAGGATTCCCGCCACAGAGTGGATCTTGGTGATCTCCAGCGCTTCCGTCGGTGAAAGTTTAGGCATAATGGTGGGTATCCTTTTCGCGAGCATGGTTTTCCCGCTCCCCGGAGGGCCTAACAGGATAATATTGTGTCCCCCGGCAACCGCTACCTCCAGGGCTCTTTTGGCGTAATATTGGCCTTTAACTTCGGAAAAATCCAGACTATAATCCGCTGAGCTTTTTCCGATCTGCGCGATTTCCTTCTTTAAAGGGCCTAAAGATGCGGGCTCCGCCAGGAAACGAACCGCTTCTTTAAGATTTTTAACCGCCCAAACGGAAATTCCCGGGATAATTGCCGCTTCACGGGAGTTTTCTTCCGGGATGATCAGGTTTTTATTCCCGCCCGGCAGCCTGGATAGTTCCAGCCCCATCGCAAGGATGCCGCGGGAGGCGCGCAGTTGTCCGTCCAGGGAAAGCTCTCCCAGGAAAAAATAATTTTTCAGGGTTTCCCCGTTAATTTGCCCGTCGGAAGCAAGGATTCCCAGCGCGATCGCCAGATCGAAACCTACACCTTCTTTTTTAATGTCTGAAGGCGCAAGGCTGATGGTTATTCTTTGGTCCGGCCACTGGAAGCCGGAATTTTTGATCGCCGCGCGCACCCGTTCTTTACTTTCTTTGACTGCCGCATCCGCCAATCCTACCAGGTTTACCGCCGGCAGGCCGTTGGACAGATCGGTTTCTATCTCTACAATATAGACATCCAGCCCCAGAAGGCTGAGGCTTAAGGTTTTTGAGGTCATTTTTCCTCCTTTCGGAACAATAGACGATGAAAACGCGAAAATCTAACTGGTTTTTATGATTTCAGCCGTCAGCTATCAGCCTTCAGCAAAAACAGAATTAACGTAAATAGTAACTCGTAATTAATTAGGATTTAAACCAAAAACAAAACCATATACTTCTGAAAGCGTAATTGTTCCTAACCTTAGGCTTAAGGCGCATTCTTTAAGCTTTTGCTCTAAATTACGAGTTACTAATTACCAGTTACGCGTTTTTTGCTTCTCGGCTTTAGCTAAAGGCTGACGACTGATAGCTGAAAGCTGAAAATAGCTTGCTTTTTGAGAGGGTGATTATATAATATAGCCTTATGAATAAGGAAAGGATTAAAACTCTAGCGCTTGCTTTATTCTTAATTTTTTCCGGTTTCGCTCTTTTCGGATATACGGGGTGGTTAAAAACGCGTTCTTTACTCCAGAGTGATTTGCAGAAAACCCGGGAAGAAGTTCTTTCATTGACCAAGGAGAAACAAAACTTATTGCAGGAATTGGGGAAGGAGAAGGTTTCCAATAAAAATCTGACCGAGAAAAACGCCCGGCTTAAAGCCTATGTTAAGGCTGGCCGCGATAGGCTAAGGCGCCTTTTCCGGGAGAAGTCCGGCATGCAGGATGAGTTGAAGGCGGTTAAGGCCCAGAATGAGGCGCTTGTTACAATCCAGAAAAGTATTTACGCCGGGTCCGGGCAGCCTTCCTCTTCAGGGCCCCGGATTAATCCGCAGAAAGTCCTCAAGGAGAAGCAATCTGTAAAAAACAGTAATTCCGGAGTCCCTGCTGGAGAAAACCGGGGTTTCCTGGTTAAAGACGGACAGTCCGGTAAGGTTAAAATCGAGGTCCTCCCCGTAAAAAGCAAGGAAGAATGAAGGATTTTCTAATCGAGATCTATAGGAACAAGATCCTTATGGCGACGGTTTCCGCCTGGCTGGTCGCCCAGACGATCAAGGTAATGATCGGGGTCTTTCGCAAGAAAAAGTTTGATTTTCGCCTTTTTATCGGCAGCGGCGGAATGCCTTCGGCGCACGCCGCGGGGGCGGCCTGCCTGGGGACGAGCATCGGTTTGGAATGCGGGTTTGACAGTGTTTATTTCGCCCTGGCCTTCGCTTTCGCGATCGTGGTGATGTTCGACGCGCAAGGGGTGCGCCGTTCCACCGGAAAGCAGGCGGGTATCCTGAATACGATCATGGAGGATATCTACTGGCGCGGAAAGATCCGGCAGGAGCGTTTACGCGAGCTTATCGGGCATACTCCGGTGGAAGTAATTATGGGTTTTTTTCTGGGCGTGGTAATTGCCCTGGTTTTTTGGAGCAGATAGGAGAAGGGGGAGCAGGTGAATAAAAAGATTTGGATCATTGCCGTTTCTGTGGTTGTTGCCGGGGGCGCACTTGTTTTTTTAAGCGGCAAGAAGATATGTAAAACCGTTTCTTCTTCCGAGAGTTCATCTACGCGTTCGCTTTCGGAACAGGCGCGTAATCTGGAATCTAAAGGGGATCTTTGGGGGGCTAAATTATTATATCAGAAACTGGTTGCTGATTTTCCGGAATCCCCCGAAATAATGGACTGGCAGAAGAAAAACGAAGAGATAAATATTAAGCTGCTTTTTTCGCCCGCCATTACCCCCAAGAGCATCACCTATGAGATCCGTCCCGGGGATACCTTGAATAAGATCGCCCGTCGATACAAGACTACCGTTGAGCTTATTATGAAAAGTAATAATATCAGCGATTCGCTTATTATCCCCGGCCGCAAGATCAAGGTGTGGAATTCCCCTTTCAGTGTTTTGGTGGATAAATCGCAAAATATCCTCATGTTGAAGAGCGACGAAGAGATTGTGAAGACCTATATTGTTTCTACCGGCAAGAATAATTGTACCCCCGCGGGTACTTTTAAGGTTGTCAACAAGCTTGCCAATCCTACCTGGTTTAAGGCGGGTGCGGTGGTTCCTCCGGAGAGCCAGGAGAATGTTCTGGGTACGCGCTGGATGGGTTTCGACCTGGCGGGTTATGGTATCCACGGGACCACTGAGCCGCAGGATCTGGGAAAACAGGTGACCCAGGGATGTGTGCGCCTGAAGAATTCCGATGTGGAAGAGCTTTATGATATCATTCCCGCAGGCACGGAAGTTACAATAATCGAGTAATTACTATGGCTGGATTAGATTTCGAAAAACCTATTGTAGAGCTGGAAAAGAAGATCCAGGAACTTAAATCGTTCATGGTGGAAAAGAAGATTGATCTTTCCGGCGAGATTAAAAAACTGGATGATAAGCTGGAACAGTTGAAAAAAGATACTTACGTCAACCTTTCCGCCTGGCAGAAAGTGCAGCTTGCCCGTCATCCTCTGCGCCCGTATACTCAGGATTATATAGATCTTATGATGTCGGATTTTATGGAATTGCACGGGGACCGGCTTTTCAGCGATGATAAAGCGATGGTTTGCGGGCTGGCGAAAATCGACAAGAAAAAGGTTATGGTAATCGGCCATCAGAAAGGCCGCGATACCAAAGAGAATTTGAAGCGTAATTTCGGCTGCGCGCATCCGGAAGGGTACCGTAAGGCGCTGCGCCTGATGCAGATGGCCGAGGAGTTCGGATTGCCGATCGTAGTTTTCATTGATACGCCCGGGGCATATCCGGGTGTCGGAGCGGAGGAACGCGGGCAATCCCACGCGATCGCGTTGAATTTAAGAGAAATGGCCGGATGCGCCGTTCCGATCGTGGCGATTGTGATCGGTGAAGGAGGATCGGGAGGAGCTCTGGGGGTGGGGGTTGCCGACCGCCTGGCGGTTTTGGAGAATTCATACTATTCTGTTATTTCTCCCGAAGGATGCGCCGCGATACTTTGGAAAGACGGGGCCAAGGCTCCGCAGGCCGCCGAAGCCCTGAAACTTACCGGTCCGGACCTCCTTAAAATGGGCCTGATCGATGAAGTAATCCCTGAACCTTTAGGCGGGGCTCACCGTGACCCTCAAAAGATCGCCGCCAGCGTTAAAGAATCGATCTTAAAGAGCCTTAAGGAGCTAGCCTCTTTAGATAAGGATGAGCTGCTTAAACTAAGGTATAAGAAATTCAGGTCAATGGGCGTTACCGCATGATCGACCAGGAGCTTATCCTGTTAGGGCTGCTGCGCCAAAGCCCCAAGCACGGTTATGAAATTAAAGTTAAAGTCCGTAAAATCCTCTCTCTCTTCGCCGGAGTCCGGCTTAACTCGATATATTATCCCCTGAAAATTCTCGAAAAAAAAGGCCTGCTTGCTAAATGTGTAGTCAAAAAAGGCAAAAGGCCCGCCCGGTTGGTTTATTGTCTTACCCCTAAAGGCAAAGGGCGGTTTGAATCTTTGCTTAATAGGAATCTGCTTGATTTCACGCGTCCGCAGTTTACCCTGGACCTCAGTCTTTATTTCCTTGATTTTCTGAAAGTTTCCCAGGCTCGCCGGCGGTTGGAAAAGAGGCTGGAAATCCTGGAAAAGATTTCCTCCGGGATTAAAGGTATGCTGATCTCCCGTGAATTGAAGCGTTCTTTGCCTCTGCGCAGGATTATGGAGCATAACCTCTGTCTTTTACGCGCCGAAGAACGTTTTTTAAAATCCCTTCTTAAGAAGATTTAAGATATAAGCGGTAAGTTTTAAGTTATAAACTCCTCGCTTATGGCTTATAACTAGCTTAATTCACTTGACAAAGACCATGGTCTTGATTAGAATTATATAGTAAAATTTTACTATATCTATGTGTGATAAATCAGGATGGCAATGATGATCTGGGAAACCGGAACAGAAAATAAATTCAGGATTTTGATCTCCAAGATCCCCCTTTTCCACCGCCATATTACCGAGGAAGTGGTCAGGCGCCGGGCTGAAGAGTCTGCCTTTGGGCGTAAAAGCGACCGGGTTCAGGAAGAGGATGTGGTGGCGGCTTTCTTCTCGGACGTTCCCTCCCCGTTTTACAGCATGATGGTCCGCCTGCTCGGGCAGAACGGATTTGATTATAAAAAATACGGATTCCCCAAGAATAGGCAGGAATAATGCGTATCGCGGTAATCGGCGCCGGAGCGATCGGTTGTCTGGTCGCAGGCTACCTTAAGGAAAAAGGAGAAGATGTTACTCTGGTCGGACGCCTCCCGGGGATAAGTCAGATCGGACAGAAAGGTATATCTATCTCCGGGGTTCGCGGCAGCATGCTGGTGCGTTTGGATACCGCTGAATCTCTGGATTTTTCGCCGGAATTGGTGATCCTGGCGACCAAGACCCAGGATGTTGACACGGCTTTGTCTGCTAACGCCGGTTTTCTCCGTGAGGCGCTCCTGCTCACTACTCAGAACGGTATCCAGGCCGATAAGATCGCCGCAGCGTATCTGCCGGAAAAAAAGATCGCTTCCAGTATCGTGATGTTCGGTTCGACTAACCTGGAGAGCGGGAAGGTAGTGCATAATTTCGAAGGAAATTGGATACTGGGCAGTGTTTTTGATCCTCAGCCTACGGAAAATATCCTTTCCCTGAGCCTGGTTTTGAATAAGGCGTTTCCGACGGTAATCAGCCAGGATATGCGGGGAATGAAGTATTTGAAGATTTTTGTGAACGCCAACAACTGTTTGCCTGCGATCCTGGGTAAAAGCATGCAGGAAGTTTTCGGGGACCTGGCGGTAAGCCGGATCAGTATCGCGATTTGGAAAGAGGCTTTTGAAGTTTTTGATAAGATTGGTATTAAACTGGTTTCCTTGCCGGGTTTCCCGGTAGAGAACCTTACTAAGCTCACCGCGATGCCCAGCGCGCATGCCGCCGAGATCTTTTCGGGAATGATGAGAAATTTAAGCAAGGATCCTTTATACGGTTCGATCCTGCAAAGTATTATGCGCGGAAAGCTCTCGGAGATAGATTATATTAACGGCGAATTTGTGCGGTTGGCGGAGGAGAATAGTCTTCAGGCCCCTTTGAATAAAACCCTGGTGGAAATGGTGCACCGGGTGGAGGCCAGCCGCGATTTTTTCAGTCGCGAAGAGCTGCTGCAAAAAACCAGGGAGTATATTTAAAATGGAAGAAGTGAAAACCCCTTTCCCCCGTCTTAAGCTTACCGTGACCAAGGTGATGGGTGAGTGTTACCATGGGTATAAGGTCGGCGATGAGCTTACCTTGGAGGATTTTACCCACGGCCCCAAGCACTTTTGTTTGGGGTTGGCGCACGCTCTTTTCCCGGTGATTTACGCCTTAAGCTTCGGGGCGCGATTCGGTTTTCGCGACAATCAACGCTCCCTGCTGGTGACCTGTCCGGACGGCGGGAAACTCGAATTTAAAGCGGAGATTCTGGATAAGGAAGGGAAGCTTGATTTTATACCGCGGGATCCGGAGCACAAAGGCCCGAATCCTAAAAAAATGATCGTAGAAGTGGTCCAGTCCAAAGGTAAATGCGCTTTCGGGTATAAGGTCGGGGATAAGTGGGAAACTCAGGGGCTAAAATGCATTCCGGGCTTCTGCGGCGCGGCATTTCATACCGCTTTTCCCGCTTTATTCGCCTTGAATTTCGGGGCAAAGTTTTTCTTTATGCCGGATCCGGATTCGATCGACACGGTAACCTGCCCGGATGGCGGCAATATTGTTTTTAAAGTAAAGAGAGTAAAGGAGGATAATTCTAAGTCCTGAAGCTAAAAATACAAATAATATAGTAGTAAGAGGTAAGTTATAAGTTTTAAGCTTATAACTTAAAGCTTATAACTTATGGCTGGAGTTTAAACCAATATGGAAAAGAAACGAGTGGTAGTTACGGGTATCGGGGTGATTTCCCCCAACGGTATCGGCAAGAAAAATGCCTGGGAAGGGTTTGTAAACGGTAAATCCGGGATCCGTCTTGTCGACGGATTCGATGTTTCGGTGTTTAACACCAAAATCGCCGCTGAAGTCAGGGATTTTAACCCTTTTGAATTCGGCCTGACGCATGAAGACGCAATGCGCATGGACCGTTACGTGCAGTTTGCCCTGGCGGCCGGGAAGATGGCGGTAGAAGACAGCAAACTTGATTTATCCCGGGAGGACCCTCAGCGTCTCGGAGTCTGTCTTGCTAATGCTATCTGCGGGACTAAATATATGGAAGAAGAATTCGCCCTGGTAACTGAAAACGGCAAGATGCCGATTAATCCCGCTTTGGTGCGCCCCGATCTTTACGACGCGGCGATGTTTAACACCCCTTCGGTAGAGATCAGCGCGCGTTTTGGTTTAAAAGGAGTTTGTAATACCGTTTCTACGGGGTGCACTGCGGGGACGGATTCTTTGGGTTTCGGCCTGGAGAGCATCCAGGACGGTGAGCAGGATATTATGATTTGCGGAGCGGCGGAGGCGCCTCTTACTCCGGTTACTTTCGGCGCTTTTGATGTGGTGAATGTCCTTTCCGTGCATAATGATGAACCGCAAAAAGCGTCGCGTCCTTTTGACAATAAACGCGACGGTTTTGTCCTGGGTGAGGGGTCCGGGCTCCTGGTGCTTGAAGAGTTAAACCATGCCTTAAAACGCAACGCCCCGATTTATTGCGAGATCCTCGGTTTCGGTACCAGTTGTAACGCTTTTCATATGACGGACCTGCCTTCAGACGGCCGGGCAATGGAAATTTGCATCGGACTGGCTTTGGCCGACGCGCAAGTCAAGCCTCAAGAGGTTGACTATATCAACGCGCACGGCTCAAGTACCAGGATGAATGATATTTTCGAGACTAGCGCCTATAAAACGATTTTCGGGGATTACGCCTATAAGTTACCGGTTAGCTCGCTTAAATCCATGATCGGGCATCCTCTGGCGGCGGCTAACGCGATTGAAATGACGATCGTGAGCATGATTTTCGGGAAGAATATCCTGCCTCCGACGATAAACCAGGAGGAAAAAGACCCCCAATGTGATTTGTATTATATCCCTAACCAGGCGATCGCGAAAAAAGTTAATACGATTTTAAAAACCAGCAGCGGATTTTCAGGGATTCATTCCTCGCTTATCTTTAGAAGGTTTGGTGGATAATGAAAAAAATAGCAATTACCGGTATCGGGGTGGTTAGCCCGTCGGGGATCGGCAAACGGCAGTTCTGGGCCAATATTAAAAGCGGGCGTTCTTTTATCAAGGAGATTACACGTTTCGACGCGGGGCTTTATCCTTCCCATATCGCCGGGCAGATCGACGACCTTGAGAAATACAGCCATATCTCTGAAAGGCTCCTGAAGAAGATTGACACTTTTTCTCATCTGGCGCTGGTGGCTGCCGAACTCGCGCTGCAGGATGCCGCAATCGACGTTAAAAGCGAAGACCCTAATCTTATGGGAATCTTCTTGGGCAATGCCATCGGAGGGTGGCTTTTCGCCGAAACCGAATTAAGAGATCTTTACCTTGAAGGCCGGGAGGGAATCTCTCCTTATATGGCGAGCGCCTGGTTTCCGGCGGCTCCGCAAGGGCAGGTTTCCATATATTACGGTATTAAAGGATTCAGTAAAACTATCGTCAGCGACCGCGCCAGTTCCCTGATGGCGCTGGGTTATGCCCGTAAGGTCCTGTCCAAGAATAAATTAAATATGATCCTGGGTGGGGGAATGGAAGCCCCGGTCAGTCCTTACGCTTTATTATGCTGCAATACTTACGGAACATTATCAAAAAATAACGCCGACCCCGCGGGTGCCTACCGCCCTTTTGATTCGAAAAGGAGCGGTTTCGTGCTCGGGGAAGGGGCGGGGATCATGGTAATGGAAAAT
>JAQTRM010000046.1:1808-9596 GCA_028711825.1 Candidatus Omnitrophota bacterium | reverse complement strand
GCGGACCTCCCCGGGAAAAAATATCCTCCGCTTGCGCCCGACGGTTCAGTCGTTAAACCTGAAATGCTGGAGCGGATATTTCCCGCCAACATTATCCAGCAGGAAATTTCTATCCGCCGCTGGATCGATATCCCGGAAGAGATTCTGGGGATGTTGACCTTGTGGAGGCCCGCCCCGCTGCGCCGGGCATTGGCCCTCGAAGAATATTTAAAGACCCCCGCCCGCATTTATTATAAAGATGAAAGCGTCAGTCCCGCCGGAAGCCATAAGCCGAACACCGCTGTAGCACAGGCCTGGTATAATAAAAAATTCGGCATCAAGAGATTGACTACGGAGACGGGAGCGGGGCAGTGGGGTTCCGCCTTGGCTTTTGCCTGCAGTTTAGTCAAGCTTCAATGCCGGATTTATATGGTGCGTATTAGTTTCGACCAGAAACCGATGCGTAAAACTATGATGCAGCTTTGGGGAGGTGAATGCCTGGCAAGCCCCAGCCCGCATACGGCGGTCGGAAGAAGGATTTTGCGGAAAATGCCCCATACCCCGGGCAGCCTGGGGATTGCCATCAGCGAAGCGGTGGAGGATACGTTATCCGATAAAACCGGAAAATCACGTTATTCCCTGGGCAGTGTCTTAAACCATGTCATGCTGCACCAGACGATTATCGGCCTGGAGGCCAAAAAGCAATTGAAGCTTGCCGGTGAAAAAAAGCCGGATATAGTTATCGGTTGCGCCGGGGGAGGGAGCAATTTCGCGGGGATCGCCTTCCCTTTTATCTGTGATAAAATACACGGCGATAAAATCGAGATTATCCCGGTTGAACCTACCGCTTGTCCTACCTTGACTAAAGGCCCGTTTACGTATGATTTCGGGGATATCGCCGGACTTACCCCTTTGCTGGCGATGTATACGCTTGGGCATAAGTTCGTTCCTGAGCCGATCCATGCCGGAGGCCTGCGTTATCACGGCATGTCTCCTCTGGTAAGCCATGCGGCGGCGGAAGGATTGATCTGCCCGCGCGCTTTTGACCAGGTTAAGTGTTACCAGTCGGCTATCCTCTGGGCGAGGACGGAAGGGACGATCCCGGCGCCGGAAACTTCCCATGCGATTGCCTGCGCCATCGATGAGGCTAAAAAGGCCCGGCGGGAAGGAAAGCAGAAGGTAATTTTGTTTTGTTACAGCGGCCACGGGCTGATGGATCTGGCAGGGTATGATAAATTCCTTTCCGGCAGGCTTACGAAATATTCTTTACCGAAGGATAAACTAAAATGTTCGCTGGATGCGATCAAGGATTTTCCCGGGATAGATTGAACGGGCGCCTGAACTTAAAAATATTCTTTCGCCGTTACATTTTTCTTGCGGGGGTTTTATTGTTTGTTTTTCAGCCGCGGGCCGGAGCGGATACTGTGCATCTTAAGAACGGCCGCGATATCGAAGGTATTATCGTCAAAGAAGATGATACCGGCCTCAGCCTGGAAATGAATTGCGGGATGGTAAAGCTGCCGAAAGAGCAGGTTGAAAGCGTCCGCAAGTCTTCCGCCGGGAGTGCCGAGAAGATCCGGCAGGAATGGCTTATTGAAAACGAATCTTTTGATACAAAGCGGGAAGAAACTGAAAAAGATCAGGCCCGGGCGCCCGCTCAAGGAAAATTGGAGGAACAAAACGGCCATTTCCTGGCGGAGGTGGTTTTAAATAAGAAGGTTAAGGCCAGGCTTCTTTTGGATACCGGAGCCTCTTTGGTGGCTATCTCCGGCAAGATCGCTTCGGAATTGGGGATAGATAAAACTTCCGGCCCTCAAGGCGCGGTAGAGATGGTTCTGGCCGACGGCCGTAAGGTCAAGGCCGGGAAGGTGATCCTGGAAAGCGTGAGCTTCCAGGGCGCGGAAGCGAAAAATGTGGAAGCGGCGGTCCTGCCGGACCAGGGCGGGGAATCCGGTACCCGGGATGGTTTCCTGGGGATGTCGTTTTTGAAGAATTTTAATTTTAAAGTCGACCAGAAAAACGGCCGCTTAATACTGGAGAACCTGTAATATGAAATCCATCACCGAATATCTTTACTTTAAGACTGAAAAGAAGCAGGAGTTCATTAATATCACCGCGGAGGTGGAGCGGGTTTTGACCGCGAGCGGCATTAAAGAGGGGCTTTGTCTGGTAAACGCGATGCATATTACCGCCAGCGTTTTTATTAACGATGATGAAAGCGGACTGCATGAGGATTTTTCCTTATGGCTTGAAAAGCTGGCCCCTTTCGATAAAAGTAAATACCGGCATCATCTTACCGGAGAAGATAACGCCGACGCGCACCTTAAGCGTACGATCATGGGACGGGAGGCGGTGGTGGCGGTGACCTCCGGGAAACTGGATTTCGGCCCCTGGGAGCAGATCTTTTACGGAGAATTCGACGGCAGGCGTAAAAAACGTGTTTTGGTAAAAATTATCGGAGAATAAATTTTTGTCGCGGTTTTACGCATTCGGCACTTTAAAGCCTCCGGTATCCGGAGGGCTTAAATAATATGAAGATCCGATTTGTCGCACTGTTTTTTTTCGTATTTTTACCGGCCGCGCTTTTCGCCGGGACTGCCGAAGAATACGGCAACCGCGGGGCTGCCTACGCACAGGAGGGGAATTACGAACTGGCGTTATCCGACCTTACCGAGGCAATCAGACTGAACCCGGATTTCGCCGAGGCCTATTATAACCGGGGTATCGTTTACGATATCCAGGAAAAATACCTTTTGGCGATATCCGACTACAGCCGGGCGATCGGGTTTAAGCCTAAAGACGCCGAGATATATAATAACCGCGGTATCGCTTATATCAACCAGGGTGATTATGAACTGGGGATTTCCGATTTCAGCAAGGCGATCGAACTTGATCCTCGTTATGTCCAGGCTTATAATAACCGCGGACTTGTTTATTTCGGACAGAAAAAGAACTCTTACGCGATATCCGACTACAGCCGGGCGATTGAGATAAATCCGAAATTCGCCGAGGCCTATTACAACCGGGGGGTCGCTTATTATGCGGATAAAGAATACGCCCAGGCATGGGTGGATTTAAATGAGGCAAAATCACTCGGGGTGGAGGTTGATCCTGAGGTAATTAAAATTATTGATAAGGCTTTGGGCAGGAGCAAATAAGATGATGGTCAAAATTAAGAATACGGAGATTAAGCTTGTGCTGGGGGATATTACCGAATCGTGCGCCGAGGCGGTTGTCAATGCCGCCAACAACCTGCTTTTAATGGGTGGCGGGGTGGCGGGGGTGATTAAAAGGAAAGGCGGAAAGGTTATTGAAGAGGAAGCCTTAAGTAAGGGTCCGATCGCAATCGGCGAAGCGGTATTTACCGGAGCCGGAAACCTGGCGGCCAAATATGTGATTCATGCCGCGACGATGGGAATGGATTTTAAGACCGATGAGGCAAAGATACGCATGGCCTGCCGTAACGCTTTTCAGGTTGCCGGAAAGCTTAAGGTAAAATCCATGGCCTTTCCGGCTTTAGGCTGCGGTACCGGAGGTTTTCCGCTCTTGGCTTCCGCCAAGATTATGGCCCAAGAAACTTTAAGGTATTTGCGCAATGAAGATATCTGTCTGCGGGAGGTGATTTTTTGCCTGAATAACCCTGAAGCGCTGGAAGCTTTTAAGAAAGGCGCCTTGGGCTACCTGGAGTATGTCACTACCAGGCTCTCCGGAGGGCCGTATGTTACGGTGGACGCGATAATCGAGGTTTCCGGAGGCATCGTGATCGTAAAACGCAGTAATCCCCCCTTTGGCTGGGCCTTGCCGGGAGGATTCCTGGATTACGGGGAAAGCCTGGAGGAGGCGGTGGTACGCGAGGCTAAAGAAGAAACCGGGTTGGATTTACTTGACCTAAAACAATTTCATACCTATTCCGATCCCGAACGCGATCCGCGCTTTCAAACTATCGGAACGGTTTTTACCGCCCGTGCCGAAGGCGAACCTCAAGCCGGAGATGACGCCGCCGCGGTAAAAATTATTAAGCCCGGTGAAATCGAAAAGATGGATTTTGCTTTTGATCATAAAAATATTCTTCTGGATTATTTTAAAATCTGTAAAAACGGTAAGCCAAAGACATAATCCAAACGACAGTAGGGGCGGGTCGTGACCCGCCCCTACTGTTTTATCCTTCGCGCAGCTGTTTCTCGGCATCAACGATATCGCGGTTGATCACGCGGATGGTCTCTTTGATTTTGTCTTTAAGCAGGTAGGAAGCGACAGGGGCTTCGGAGATCTCTCTTAATACCTGGACGCTCATCCTGAAATAACGCACTATCTCGCCCTCATCGCAGTCCGTGAATTGTATGGTCTTGTCAAAACTTGTCCCGCGCAGCCAGGCCTCCATGCCGGAGCAGAGATGGAAGTAGGGGAGCTTGCTGAAGGGATATATCCGGTAACGGCGTTCTTTATTTTTGATGCGGTCGTAAGTTTCTTCACAAAGCCTTTTGAGGTGTCCGGAAGATTTTGAGATGCCCGGAGGCATACGCTGGTTCTTGCGCGGCTCAAAGACTACCGCCGCCGCAACCACCCCCAGGCCGAACTCATCCAATTGTTCCAGGACATTGTCAGAGTATAATTCCGCTAAAACCAGTTCGTAGCCGTAAACGGTTTTGGCGAAATTTCCCTTATCGGTCAATTTCCCTTCATTAATATATCCCAGTTCCTTAAGCAGGCGGAGTTTGGCGTCCAGGAGGTTTAAGGCCTGTTTTTGCTCATTTTTACGCGACTGGTAATAGTGCAGGGAAAGGGGGTAGATTTTAAATAGTTCATCCTGGTATTTTTCGTAAAGGTTAAGTATCGTGGCGTATGAAGTATTGAGCTGGCTCTTTACTTCTTCGGGTTTGCCGAAGATGATTCGCCGCACCTCTTCGAAATTTATCCTCTGGGGGTTGACGCGCGTATAGACGAAACCCTCAGTGTCGATCCCGCGCCGTCCGGCGCGCCCGGCCATCTGGAAAAAATCCCGTGTTTTTAGATTGCGTACGTAAGTGCCGTAAAATTTACGCAGGCCGTCGAACATTACCGAACGGCTGGGCATGTTGATTCCCAGCGCGAAGGTTTCGGTGGTGAAGATTACTTTCAGCAGGCGGCTGGTAAAAAGCCTTTCGATAACCTCTTTTAATGTCGGGAGCATTCCGGCATGATGGTAAGCGATTCCGCGCTGGACAAGCGGGTATAGCAGCTGCGCCGAACGTTCGTTTTTTAAATTAAATTTTTCGAGCAGTTCTTCATAAAGCTGGGTGATTGTCCGGGTTTCTTTGGCGTCCAGAAATTTGAATCCCGTGAGGTCGAAAGCCAGTTCTTCGGCGCGCCTGCGGGAAAAAACAAAATAGATTGCCGGGAGTCCTTCGTTCTGCTGGACGTAACTTACCAGGGATTGCAGGCGGTTCGGTCTCCGGTCGCGCAGGCGCTTCAACCGGTCGAAGCTGTCGGTAACTTCATTGGCGCATTGGAAGTTGAAATGTAAGGGGACCGGTCTTTTTTCCTCGATTACCACCTTTATGGTTTTTTCGTGGATAGATTCGATCCAGGCGGCGAATTCTTTAATATTGGGGATGGTCGCCGATAGTCCCAGGAGGTTCATGTGCTTGGGCAGGAAGATTAACGATTCTTCCCAGACCGTGCCGCGTTCGGGGTTGTCGATATAGTGTATTTCATCGAAAATTATCCAGGAGTATTTCTTGAGGCTCTCCGGTTCATCCAGGATTTTGTTCCGGAAGATTTCGGTGGTCATGATCAGGACAGGGGCCTGCGGGTTGATTGAGACGTCCCCGGTCAGGATTCCGATATTATCCTGGAATTGTTCTTTAAAATCCCGGAATTTCTGGTTGGAAAGCGCTTTGATCGGGGCGGTATAGATTACCCCCAGGTTGTTGCGGATGGAATTGCTGATAATATATTCGGCGATCGCGGTTTTTCCCGCTCCGGTGGGGGCGGAAACGATTACCGAATATCCGCTGTTGATGTGATCGATGGATTCTTGCTGGAACCGGTCGTAAATCATAGGGTTATTATAATCTAAAATTATTGATTTATCTAATAAAAATAATATAATGAGACGATAAGCTCTGAAAATACGCTTTAGAATGGGGTATTTTTATAAGTCCGCCTCCTGGAAGCCCCGGTTTTTAAGCGGCGGAAGGCGGCCGAAGAATTGATCTTCCGTTTCCCGGGGCGGTGCTTTCCTTACGGCAGGGAGGTGTGGTGAAAAAGGTTCTCTGGGCGGTATTTTTTATTTTTTCTTTTTTCCCTTCCGCGCTTTCCGGGGCGGAACTTGATATAAGTTCCCGTACTCGCGGAGAAGGGTGGAGTAAAGACTATGTTTACCGGGACATCCTGGTGCGCAGGGTTGTTGACGGCGATACTTTGCTGCTGGAAAATAACCAGCGTGTGCGCCTGATCGGGATCGATACCCCGGAGATGCATGATTCCGATAAGCTTGTGCGTGATGCGCGGCGTTCCGGGGAGGAAGCTGAAACGATTAAGCGTCTCGGCAGGCAGGCTTATGAATTTACCAGGAATCTGGCTGAAGGCAAACGCGTGCGCCTGGAGTTTGACGCGGAAAGGTTCGATAAGTATAAACGGCTCCTGGCTTATGCCTATCTGTCCGACGGGACATTCCTGAACGCCGAGATCATCGGGCAGGGGTATGCTTCCCCGATGACTTATCCTCCTAATGTCAGGCACGCGGATTTATTCTTGAAATTATACCGCCAGGCCAGAGAAGAGAGAAGGGGATTGTGGAAATAGCCGCAAGTTATAAGCTGTAAGTTTTAAGTTATAAGCAAGGGATTCTGTTTGTAACTTACCGTTTACAGTTTACCGCTTGCTTATAACTTAACGCTTATAACTTATAGCTTAGGAGGTATTTATGCTGAGGTTCTTGACCGCTGGTGAGTCGCACGGCAAAGGGATGGTTGTTATTCTGGAAGGTTTATGCGCCGGACTGCCGGTGGATGAAAAAAAGATCAATAAAGAGTTGAAGCGCAGGCAGGCGGGGTTCGGCCGCGGCAGGAGGATGTTGATTGAAAATGACCGCGCCGAGATTATTTCGGGATTAAAAAATAAGCGTACCCTGGGCAGCCCAATTGCTATCTTAGTCAGAAACAAAGATGCCGGTATTGAAAAGCTGCATCAAGTGGTTGCCGGCAGGCCCGGACATGCCGACCTCGCGGGATTGTTAAAATACGGCTTTAGCGATATCCGGGAAGTCTTAGAGCGTGCCTCCGCGCGCAGCACCGCGTCGCTGGTAGCGGCGGGAGCTTTGTGTAAAATGTTTTTAGGCGAATTCGGGATTGTTCTCGGCAGCCGTGTCGTGTCAGTGGGGGGAGAAACTACTAAAAGCGGAATTTTCTCCAGGATAACCGAAGCGATTGAAAAAAAAGATACCGTGGGCGGTATATTCGAGGTTACCGCTGAAAATGTCCCGGTGGGGCTTGGGAGTTATACCCAGGGCGACCGCCGGCTGGACAGCCGGTTGGCAGCCGCGGTTATCGCTATCCCGGGGGTTAAGTCATTCGAGCTCGGATTGGGGGCAGGATACGCGGCAGGTCTCGGTTCTAAAGTGCATGACGCGATTTATTATAACCGTAAAAAAGGTTATTTCCGCTTGACTAATAATGCCGGCGGTATCGAAGGCGGTGTTTCCAACGGGGAAAAGATTGTTTTACGCGCCTGCATGAAACCGATTGCGACCCTGATGCGTCCTTTGGATTCCGTGCACATCAAGACCCTTAAGTCCGCCAAGGCGGCGGTGGAGCGTTCGGATACCTG
>JAQTRM010000046.1:0-1708 GCA_028711825.1 Candidatus Omnitrophota bacterium | reverse complement strand
TCGGTAAATCTTATAACGCGGTGGCGGTGCGGATAATACTTTTTGTCAAGAATACTATTGTGGTAAACGAGGTTTTTACGATTAACGATTTAGGAAGCGGTAGGACCAAGGCTTTCGAAAGACATCTCTACGACCTTCCGGCCGGCCAATCCATTGATGATGTAAGCCGGTATGAATTATTTACGGAAAACTGTTATTAGCCCGGAGAGGTAAAAAAATCCTGTTAGAAAATCCCGGCTCTTTCGTCTATTCTAAGGGGAAGGAGGTGATCCGGGATGGAAGAAAATCCGATCAGCGTCAGCCGCATATTCAAGCTTGACCGCGATTCCAAGGTTAAGGCTTTTGCGGATGTTTCTTTTTCGGGTGTTGTCGTCAAAGGGTTTAGCGTGGTAGAAGGGGAAAAAGGGTTATTTGTAAGCATGCCGCGCCATCAGGGCAAGGATGGTAAATGGTATGATATGGTAATCCCTTCCAGCAAAGAGATCCGGCGGCAATTGGCGGAGGCTATACTGGGAGCGTATAAAGACTGATTTCCGCGAAGGCGGCAGGTAAAAGCGGGGCATAAATTCCCGGCTTTTGCCTGCCCGCTTAAAAAAACAATGAATATTTATTTGATAGGTTTTATGGGGACAGGAAAAAGTTCAGTCGGCCGCCGGCTGGCGGAACTTAAAGGGCGGGGTTTTATCGATCTTGACGAATTGATCGAATTGCGCCAGCAGAGCAGGATCTGCGATATTTTTGCCCGCCGCGGAGAAGCTTATTTTCGCAAGATAGAGAAGAAAATTTTAAAAGAGGCGGCGTCTCAAAAAAATTTTGTAGTCGCCTGCGGCGGCGGAGCGGTCCTGGATCCGGACAATATAAAACTTATGAAAAAAACCGGTTTCCTGGTTTGTCTTTCCGCTTCTGTCGGGGATATTTTAAAGAGGACTTCCGGCAGCGCTCAGCGCCCGATCTTAAACGTGGAAGATCCGCGGGAACGCATCGAGCTTTTATTGAAAATGCGCGCCCCCTATTATGCCCGGGCGGATAAGACGGTAGATACTTCCCGGCTTTCCGTAAAGCAGGCAGCGCTCAAGGTTCTTAGGGTATTGCCAAAAGGAAGATGAATGATTTCGAGGCCTTGGTTAGCCTGAATCTCATTCCGTTCCTCGGAGGGGTATCTCTTAAAAGGCTGCGCGAACGTTTCGGGCGGCCAGCGGAAATTTTTAAAGCTTCTTTTGCCGCGCTTTCTGAAACGGTAGGGGAAAGATCTGCCCGGGGTATCGCGAATTTCGATACCCGGATCCTGAAGGAAGACCTTTCCCTGGCTAAAGATGCGGGCGTAGGGATAGTTACTATCGAAGACGGGGATTATCCGCTTATCCTTAAAGAAATTCCTTCTCCTCCCGTTGTTATTTATTTCCGGGGAAGGTTAGGCGGTAACGATTGTATTTCAATCGGCATCGTCGGATCGCGGCGGGCTTCATTTTACGGTTTGAGCAGCGCGGAAAATTTTGCCGCCGCATTATCGCGGCAGGGGTTTACTATTGTCTCGGGGCTGGCGCGCGGAGCGGATACTTACGCGCACCGGGGGGCTTTAAAAGCCGGAGGCAGGACGATCGCGGTAATGGGGAGCGGTTTCAGCAATATTTATCCCCCGGAGAATACGGAGCTGGCCCGCCGGATCTCATCCTGCGGGGCGGTAATTTCGGAATTTCCCATGAAGACG
>JAQTRM010000001.1:27350-42755 GCA_028711825.1 Candidatus Omnitrophota bacterium | reverse complement strand
CGTATTGACCCAGCAGCCCGAAAATCATCGCCTGCAAAGGAACGCAGGGAACTCCGATAGAAATTAAGGTAGCGGCAATAAACCTCTCCCTTTTGGATTCCAAAACCCTGGTCGCCATGATCCCCGGTACGTTACAGCCAAAACCCAAAAGCATGGGGATTACCGCGTAACCATGCAGGCCTAAACGATGAAGGATGCTGTCCAGGAGAATCGCCAGTCTCGGCAGATAACCGATATCTTCCAGGAGGCTTAAGATTAAATAAAAAGATACCACGTAAGGAAGAACCATCCCGAATTCAATATAAGGCGCGGTGGTCAAAAGCCCCAGAGATTGTTTAAAATCTATTTTCCCTCCGATAAGGTCTCCAATTAAGAGATGGAACCAGAAACCTTTCTCCGGCCAATGCGCGCTTAAACGCTCGAGAAAAGGCTGGTAAAAATTCAAAAAAACCGGATCGGTAATCCGGCTGATTATCCCCTCCCCGATAAAGCGCACAATTTTAAAAGAAGCGTAAATTACTGCCGCCCCCATCAACAACCCGGTAAACGGGCGCACCGAGGCATCCTCCAGCACCTCCCGGAAAGAATGATGCCGGTGCTCCAGGCGCTGCACCTGTTCAATAATACGTCCAATTTCCAGCCAGCGCTCCTGGTGAGTAAGCTTCTTTCTCGAAACGCTTCCTGCCTCCACGATCCTTTCGGTAAGCAGTTTGATCCCCATCCCCGTCAAAGCGCAAGTTGAAATAACCGGCACCCCCAGAAGCTCCTCCAGCTTGGCGAAATCCAGGTGCACCCCGCGATGCCCCGCGTCATCGCACATATTCATACAGACTACTACCGGATACCCTTCTTCGATCAACTGCAGGGTAAGCAGAAGATTTCTCTCTAAATTAGTAGAATCAATGATATTTATTACCGCAAACTGGTCGCAGGGAAGCTCCTTCAACAAAGAAACCGCCACCTCTTCGGCAGCCGAAGAAGACTCCAGGGAGTATGTCCCCGGCAGGTCCACCACCTCAACCTTTTCCCCGCCCAATTTAAGGTATCCCCGGCTGACTTCCACTGTCGTTCCGGGATAATTTGAAGAAACAACCTGGACCCCGGTGAGACGGGAAAAAACCACACTCTTGCCGACATTGGGATTCCCGATTAAAAAAACTTTCTTTATCATTCTTTTTCCACGATCACCTTTTCCGCTACGCCGTGCCCCAGCGCCAGCACACTCCGGCCGGCCTTGATTACTACCGGCCCCCTTAAACCGATATGGCTGAGCTTGATAAGCGTCCCGGATTTATGCAGCCCCATCCCCAATAACCTGGACTCCAGATTAGAACCGCCCAGAACCTCAACAATCCTTAATTTTTCATTAGGTTTAGCATGGACCAAAGACAACCTTTTCATTTTTCCTTCTTTTTTAATCCGCGAGTTGATATAAATTACTATACAAAACTAACCAAAAAACTTATCGCCTTTGGCCCAGTTTTCGCCGTTTACCTCGTCGATTACCAGATAGAGGCTCTCCTTGGGCTTCCCCGCCACTCTCAAGAGGGTATCGGAAAACTCTTCGGCGATCTTTTTCTTTTGTTCTTTATTAAGCTTCCCTACCAGCTTAAGGTTAATATAAGGCATAATATTCTCCCTTTAGAGTTAGAAAAGTTAATCCCGCGAAACCAGGAATATACCTATCCGCGCGAATAAATTAGGCAGGAACGAAATCTTTTGGTTTTCTCCGATATAAACGCCGCGTTCGATACGCACCTGCTTAACCTGACAGTAACTGATAAAATCATAGATACTCAAAAAATGCAGGTTAGGGGTTTCATACCATTGGTAAGGCAAAGAACCGGTAACCGGAGCCCTGCCGTGAAAAAGCATCTGCAGCCTCGACTTATAATAGGCGAAGTTGGGAAAACCTACAATAATCTTTTTCCCCACCCTTAAGGCATCCTTAAGCACCCGGTCCACGCGCAGGATCTGCTGCATGCTCTGATTGAGTACTACATAGTCGAAAGATTTATCTCCAAACTCCGCCAGCCCGCTGTCGATGTCACCGTGAAACACGTTCAGCCCTTTAGCGACACATTTGTAAATCTCCTGTTCGTCGATTTCAATACCCTGGCCGTGGACCTTTTTCTCTTTTATTAAAAGATACAAAAGGTCCCCCGAGCCGCACCCTAAGTCCAGGACCGAAGACCCTTCGCTTATTAAATCCAGTATTACTTTATGGTCGAAACGCACATCCTTACTCTCCGTATTCACCGGTCACCTCGTAAGCGTAAAATACTTTCTTCAGGAAATGCCTGAGCAAATGCGATTCCTCTTCCACCTCCAGAAGGAACGCGTCATGCCCATAGCTGGAATCAACCTCGCAATAAGTAGTTTCGATCCCCGCAAGTTTGCAGGCTTTGACAATCTCTTTGGACTGATAAGCCGGATATAACCAGTCGCTTTTAAAAGAAATAACCAGGACCTTGGCCGCAACTCCGCGCAGGGCCGCCGGTAAAGGACGGCCTTTTGAGGCGTCAAAATTATCCATTGCCTTGGTAATATAGAGATAGGAGTTTGCGTCAAAACGCCTGACAAAGCTGTCTCCGCGGTAATGCAAATACCCTTCAACCTCGAAATCCGCGGTGAATTTAAAAGGGCCTTCTACAGCCTTTTTGGCGCGCCCGAATTTTTCGGCCATTGATTTATCGCTCATATAAGTAACATGTCCGATCATCCTGGCAACCGCAAGCCCTTTGGAAGGAAGCGGCCCGCCATAGTAATTCCCGCTCTTCCAATGCGCATCCGCCATGATCGCCTGGCGCCCGACCTCGTTAAACGCGATCTGTTGGGGAGAATGCTTAACGGTAGTGGCAATCGGTATTACGCTGCGCAGGCTCTTCGGATAATTCACCAGCCAGGAAAGCGCCTGCATTCCGCCCATCGAGCCCCCGACTACCGCCAGTAACTTTTCGATCCCCAGGTAATCAATCAAGCGTTTCTGGGCATTCACGATATCATTTATCGTAAACAGGGGAAAATCCAGGGCATAAGGAAAACCGGTTTTTGGATTTAAGCTTGAGGGACCGGTGGAACCTTTGCACCCCCCCAGGACATTCGAACAGATTACAAAATATTTGTCGGTATCAAAAGCTCTTCCCGGGCCGATAAACTTATCCCACCATCCCGGATTATCCTTGTTTTCATGGATCCCGGCGGCATGCGCGTCCCCGGAAAGGGCATGCGTAATCAGGATGGCGTTTGTCTTGTCTTTATTCAAACACCCGTAAGTCTCATAAGCCAGGCTTACCGGGCCGAGTTTATCGCCGCTTTCCAATTTAAGCGCGTCAAAAGTAAAGGATGAAGTTTTTACAACCCCTGCCCCTCCCTCTTGCGCGTTTTTCTTGTCTTTATTCATCTTTACGCTCCGTGGTCATGCAATAAAAAATTTTCCGGGTTCCCTGAAAGTTTAAGTTTCTTGAAAAAGCCAGGTAGACAAATACCTCTCTCCGGTATCCGGCAGGATCACTACGATGACTTTCCCGCGGTTCTCCTTGCGGCAAGCTACTTCCAGCGCCGCCCAAAGCGCCGCTCCGCTGGATATACCCGCCAGGATCCCCTCCAGCCTGGCAAGCTTGCGCGCGGTTGCTCCCGCGTCTTCGCCGGAGACCCGGATAATCTCATCCACCATGTTACTTTTAAAAACTTTCGGCACAAAACCCGCCCCGATACCCTGAATCTTATGCGGCCCGGGGGCGCCTCCGGACAAAACCGGAGAAGCATCCGGCTCAACCGCCACCGCTTTAAAAGAAGGTTTTTTCTTTTTAAGCGCCTCGGCAATCCCGGTGATCGTGCCCCCGGTTCCCACCCCCGCCACCAGGATATCGACCTTTCCCGCGGTATCGTCCCAAATTTCCTGCGCGGTAGTCTTACGGTGGACTTCGGGGTTAGCCGGATTATTAAACTGCTGCGGCATAAAACTATGCGGTATCGATTTTACCAGCTCTTCCGCCTTTTCCACCGCGCCCTGCATCCCTTTAGCACCGTCTGTCAATACAACCTCCGCTCCCAAAATCTTGAGCAGCTGCCGCCGTTCCAGGCTCATCGTCTCCGGCATTGTCAGGATAAGTTTGTACCCCTTGGCGGCGCAGACAAAAGCCAGGGCGATACCGGTATTCCCGCTGGTAGGCTCGATAACGGTAGTATTTTTACCGAGCAGCCCCCGGCGTTCGGCATCCTCAATCAAAGCCACCCCCAGCCTGTCTTTAACGCTCGAGAGAGGATTAAAAGATTCGACCTTAACCAATATTGTAGCGTTAATCTCCGACGCAATCCGGTTTAGCCTGACCAGAGGCGTATTGCCTACGGTCTTAGTGATGTCCTGGTAAATTTTACCCATTATAGACCTCTTTTCTAAAATATCGGCTTAGAATCCATCCGCCTCCGGTATCCGCCGCGAATCCAAAAAGCTAAGCTTTTCCAAGGGCCTGTTCGATATCGGAAATAATATCATCGATATTTTCTATCCCCACCGACAAGCGCACGAAGTCCGGGGTAACACCCGTCGCCAGCCGTTCTTCGGCTGAAAGCTGCTGATGAGTTGTGCTGGCAGGATGTATCGCCAGGCTTTTGGCGTCGCCGATATTCGCCAGGTGAGAAAACAGCTCCAGGGCATTAATAAACTTCGCCCCCGCCTCTTCTCCTCCTTTGATCCCGAACCCCAGGATCGCTCCCGCGCCATGCCTGAAGTATTTAGCGGCCCTTTCTTTTTCCGGGCTATCCTCCAATCCGGGGTAATTAACCCAGCTTACCTTGGGGTGTTTTTTCAGGTATCTTGCCGTCTCTAAAGCGTTCTTTCCGTGCGCCGGGATCCTCAAATGCAGGGTTTCCAGGCCCTGCAAAAGAAGAAATGCCGCAAAAGGAGATAAAGTCCCTCCCGTATCACGCAGGATAGTGCTCCTTGCTTTAAGAATATAAGGGGCGCTTCCCAGGCTTTTAGAAGCTTCCGTAAAATCCAGGCCGTGGTAACTCGGTTCGGGGCCGGCAATAAGCGGAAACCTTCCGTTAGCCCAGTCAAACCTGCCCGCGTCGACGATCAGTCCGCCCAAGGTTGTACCGTGCCCTCCGATAAACTTGGTCGCCGAATAAACCACAATATCTACCCCGTGATCGATCGGCCTGATGGTGTAAGGCGTGGCGGTATTATCCAGCACAAAAGGAACGCCGTTTTTATGCGCCACTTCCGAAATCCCTTCAAGATCCGCGACATCAAGCTTGGGGTTGCCTACCGACTCGGCGTAAACTGCCCTGGTTTTAGCGGTAATCGCGCCCTGGATTGCCTTAAGATCATTGGATTTTACAAATTTAACCTTTATCCCGAAACGGGCGAAGGTATAATGGAATAAAGTATACGTCCCGCCGTAAAGGTTATCCGCCGAAACTATTTCATCGCCGGACTGCGCGATATTTAAAAGCGCCAGGGTGATTGCCGCCTGTCCGCTGGAGGCAGCCAGCGCCCCCGCTCCTCCGTCGATAAGCGCAATGCGTTTTTCCAGAACATCGGTAGTGGGATTCATCAGCCTGCCGTAAATATTGCCGGCCTGCCGCAGGCTAAAAAGATCGGCAGCGTAATCGCTGTCCTTGAATTTATATGCGACGGTCTGGTAAATCGGGACAGCGCAGGAGCCGGTAACCGGATCAGGTTCCTGGCCGCCATGCACCGCTAAACTTTCGATTTTCAGCTTTCTATCGATTTTGCTCAATTTTGCCCTCCCTTAATTGCCGTCTTTATTTTTTGGAAAAAATATAACGCGTGATTTAAATCGCGTAAACCAGCGCTTGCCGCTCCGATTTTACCTGTTTAACCAGATCCGCGAAACTTATATTATCCACTATCCCGGAAACCGCAAAAGAAATTTTTTTCCAAATACCCTTAAAAACACAACGCTGAAGATCGACGCAATCGGAATAATTCTTTTCTACGCAGGCGATCGGTTCGATCGGGCCGTCAATGCGCCGGATCACTTCGCCCAGGGTGATATCGGAAGGGTCCTTGGCCAAACGGTACCCTCCCACATTGCCGCGCTTACTCTCGACAAATCCGCTTTTCTTAAGATCCAGAAGGACCTGCTCCAGGAACTTTACCGGAGCGTCGATATGGCCGGCGATATCGTTTATCGTAGACAGCCCTTGTTCATAATGCAGCGCCAGGTCCAATAAAGCTTTCAACGCGTAATCGCCTTTATAAGTAATCCTCATTTTATCCCCTTCACGAGCATATAACCCGCAAATCTCCGGTTTTTAACCCTACTCTACTAACCCTATCAATATAGTAGAGTATAGCCAAAATAGTGATTTGTCAAGAATTATTTTAAAAGGCGCGCTCAATCACCGGGGACCTTAATTTCGCAGGCTCTTTTACGGATCCCCCGGCATTCATCAGGGGTTGTTAACCGGTAAATTTCTTGCGCCCTGGATAAATACTTCTCGGACAAATCATCCCTGCCTTCTTTCTTATATAACAAACCCAAACGGTAACTTGCCCCGGAGAGATCCATTAGATTATTTGTTTTTTTCGAGAGAACAATCGATTTTTTCAGGTATCTTTCCATATTGTTAAGGTCCCCCATATCCGCGTAAACTCCCGCTACCATAATATACCCGCCCGCCAGGTTGGCGAGATAACCGTTCTTAATATCGATCCGCAGCCCTTTAAAATAATAACCCAGCGACCTGGAATACAGCCCCCGGCTTCTATATATTTTTCCTAAGTTATAATAACAATCCCTCAGGTCGTTATTCAGCATTAGGCTCTCGAATATCTTCCGGCTCCTCTCATAAAAGATTCCCGCGGTTTCATAATCCCCTTTTTTCATCAATAACGTCCCGATAGCAAAACAATCACGCGCCAGGTTTTCAGAATCTTCGGGGTCGGCGTGATATTCGATATTTATGGCAATACTCCTGGCCAGAAGATCCAGCGCTTCTTCATAGCGCGCCCGGTCGGCATGCCAGGCAGCCAGCTTTCTTAAAACCAGGGCTTCATTCTTTTTATCATTTGTGCTTTTGCTTAATTCCAGGGCTTTATCGTAAAACTTACGGGCGTTTTCACTGCTGCCGTTAACCTGAAGAAACCATCCAAGTTTAATATAAGAACGTAAAAGATGCGCCTGACTGCCCATTTTTCTGCTTTCAAACAAATAATAAATATAATATTTTAAAGCGTTATCCTGATCTCCAAGATACCGGTAGGAATCGGCGATCAAGGGGTACCCATCCAGAAAATCCGCGTTATGCCTCATAAGCCGCTGGGCGAAAATAAGCGCCTGCCGATTATCACCGCGGCGATAATAATTTAACGCGTTTGAATACAACATTATTTCTTCGGTGCTGTTCTTGGGAATGCCAAAAACCAAAACCGCGCTTAAGCATATAAAAATAGCCCCCAGCCTCCTGGAAGACTTATTGCCGCCGGTTTTACCTATCTCAGAAACGTGTTTTTGTTGACGCAAAGGTTTAAAAAAAATGAACCCCGGATCTCCATAAAGCAGATAATTCACCCAATACATCCTTCTTAATCCGTATTCCTCCTTCAGCTTCACCCTCGCGAGCCTCAAAGATTCTCCCATCTCCTTGCCGGAAACCATGCCGCGGTAAAACTCGCGCGCGAATACCAGCGCGGCATTATCCTCCACTTTCCGGATCGCGCCGATATAATGCCTGACTCCGGCGGACAAAAAGGCCCCCGCCATCCCGTAACTATCGCGTTGATAATCGAACCTTACGCGCGCGAGAACTGACTCCGCAGTATGACAGGCGTTGGAAAATACCAGCGCCGGGAAATTACAACCCTGCCTCATCTTAAATATATCCCCCGGGCCGAATGACCCGTCTTTAAAAATCCACCCCCCTCCCCCCGGGCCGCCATGATCACCGTGTCCGGCAAAATGCACAATATCATAATTACAGATATTGTTCCTGGCATAATACCTGTCGATATTGGTAGATTTAAAATCCGCCTGAACCCTGGATTTATTGCGTAAAGAAACCTGCTTTTTGATAATCACCCCTTCGCGGTAGGCTGACTTTAAATCGCCCGTAGGGTCGGCTAAAATCAACATTCTGGCATTTTGCGCGGGATTACGATATGGCAGTAAGAAAGAGTCCCCCCGGCTGCGCACTACCCTGCCCATCCCGAATTTAAGGCTTAAAAAATCCGCCCCGTCAAAAACCAATTCCCAGGGAAGATAGATTAATTCCGCATCCAGAGAAAGAGTCAGTATGCAAGAGGGGCTTTCTTTCAGCCGCTCCTTGATAGAGCGGCTGAATAGATAATCCCATAATAATTTGCCTGTTTCCTGCAGGCTTTTTAACCGGTGAACGCCTCCTGCTCCTTCATCATAAGGACGATTCAGAATGCCGACCGTTTCCAGGGCAAGATATCTTAATTCGGAAAAAGAAACCCCCACCTGGCTGTAACGGCGCAAAGTGGGGGAAAGCGAACCCTGGCGGAAAAGACAACTCTTCAGCGAATTTTTATATTTAAAAACCTCTAAAACCAGAGGGTCGGCGCAGGGCATAAGATCAAACCGCTACCTTTAATTCAATCATCGCCTCCCTTCGGGTGCGACAGCTGGTTTCAACAAGATAATCTCCCGGAGAAAGATTCTCAAACAAAAAAATCCCGGAATTATTAAAATATGACTCTAATTCCAACCCTTCCTTGAATAAAGATACGCGTAAATTTTTACGCTTACCGCTATTCCGGCGGTCTTTAGCCTCAAGGAGAAGATCAAACGCGCTGCCGGACTTTTGCCGGACCTTAACCAGGATTCTAATCTGGCGTAAATCTTTAATTATACTGACCTCTCCCTTGAATTCACTTATTTCCCTGCTCCGCAGGACCGGCGCGGGGACCAATTCCTGGCCCAAAAGCACGTCCCCGGTAGTGTGGATAATCTTAAAAATACCCTCCTTCAGCAGAAGGGCAACTTCCAGCAGGTTAACACGGATATTCTCCTGCACCATTTTTCTGACCTTCTCAAGCAGGTTCTCCGGCACATCCAGGCTTAAATGCGCCTCTGTCTTAAGTTCTACACTTAGGTATCTTGAACAGAGTTCGCATTCAACCAGATGCTCTTGCACCGACTTCATTTCATCGGGATCCAGCTTACCTTCAAGAAAACATGAAAGCTTTTCTTCATCCGGATGCTTCTTTCCGGTAAAAGGATGCGCCGACTTCCTTTGCCGGTAAATCAGCTTCGCCGTCCGTTCAAAATTATCCATTTTGCCGCCTCCGGAACAATAAGAATTAAAAAATGCCTATCCCAGAAAACCTTTTTTCCTGAAACAATCCCGCAGTTTCCGCAATATCCTGCTCCTGCGCATATCTACCGCCCCGCGGTTAAGCCGGAGATGTTCCTTGATCTGATCCAGGTCCAGTTCCTGGTTCAGGAACAATTCAAGGAAATACTGCTCCTCCAGTTCAAGCGATCCGATACACTTTTCCAGTGTCCGGCGATTTTCTTCACTGTTTAAAAACTGGGCCGCCCCCGGGTTGGAGTCGGAAAGAGTATCCTGCAAACCGCCGTTTTCTTCCTGGGCGTGAATAGAAACAGCCGGTTTTAAACGGCGCAAGTAGTCGATCGTAAAATTAATTGTCACCTGCCGCAGCCAGCTCCCCAGCGAACAGCCGTTCCTGCCCCGGTAAGTGGAAAGTTTTTTATAGTTATCTTTGATTAAGGAATGAAATATTTCCTGAAAAATATCTTCGACTTCACCCTGGGAAAGCCTGCATCCCTGGATTGTCAAAACGCTGTAAATATAGTTATAGATAAGGCGGGAATAACGTAGGATGAAATCAGACCAGGCCTGCTTTTCTCCTCTCAGGCAGCTTTGGATAAACTCCAAATCGTCCATCAGGTCTATTATAATACTAAAAACACTAAAATCAATCCCCGTTTCAGCTTTCTGCTATCAGCCTTCAGCTGTCAGCTATCAGCTAGAAACAAAAACAAAAAAAAACGCTCCTCCCGGTTACAGGAGAAGCGTTTTTTTGTTTACTTTAACTTATTACTTGATCAATGAATTCCTAACTACAAAGGAAGCGAAAACGATGGAAACCATCGACATTAACTTGATTAATATATTAAGGCTTGGCCCGGAGGTATCTTTAAAAGGATCCCCTACCGTATCACCAACCACCGTAGCCTTATGCGCCGCTGAACCTTTTCCTCCGTGGTTGCCCTCTTCCACGAATTTCTTGGCGTTATCCCAGGCGCCTCCGGAATTAGCCATCATTACCGCCAGAACGAATCCGGTTACCGTGGCCCCTACCAGCAGGCCGGTAACTCCTTCCACCCCAACCAGCACTCCGACAATAATCGGCGCGGAGATCGCCAAAAGCGACGGAGCGATCATTTCCTTTTGCGCCGCCGCGGTAGCGATATCCACACAACGGGCGTAATCCGGTTTAGCCGTCCCCTCCATTAACCCGATAATTTCCTTAAATTGGCGGCGGACCTCAACCACGATCTTTCCCGCAGCCCTACCTACCGCGCGCATTGTCATTGAGCAGAATAAAAACGGCAGCATACCCCCCAGAAATAAACCCACCAGCGTCGCAGGATTCAACATGCTCCCCACAATATCCTTGCCAAAGATCATGACCTGATCCTTATAAGCGGCAATCAACGCCAGCGCCGTAAGAGCCGCCGAACCGATCGCAAAACCTTTGCCGGTTGCCGCGGTAGTATTCCCCAGGGAATCCAGCGCGTCGGTACGTTTTCTCACTTCAGAGGGGAGTTTCGACATCTCCGCGTTACCGCCGGCATTATCCGCCACCGGCCCGTAGGCATCGGTAGCCAGCGTAATCCCGAGCGTAGAAAGCATACCTACCGCCGATATCGCGATACCGTAAAGCCCGGCATTAAAATTCGCCGCGCCGCCGGATAAAAAGAAACTCGCCATAATAGCGCAGCAGACGATAATCACCGGGAAAGCGGTCGACATCATACCTACCGCGATCCCCCCGATAATTACGGTTGCCGGGCCGGTCAAAGAAGCCTCGGCGATAGTGCGGGTGGGCTTAAACCCGCTTGAAGTATAATACTCAGTGCAGTAACCGATCAGCATCCCGGCAACCAGCCCCGAAAGAACTGACCAGTAAACACCCAGATGTTCCACACCCAATATGGTCCTGATCAAGAAAAAAGAAAATACCGCCACCAGGAAAGAACTCACAAATACTCCCTTACGCAAGGCCTTCAAAAGAACCTTTTGACTCGCTTCTTCCCCGCTTTTAACGAAAAACGTCCCGATAATGGAAGCAACAACGCCCACCGCGGCCATTACCATCGGCACGGTTACCCCCGAAACTCCCAGGCCTGCGGCAACTCCTAATGCGGAAGTAGCGACGATCGAACCGACATAAGATTCATAAAGGTCCGCCCCCATTCCCGCGACGTCCCCGACATTATCCCCGACATTATCGGCGATTACCGCCGGATTGCGCGGATCATCTTCAGGAATACCTGCTTCCACTTTACCTACCAAATCCGCTCCCACGTCGGCGGCTTTCGTAAAAATACCGCCGCCCACCCTTGCGAAAAGCGCCATGGAGCTGGCGCCCATCCCGAAACAAAGCATAGTAGAGGTAATCGCGGCGATCTTTTCCGTCCCCAGGGGCGTAGGATTAAAAGAATAATACCAATCCAGGAAGTAATACCAGATGCTTAAATCCAGGAGGCCGAGGCCGACTACCGTAAGCCCCATTACCGCGCCGCTGGAAAAAGCCACCCTTAAACCTGAATTCAGGCTCTTGGAAGCGGCCTGAGCGGTACGGTTGGAAGACTGGGTAGCAACGGTCATCCCGATAAAACCCGATAAACCGGAGAAAAAACCTCCGGTCAGAAAAGCAAAAGGCACAAAAATAACCAGATAATTTTTCAACGCCATCCCTAAAAGGATGAAAAAAACCACCACGAAGAATATCGAAACACCGAGATACTGCCGTTTCAAATAAGCGCGCGCGCCCACGCGGACAGCCTCTCCGATCTCCTTCATTTTATCCGTCCCTTCTTCCATTTTAAGAAGGCTTAAAACCAGATAAAAAGCAAAACTCAAAGCAAGGATAGAACCTACCGGCGCCAGCAACAACAGGTCGAACTTCATTTACATTCTCCTTTCAAAAAACGTTTTGAAAAAACGAGGCTTCGCTGCCTCAAACACAAACTCTTCGTTGAACTGAAAATTATCGGCCCTCTCAAGAGGCCAATCAAAAAATTTAGATTATGTTAGCATAAAGGAACTGCTTGTCAACAATAATCGTATCGGATTTTTCTTACGCGAAAGGCTTAAAAATACCCCGCTTACGACACCGCATTTAGGGAAGCGATTTTCAGGATATAACACAGTTACATCTCTTATTTTTCAATATTCGCAGCTGTTCTTCGACGGAATCCACAAATTTATCCTGATTCTTTTTCCCTTTTGCCAGGCCTGCAGGCAAGTCGCTGTAATGACAATACCCGCGCGCCTTCATCTCGTTTACCAGCTTACGATGTCTCAGGAAAAGCGCTTTCAATTTACCCTTCCAGCGCAGCGTCTCCGGATGCCGACAATACCCCTTCTTGCCCAGGGTTAAAATATTCCAGATCGCGTGCAGCTCGCGATGCTCTCCCAGCAGATGATTGCGGCATAGCTTTTCCGGAGGAATATCCCAAATTCTCATCTGCCAGAATCCCCGTTTTTCCCGGTCACCCGGAAGGAGGACGGTATAGTTTAAGACGCTGCTCCTTAACCTGTTCGTTCGCAAGGTATTCATCGAAACTCGTACTGATCCTGTCGATACAGCCGTAAGCGGTAAACTCAATGATACGGTTGGCTACCGTCTGGACCAGTTCATGGTCATGCGATAAAAAAAGTACCGTCCCGGAGAATTTATCCAGGCCGCGGTTTAATGCGGTAATCGACTCCAGGTCCAGATGGTTGGTCGGCTCATCCAGGATAATTACATTGGGCTGGATAACCATCATCCGGGCGAACATGCAGCGCGCTCTTTCTCCTCCGGAAAGGACATTTACAGGTTTTAAGGACTCATCCCCGGAAAAAAGCATCCTCCCCAGAAAAGAATGGATAAACTCATTTTCGGTATTCGGGGAAAATTGACGCAGCCAGTCGGCGATCGAAAGCCGGGAATCAAAAAAAGCCGAATTATCCCGGGGGTAATACGCCCAGCGGGTCGAAGCCCCCCATTTGAATCCTCCTTCATCCGCCGGCTCTTCGCCCGTTAGAACCTTAAAAAGCATACTCTTGGCCAGCCCGTCCGGGCCGGCGAAAGCGATCTTATCCCCGGGGTGGATGGTAATATTAAGCCGCTGAAACATAAAATCATCCCCGCTTTTTTTGGAAAGATTACTGATACTCAAGATATCATTTCCCGCCTGACGGAAAGGCTCAAAATTAATATAAGGGTATTTACGCGAAGAGGGGCCGATATCATCCAGGGTAAGCTTTTCCAGGATTTTCTTCCGACTGGTCGCCTGGCGCGCCTTGGAGGCGTTATTGGCGAAACGCATGATAAAATCCTTCAGGTCCTTGCGCTGCTCCTCGATCTTACGGTTTGTTTCGCTTCTCTGGCGGGCGGCAAGCTGGCTGGCCTCCGACCAGAATGTATAATTCCCGGGATAAAGTTTGATCTTCCCGTAATCAATATCGGCGATATGGGTGCAAACCTTGTCCAGGAAGTGCCGGTCATGGGAAACTACGATCGCGGTATTCTGGAATTCACAAAGGAATTCCTCCAGCCACATGCAGGTCTCCACATCCAGATGGTTGGTGGGTTCATCCAAAAGCAGTATATCGGGATTACCGAACAAAGCCTGTGCAAGCAATACCCGCACTTTCAGGCCGGCCTCAAGCTCTTCCATCTTTAAAAGATGCAAAGACTCTTCGATCCCCAGGTCGCTCAAAAGTTTCGCCGCATCGCTTTCCGCGTTCCAGCCGTCCAGTTCGCTAAACTCTTCCTCAAGTTTCGAAGCATACATCCCGTCTTCATCAGTGAAGGGATTCTTGGCGTAAATACGCTCTTTCTCGGTAATAATCTCATAAAGGCGCTTATGGCCCATAATCACCGTATTAATTACCGAAAATTTATCGAAAGCGAACTGGTCCTGTTTTAAAACTGAAATGCGCTTACCGGGGGCGACGGAAATTTCACCCTTGGAGGGCTCTATCTCCCCGGAGAGGATCTTTAAAAAAGTGGACTTGCCCGACCCGTTGGCGCCGATCAGGCCGTAGCAATTGCCGGAGGAAAAAACGAGATTTACCCCGCTGAAAAGCTTACGTTCTCCGAATTCCAATGTCACATCAATAACAGAGATCATCTATAATCCTTATGAAGTTTATTGCAGTTATCTTACCCGGAGGGGGTAATTGCGAAGAAGATAAAAAGGATTTCTTAAAACTTATATATCAACTTCCAATAATCCGTGTATTCAGCCTCGCTTACCTGCCCGTCACTATTTTTATCCATCTGGCGGAAGTATTCCCTGAACTGGCGGTCAGACTCATCCGCGCTGACCTTGCCGTCATTATTTAAATCCGCATTCTTATGCAGCGCGGCCCCCTCATTTTTTAGTTCGGAGGATTCCAGATCCCCGCTTCCGTCACGGTCAAGCTCTTTAAATTTCCGGGACTGATAAGTGCGCATCTCGTCGGCCGAAATATAATTATCCTTATTCAGGTCGATATTTTTAAATTCCGGGTTTACCGCCGGCATCTCCTGCGGCTGGGCATAAAGTTCGGCACAGATGAACAGCCCCGCGGACAAAACCCCCACCTTTAAGATTTTGAGCATCGCTTCTCCTTTCGCAATCTGCATGCCGGTAAATTCCGGGTTTAATAATTCTCCGCCAGCACTTCGAAATACGCCTGCGGATGTTTACAGGAAGGGCACTCCTTGGGGGCCTGGTTACCTTCAAAAACATAACCGCAATTAATGCAGTGCCACTTCACACCGTCTTTTTTCTTAAACACTTCATCCCTGGAAAGGTTATCGACCAGCTTGCGGTAACGGGACTCATGAAACTTCTCCACCTTTGAGATCTGTTCAAAAGAACGTCCTATTTCCGGAAAACCCTCGTCGTGAGCGACTTTGCCGAAATCCGCGTAAAGCGTCGTCCACTCCAGATTTTCCCCGGCCGCGGCCGCCTCAAGGTTGGACTTTGTATCCTTTATCGCGCCTGCGGGGTAAGACGCGGTGATCTCCACATCCCCGCCTTCCAGGTATTTAAAAAACACCTTGGCATGCTCTTTTTCATTCTCCGCCGTTTCCAGAAAAATGCGGGAGATCTGCTCAAACCCCGCTTTTTTTGCCACCGAAGAAAAATAAGTATACCGGTTCCTGGCCTGCGATTCTCC
>JAQTRM010000001.1:13841-27250 GCA_028711825.1 Candidatus Omnitrophota bacterium | reverse complement strand
CTCCTCCAAACTAAAACCTGTTTTTCCCCGTATTTTAAAGCAGTTTCCGACTTATTTAAACCCTGCAGAGCTCCATAATGCCTCTCATTAAGCCTCCAGGATTTTTGGACCGGTATCCACAGAAGCCCCATTTCATCCAAAACCAGCCAAAGAGTGCGGATTGCCCTCTTTAATACCGAGGTATAAGCCAGATCGAAAACAAATCCCTCTTTTTTAAGGACTTCTCCGGCCCGCCTGGCCTCCTCCACGCCTTTTTCCGAAAGGTCCACATCCGTCCATCCGGTAAAACGGTTCTCTTTATTCCAGGCGCTTTCACCATGTCTCAATAAAACCAGCTTTTTCATCATTCCCCCTTGTTTAAACTTATTCGGATTTATCAGGATCAATCATTCTAATGTCGCCTGCAACAGTAGCCAGCTCGGGACGGGTCAATTTCGACATCTTTTCCGTGACCCGCAATATACGCTGGAGGCTTTCGCGCACCGTCTTAACGCGGTCGGCGGCCCGGCCGTATTCTTTCGGATCGCCGAGTTCAAGGCTGAGCAGTTCAAGGTTACCGCTGGCCGTTAACAGAGGATTATTTATCTGGTCCCCCAAGGCCAGGACCGTTTCGGTGATCGCCGCCAGGCGGCTCTTTTCAATCAACTCCCGCTGCATGCTCAATATTTTCTGGTTATCGTCGATCAACTTAATAATCACAGAAACCAGCATCTTGCGCCCCACGATGATACCCATGGTAAAAACCCCGATCGTAGCGGCAGTGATGTAGCCGGCCTGGCCGGAGAAAGCCTCAAAAGAGGAAATCTTGACTGCGATCAGGTAAATAAAGACCAAAAGCGGTATGATGCCCGTCAAGCTTATCAAACGGTTAAAATCACTCCGGACCTTGCCGGTAAACTGTTTAATCTCCATGGAAATTCCTCCGGATAATCGCCAAACTGATAAAATAACTTACCGTTCCCAGGAATATACCAATGATTAGATAACCGAGTGCCACCGGCAGGATTACTTCAATTACGGAAAGCTTGAATAAATTAGTCCAGGTAAAATCATGAAATAAGCTCCGCACCTGATACTGCACATTCCGCCAGTCCGTGTTCAGTATAACAGAACCGACTTTTATTGCCAAGACAAAAGTTATAATCGATAGCCAGGTATTAGTAAGCAACCCCCCTAGAAAAGCCGCGGCACGATTAGCTTTAAAGATAAAAGCCAGGAATAAAGCTGCTGCCGGGCCGGTCCCGGGTAAAAAACCCGCGAATACCCCTAAAGCCACTCCCAGTGAAATTTTTTGCGGAGTGTCGTTGATCTTAATCAGTTTATCGATCAAATACCTGCCGCTTCGCGTTAATACATTTTTTCCAAACATCTTTTATCTAGGCCTGATATACACCCCGGCAAACCTCTCCTGCCCGTAGGATTCCTGGACCCAACCGTTAAGCAAGCCGTATTCCTCCAGGATATCCCGGGCCTGCCGGTATTCCTCTTTCCTTAAGCGGCGGTTTATTTCCGGATGATCCCCCGCCAGGTAATAAGGCAGATACTGGCTCATCAGGCTGACATAAGTATCCGCGGAAATCTCCTCGGCGATAAAACGCATTACCTCCGCGGTACGGCTAACTCCTCCGGGGAGCACCAGGTGCCTGACGATCAGCCCCTTGCGGATCAAGCCTTCCTCATCGAACTGCGCGACTCCCACCTGCCGCTGCATCTCCTTAAGCGAGGCGCGGTTAAACTCCACATAATCCGGAGCCTTGGAAATTTTACCCGCAGCCGAGTCGTCGCCATAGCGGCTGTCCGCCAAATAGATATCGACAATACCATCAAGCAGCCTGATCACTTCAGGGGTCTCATATCCGCTGGTGTTGTAAACCAGGGGAATTTTTAATCCCCCCTGCACGGCAAGTTGGAGGCTCCTTAATATCTGGGGCAGAAAATGCGTAGGAGTAACTAAATTGATGTTATGGCACCCCAGCTTTTGCAGCTGAAGCATTACCTGCGCCAGCTGATTAGCCCCGTATCTCCTGCCTTTACCCAGCTGACTGAATTCATAATTCTGACAATAGGCGCAGGACATATTACAGCGGCTGAAAAATATCGTGCCGCTTCCTTTTGTGCCGGAAACCGGAGGTTCCTCCCCGCGGTGAACCATATAACTGAAAATTTCCGGGAGAACGCCGCTCTTGCAAAAACCGCGCCTGCCTTTCAAGCGGTCAACCTTGCAACTGCGGGGGCAGATCTCACAGGAGGACAAAGACAAGAATAACTCCCTGGCAATTATCTCCAGCTTTCCGCTATGATAAGAACCAAGGTATCCCGGATAGTCCGACATTAAGGTATGTAAGATACTCTGATGCGGTTAAAAATATCGATATACTCCTTGCGGCGGTAATCCGGATAAGCCCATTCATTGGGCAGAAAAGAATTTCCTTTAAATGAAAGGGTGATCTCGGCGAAAATACCCTTACCCACAAATATCCGGTGCGCGTAATCCTTAGTCGTCGCCAGCACCACCTTAGCCGCGTCAAGATAACCGGGATCAATATTGATCCGCCTGGACTTCCCATCCGAAAATCTCTTCTCCAGGCGGTTAGTATAAAGCTTGATCCGGGATAGATCCT
The DNA here is from genome assembly GCA_028711825.1 of Candidatus Omnitrophota bacterium. Taxonomy (GTDB): domain Bacteria; phylum Omnitrophota; class Gorgyraeia; order Gygaellales; family Profunditerraquicolaceae; genus UBA6249. The sequence continues at coordinate 24,629 of JAQTRM010000001.1, read as the reverse complement.
GGATAGGTATAAGCCTTGAAAAACTGGCAAATCTTCTTTTCAGGGGTTTTCCCATCTCTTTTTCGTAATAATCCGTGCAGTCAAAAGCCATTTCTTCTGACAAAAAATCCATCCGGCCGAAACTCTCCTTAAGCCTCCGGCTGGCCTTTACAAAAACAGCCTCATCTTTATAGATGAAGCCGATTATTAATTTTACCCTGAAAATACGGCGCCGGATCCTGCTCAATTTAGGATTAAGGAAGAAACTGGCTGATATACCGCGCGATCTTTTTACGCTGATCCTGGCGCATCTGGTTAAAAAATATCGCCAGGTTGAACCCGCCCTTCGCCTCGTCTTCGGTCCTCACCACTACCCCTTTACACTCCACAATCGTATTCTTTCCTGCCTGATCGCGATCCGGCAGGCTTAACTTTACGGAAATCTTGGTGAAAGGCGGCATATATCTGTCCAGATGACAGTAAGCCCCCACACTGCTGATATTATGGGAAACGGTAGAAAAATCATAGCCGTTAACCGCCAGGTTCAGGGGTAACTTATGCGCCAGGCGGGGATGCAGCCGGCGCTCTTTGCCGTTCTCGGTCATTTCGTTTCTTCCGATTTGGACTTATTAATAAATGCGCGCCAGCATTTCTTGCTGCAATAAAACTTGCCGTCGCGGTAATAACGTTTTAGCTTCTTAATCAATTTATTGCAAGCCAGACAATTAGTCTGTTTTTCCACTACAGGTTTTGCCTCGCCTTCCGCCGCACCTTCTTTTACTTCTTTAGCTGCCATGAGATTTTCCTTTCCTTCGTCTAAAATTTGACGTTTTGCATATTGATAAAATCATTCAGATAACCGCGCTGCCGGATGTCGAACTCTACAAACTCTATCCCGGTCTGGCTGCGATGAGAATGCGCCAGCGGTACCGACCAAGCTACTTTTCCTACCGGTTTCAAAACCCGGTTCAAGACGTTTATTTCAAGCATGAGCAGGGTTGAGGCGGGGATAAACTCTTCATTGGTCAGCCGTAATCCGCCGCAGCTGATATCTCTGCTGATACCGCTGTCAAAAACAGGCTTCCCCCTCAGCTGATAACGCACCTTGGAGTGAAACGGCAACCTGGGGAAACAACGATTTTCCCTCTGCTGTTGTCCGGACATTAGGCAAAATATATCATATATTACCAAGGATGTCAATACTTTACAAAATCCCGGCTTTTGTTATAATATCAGCGGCGTCCCCATCCGGCGGAATAAAATAACCGAGAGAAAAAATGTACTGTAGATACTACGGGTTCAAAGAACAGCCTTTCAACGTAACAAGCGACCCCGCTTTTTTCTTTTTAAGCAAAAAGCATAAAGAGGCGCTTGCCCATTTGGTTTACGGGGTATCTCAAAGAAAAGGGATCATCGTTCTTACCGGAGAGATCGGCACCGGAAAAACAACGATCTGCCGCTTTTTCCTCAGCCGGGCCGCCAAAAACATAAAAACCGCTTTCATCCTTAATCCCGCCCTTTCAGCAGACCAGCTTCTGGAATCCATTATCAAGGATTTCGGAATCCGGGCGGGCGACAAGACCAAGCTCGGGATGATCGGTCGGCTGAACAAATTCCTTTTACGCCAATCCGCTTCCGGGAACAACCTGGCCTTGATTATCGACGAAGCTCAAAACCTGACCCCCGCTTTACTGGAAGAGATCCGCCTGCTTTCAAACCTGGAAACGGAAAAAGAAAAACTCCTGCAGGTGGTCCTGGTGGGGCAGCCGGAATTAAAAGACCGCCTCCGGATGCACGGACTACGGCAGCTTAAGCAAAGAGTGATGGTAAAATACCATATCCTGCCGTTGGATACCGATGAAATCAAAGACTATATCGGCTACCGCCTGACGGTAGCTTCTGCCGGATACAGGATAAAAAACCCGCAAAAACCGGCGGTGGATTTTGAAGACCAGGCAATCCTCGAAATCAGCCGTTTCTCTTCCGGCACGCCCCGCCTGATCAATATGATCTGCGACCGGGCGCTTTTAGCCGGGTTTGTGGCGGAAACGAAACATATCGGCCCGGAAATCATTAAAAGGTGCGCGAAAGAATTAGCCTGCTCCCCCGGAGAAACTGCATGAGCATCATTAATGAAGCGTTAAAAAAAACCGAGCGCAGCCTCCATAAAAACATCCTCACGGAAAAGCCCGGGTCAAAAAAACCCAGCCTCCCGCTGCTTGTTTTACTGGCATTTCTACTGATCGTCTGGACGGCAAAATTTATTATCACGCCGAAGAAAAACAGGGCCGTTCCCGGACCCGGCAATACCCAACCCGCCCCCCTTCCTAAACCGCCGGAGGAAATCCCGGATGATAAACCGGCGCTGCCGAAAATCCCGGAGCCGGATATTCAGAAGTTCATCCTCAACGGTATTTTCTTTTCGGACCGCGACGCCTACGCCCTGATCAATAACCGGATAGTAAAGAATAATTCCGAAATTGACGGCGCCCGGATAATCTCGATAAACGAAAAAAACGTGGAATTAGATCACAAAGGAAAGAAAATTACGGTATCGCTGCTCCCGTAGACTAAGAAATACTGCGGATTGATTCTTTAATAAGGTCCAACGCGATATTATTCACAACCTCCGGCTTGCCGATCTTTTTGATAAGCACAAACCTGTTTTTGCCCCCGGAAAATTTTTTATCGTGGTAATGCGCGCGGACCACTTTATCCAGCGCTATCTTTTTCATCCTGACCGGCAGGCCGTAAAGCTTGATGAGTTCCCGGATACGCCGCCCTTCTCCCTCCGAAAGCATTCCCAGCAGCATACTCAACTTTACCGCAGCGGACATCCCCAGAGCTACTGCCTGCCCGTGGTTATACCCCCGGTACCCCGAGGAAACTTCAATCGCATGGCCGATGGTGTGGCCGAAATTAAGGATACTCCGGATCCCGAGAAGATCCTTTTCGTCCCGGCTGACGATATCGGATTTTACCCTGCTGCAGAAATAAATAATCGATTCCAGGGTCTTGCGGTCGCCCCGCATCACCTTGCGGTATCTTTCCTCCAAAAAGCTGAAAAACCGAAGATCTTTAATCACCGCATATTTGATTACCTCCGCCATACCGCAGCTGAACTGTTTCCGATCCAGGGTTTTTAAAAAATCGGTCTCGCTGAAAACAAGCAGCGGCTGGTAAAAGGCCCCTACCATATTCTTAGCCGAATCCAGGTCCAACGCGGTCTTGCCGCCGATTGCCGAATCCACCTGGGCAAGCAGGGTTGTGGGAACCTGAAAGTATTTTATCCCCCGTTTATAAACCGAGGCGACAAAACCGGAAAGATCGCCGATCACTCCCCCTCCGAAGGCGATAATAAAAACACTTCGCTTACGGTCAAATTCGGCAAGATCCCTGATAACCGAACCGGCGGTCTCCAGGGATTTACTCCTTTCGCTGTCGGCGACAAGTTTAAAACGGTAATTAAAACCGCTTTGGGATAAGGTTTGGATAATTCTTTGCCCGTATTTTTTTTTCAACAAAGCATTAGTCACGATAAAAGCGTCCGTGCCCGGACGCAGTGTTTCCAGGTACCGGCCGAAACGGTTAAAAATCCCCCCTCCGATCAATATGCGGTATGAACGTTTACCCAGTTCCACCTTTACCCTGCGCATCAGCTCACCCCCATCAAACGGATAACAAATCCTACCAGCGGCCAAAGCAAGCGGTCAAAAATACCCAACCAGATGAAAATAAAAAGTATAATAAATCCGTACCGCTCAAGACCGGCATATTGCTCCGCCAGGGCTTGAGGCAAAACCCCCATCAAGACCCTCGAACCGTCAAGAGGAGGAACGGGAATCAGGTTAAAAATAGCCAAGACCACATTAATCGTAAGCAAACTAAACAAAAGATGAGAGACTAAACCGTAAGCCGGGATAAATTTTAGAATCAGCGAAATAAAAAAGGCTAAAAGAAGGTTGGCAAAAGGACCCGCGAGGCCGATCCAGACCATGTCGCGCCTGGGATTCTTCAAGCTCCAGTAATTCACGGGGACCGGTTTGGCGGCGCCAAAAATAAAACTGCCGGATGAAAAAATAAAAAGCATCAGCGGAAAAATAAAGGTCCAAAACGGATCGATATGCGCCAGAGGGTTCAAAGTCAGGCGGCCGCTTAACCTGGCGGTAGAATCTCCCAGACGGTAGGCCACCAGCCCGTGCGCAAATTCATGCACCGTCATCGCCACCAGCAAAAGCGCGAAAGAAACCAGAAAAGAAAGTATCAACACTGAAAAATTCATCCTGTCTCCGTTTTCGAAAAAGCTTTAATCCGTATCTTCGATAATATCAACCTTCAGCAGCGGGATAGCACTCTTTTCCTGCCCGCTGGTTAATTTCCCCGTAACCCTGACTTTATGGTAATTCAAGCGGTTCAGGCCCCGCCGGTCCCCGCAAAGCAAGTAAACCTTTCCGGCGGAAGTAACCAGTTTATGCGTCGCCTTACGCCAAAGAACTACGCCGTAAGGGACAACTCTGCCCTCAACAACTGTTTGGCCTTCCGGCTGCGGGGACGTTACGTCCGGTGCCGGGGCGCGAGGCGCATCCAGTGCCGGGGCGGGAGATAAATCTTCTTTTTTCTCCGGCGGCTCTTCCCTGCGCACCAGGAATTTCTTATTAATCCAACCGTAGCTCCGGTAGATCGGCTCGATGCGGTACCAATCCCCTTCTTCGGAAACAACATTTACCACTAAAAGATTATCCGCCTTCCCGAGTATCCAGGAAGATTTATCCGGCTTCAGCCGGACATTTAACCTTTCGGCTTTAACCGTTGCGCTAAGGCACCTTCCCGGATGCACGTCAAGGTCGGAAGCGATATTGTTGCATTCCAAAAATTCTTTTTTTAAATAGGACGGTGCTTCTTTGGGCAGGCGGACTTTATACCAATCATAAGCTTCCTTGACAACTTCCAGCAAATCTCCTTTACTTAAAACACAAATAACCTCCGAACTGACAGTAGCGTCGGTCCGGAGGTTAACGCCCGCGGCAGTAACCTCACCCGTAAATATCACGGGTTCCGCGGCAAGAACTGCCGCCGGAATAGCCAGCGCCGCCAGGATAAAAATATTCCTAAGCGTGGAATAAAGCGCCCTGCCGCGCTTCATCAGGCCTTGGCGGCTTTAGAAGCGGGTGCCTTTGCGTCCTTGGCTCCCGCGGCGGCGCCTGCAGCCGAAGCTGCCCCTTCGGCAGTAGCGGCCTTCTCAACTTTTTCCTTCTTAATCTTGATCTTTACAGTCTTGATCTTGGGCAGGCCATAAACCGCATCGCCTTCCTTCCAGGAGTTTTTTTCCTGCATCTGCCTGATACGCTCGATACGCTTTAATACCGAACGCGTCTTTTTTTCTTTCTCCGAAATAGTTAATGAAGGGTGTATCGACATTTTATAACCTCCTTATGCGGCAACCGGCGTAGGTTCTCTGCAATTGAATAAGCAAAGGTTGCGCGCTATCTTGATTGGAAAATTTGCCTACGCACAAAATAATATAATCCCCTTTCGAAAAAAGCAGGGGGTTTAACCCGTCTCTTAACAACATCTGCGCCTCTTTTAACGCCAGGTGTTTGTCCCGGAAAGAAGCGACCTGGATAGTATATCCGGCAGTCCGAATCCCGGCTTCGGTTTTTCCCGGGGCCTCTCTTCTTCCTTTTTCCACACCCAGAGAAAAAGAAATAATGCCTGTCAAAACCAGCCCCATAATCAGAAGCATAGCCTTTTCGTAACCCCGCACCTTAAAAAAAAGCGGGTTTACGGAGAAATTCTTACGGGGGCGGAAACGTTCGTCATTCGAAGAAAAAAGCTCCTCTTGTGTGTATCCTTGTTTTTCCGGCATAAATATTCCAGCTTCTAGGCGTCCTGGTGCAAATAAATCTTTTTATTGAATTTTTTTATTACCGTTAAAAAAGCCTCGACAATCTTGGGGTCAAACTGAGTGCCGCTTTTTCTTTTTATCTCCTTAATCGCCGAAGAGATATCCATCCTCTGGCGGTAGGGGCGGCCGTAAACCATCGCCTCAAAAGCATCGGCTACCGACATAATCCTGGCCCCCAGCGGAATCTGCCCGCCTTTAAGCTGAGAAGGATACCCCGTCCCGTTATATTTTTCGTGGTGGTACATAATAATCGGGATTGCGGGGCGTAAAACCTGCAGCGGCCTCAAAATCTGGGCGCCTTTTACCGGGTGTTTTTTGATAATATCGTATTCGGCGTCCGTAAGCTTCGTAGTCTTGGTAAGGATCGCCGCCGGAATATCAACCTTGCCCGCGTCATGCAGCAGGCTGGCGTATTTAAGGCTCTGAAGCTGTTTTTCATTCAAATGCACCTCGGCGCCCAAAGCGCATACCAGCTTACTGAAATGGGGAGAATGCGTATACTCCCGGGAAACTCTGGTATCCAGGAACTTCACCAGGGATTTAATGCTGCCGACGACAATCCTTTGCTGTTCTTCGTAAAGCTGCATGTTCTTGATCCCGACCACCGCCTGTTCGGACATTGTCATCAGCATCTCCTGATCGAAGATGTCAAAAGGCGCTCCGGAAGGATTACGCCTGATAATCACAAAACCCATAGTGTCCTCGGAAATCAACGGGACCCCCAAAAGGTTGCCCTTCCTGAACGCCGAAGAGGTCCGGATGATCTTCTCTTCCACTCTCCCGTATATCCTTGCCCTTTTATAAAGAACGGTCTTCTTATTATCCTTAATAGTGCACTTGGCCAGCGAATATTTCTTATCGAGGTCTAAAAGAACGACCTGACAGTATTGCGCGTTAAAAAACTGACAAAAAAGACGGCCCATCCTGCTGATCAATTCGTGCACTTCATAAGTGGAATTGAGCAGGCGGTAAATACTATGCACCGCCGAAATCAGGAACCTATACTTTTTCGTAGGGGTTGAATAATTTTTTATATTCATCTAAAGCGTACCGGTCGGTCATCCCGGCAATGTAATCACACACCACTCGCCGCACTCCCATCCGGGGAATCTTCAATTGTATTTCAGAAGGCAGCTGCGCGGGACGCTCGGCGTATTCACAAAACAATTCGCGGATAAAACGCTTCGCTTTAATGCTCATGCGTTCCACCCGGTAATGATGGTAAAGTTTTTCCCAAAGGAACTTCCGCAGCGGATTCCTTAACTGCTTTACCTTGGCGCTGAAATCCACGATCTTGGAACGCGCGTTATAGACATCCGCGGGGTTTTTAATTTTAAGCCGGGCGATCTCCGAACGCGTGTGCATAATAAGATCAGTTACCTGCAGATTGATTAGACCTCGAATAATCAGGTATTTCCTGCAATTAGAACTGATTTTAGCATAATTCCGGTCGATCGTGCTATTTATTTTTCCCCAGATCTCAAGATCTTCCAGGTCGCTTTCCTTAATCAACCCGGAAGTCAGGCCGTCGTCAAGATCATGATTATCATACGCGATCTCATCCGACATATCAACGATCTGGGTTTCCAGCGAAGGTTTTTTCCTGGGATTGAATTCCTTGATTGCCACCGCGGTATCAAAAACCGAAGAATGCTTAACAATCCCCTCCCTCACCTCCCAGGTCAGGTTTAGCCCCGGAAAATCCGGATAACGCTCTTCCAGCAAATCTACCACCCTTAACCCCTGCAGGTTATGGTTAAATCCTCCTTCGGAAGACATTAAATCGTTAAGCACCTCTTCGCCGGAATGGCCGAAAGGAGTATGTCCCAGATCATGCGCCAGCGCGATTGCCTCGGTAAGATCCATGTTAAGATTTAAAGCGCAGGCGATCGTCCGGGCAATCTGCGAGACTTCAATGCTGTGTGTCAGGCGGGTGCGGTAATAATCCCCTTCATGATTCACAAAAACCTGGGTTTTATACTCCAGCCTCCTGAAAGCCGCCGAATGAATAATCCGGTCTCTGTCGCGCTGATAACAGGAACGGTAAAGATGCTCCTTTTCCGCATAAATACGCCCGCGCGAAGCGGAGCTTTTCATCGCGTAAAGCGCAAGGAATTTATCTTCAAATTCAACGGTTCTGTTTATCGGCATCCTTCAAAAGCCCCGCTAATTCGCGTAATGACTGCGAAATTACCTTATTCCCTGAAAGAACCGGCATAAAATTCGTATCCCCTGCCCAACGCGGAACCACATGCAAATGCAGGTGACCGGTAATCCCCGCTCCCGCCTGGGCGCCCAGATTGAAACCGATATTATAACCCTGGGGTGCCAGAACCTTGCGCAGCAATTTTTTGGCCCGCTTCAAAGAATGAAAAATATCCAGCATCTCATCGTCGCTCAAAAAGTCCGGATCCGCAACGTGGCGCAAAGGCGCGATCAAAAGATGCCCGTTGTTATAAGGATAAATATTCAAGAGGCAGACGGTATTCCTGGATTTAAAGATCACCTGTCCGCCGCCCTTGCTGCGCTTGGCGCGGCAAAAGATGCAGCCGGAAGGCTTTTTCTTAGATCTCAGATAATTAATCCGCCACGGAGCCCAGAGCCTGTCCATCTTCAGATCCTTATTATTTTTGCCGCGACCCCGGAAAGGAATCCGGACTCCCGGGGGAAGCCGTTTTTTTCTTTTTTTAACTCGATTAAGCCGTATGAATTATAAGCCGCGCCGGCATCCATCGCGCTGCCGGGATTAAAAAACAATACCCCGTCCATTACTTCGTTAAAAGGTCTATGGGAATGCCCGAAAACTATCAATTCGCATCCGTCGCCCTTAAAAATTACTTTTAAGCTCTCCGGCAGCCCCGCGGCCGGTCCGGAACCGTGAGTAAGCCCGACCCGGTAACCGGAAATATCCAAGAGCAGTTTAGAAGGGTATTTTTTCTTTACCGGATCCTGATCCATATTTCCCGCGACCACGAATACCCTGGAGCAGGCCTCTTTCAATTCATCGATCACCCCCAGGCTGACAATATCGCCGGCATGAAACACCAGATCCACTTTCCTGAAAGCGTCCAGGATCGCCGCGGGGAGGCGCGCCCGGGAATCCTGGATATGAGTATCCGAAAGCACCCCGATCCTGACAATACTGCCGAAAGCAGACGGAAATTCAACTTTACTAAAATTTTCACCCTGGCTCATGCAATTACCCGAGGCTTGGAAAATAAATCAAGTATCTGGTTTAAACTGTTCAGGTCCCAGGTCCAGACTTTTTCCTCCAGGGCCCTGAGCCTGGCATTGGGATCGATATCCTTGAGCGTAACCATGATCTTACGCTGCGACTTATGGTGGTATCTCTTGCATTCCTTGGAAAACTCCGCGATATCCTGCTCGGTAAGGGCATCGGGCTTGATTGCCATAATCCAAAGCGCGTCACTTGAACGCCCAAGCAAGCCGTCTTTCAGGAAACGGTGCCCGAAAACCAGGGGTTTTACCTCGCGAAAATGGTGCAGGCGGAACTTTTTACGCTCGATCTGCACCATATCCTCGTCGAATAGCTGCAGCAGTTCCCAAACGCGGCTGGTAAGAGTCTTGGTTGACTGGCGGTAAAATTCAGAGATAAGCTCTTTAATGTTGTCGCGGAATTTTTCTTTCTGGTTCTTGGCGTCAAAAGAAAGAGAGCGCATCTTCTCCTGGTAAACAAAACGCATCCAATAGGCAAAAAGCCTGTCGCTGATCTTTAAGAAATCACCGCTGCGGACAATCGCGTCAAGTTCCAGCAGGTAATTTACCTTGACCATAAGGTCTTTCCTCTGTTTGCGCAGGATATGCGCGATATCCTTAATACGGTTATTCCCGGAGGCCACCAGGTAAAATATCGAGATATAATCGTTGCTCGATCCCTGGTCCAGAAAACGTTTTATGTAATTGGAAAATCTTTGATTCAAGATGCCCGTATCGTTAAACAACAACCCTTCCAGGATATCGGCAAGCTGAGCGGCAGCGCTTTCCGACTGGTTCTTTTCCGGAAGTTCAGGGTGGGCGCTTTTCAGTCCGCTCTTTACAGCATCCGCGATAAGGTCCAGGTATAACGGATATCCTCCGGTAAAATTAATAATAAAATCCTTCAATTCCGGCCGCAGGACGGACCCGCAGGGATACTGTTCCAGAAAGCGCCCGCTGGCATGGACATCAAACGGCTCGATGGTAATCACTTCGAAATTTCCAAAAAGCAAAGAAAGCTGTTTAGAGAGAATAAGGCGGGTTTTAAACACCCGGGAACTAACCAAGCAGTAAAGCGTATTTTTAGAAACCATCAACAATTTACTCCACTCCCGGTAAAGATTCTTCCCTCCCACATCCTCCAGGTTATGGAATTCATCAAGGAATAAAACCGAATATTTTCCGGTTTCCTGGTGCAGCAGCTCCGGCAAGCCGAAAAGTTCGGTAAAAATATTTATTTTTTTTCTGCGGGAAATTTCGTTCAGGATAAAATTAATGCGCTCTACGGTGCGTGGTATATAACGGGATGACTTAGTGACAAGATATTCCAGGTCCTCTTTTAAAGACAACCCGCTGTTGGAAAGGAAATTATAAAGCAACGCGCCGATAAACCTCCGGGCAAATCCCTCCAGGGATTCCGGGCGTACTTCCAGGTAAACGTTTATGATCCGCGGGTCCGAAAAACCCCCGAGAAACTTAGAGACAATGCTTGTTTTTCCCACCCCCTCTTCGCCGATAAAAGCCAGATTCTGGCGGTACCCTTCCTTAAGGCCGAGGACCCTCTTCTCTAGAATCTCAAGGTAATTTTTACGGTCAAAAAATCTTTCTTTCATTTCAGTTCCGCTTCCTCTTTAATTACCAAAGCGTTTCCGTAACCCCCCGCGCAAACGTGGCCTCTAACGGGGCAA
>JAQTRM010000001.1:2190-13741 GCA_028711825.1 Candidatus Omnitrophota bacterium | reverse complement strand
TTCTGGGGGAGCGCTCCCTTGCGGATCTCAAAATGCAGATATACATTTTTATCCCGGCAGCCGGATCCCGCTTTTCCGATCAACGCGCCCTTTTGAACGATATCTCCCGGTTGGACAAAATTTTCCGCGATACGCGAATAAACGCTGCGCAAACCGTCGCCATGGTCGATAATCAAGGTGTTTCCATAATTGCCTAAGCTGGCGGAATAAAAAACAACCTTGCCTTCCCGGGCAGCTAAAATATCCGTTCCCGGGGAAACCTGGATATTAATCCCTTTATTTATTAGGTTGTGATAATTAGCGCCAAAGGTCGAGATGATTCTGCCCTTGAGCGGCCAGATAAATTCTTCGCCAGCCGGCCTTACCGGAGATTCCTCTCTTTTTGAGACAGCCGGGATTAAGAGCGCCTGCCCAGGCTCGATAACTGAACTATCCGTAAGATGGTTCAGACGGATGATATCGTCAATTTCCACCCCGTAAACCCGGGAGATCTTCCAAAGGGTTTCTCCAGGGGCCACCCGGTGATACGAACGTTCCGAAGATTGAACGGTAGCCGGCAGGACCGGGCCGGTATAGGTATCCACACCCGCACAGCCTGCTGACCCAAGAAGCATGAATATTAACACGATCTTTTTCATCTACCCTGCCAAGCTGCCTGTTATTTATTAAGCGGGTGAGCGGAATCGAACCGCCGTATGCAGCTTGGGAAGCTGCCATTCTACCATTGAATTACACCCGCATTAGATACATATCTTACCTAGATAGAGGTAAAGGTACAGGTAGAGAAAACCTGCTTTAGGTTAAATATGCCTTATCTCTATCTTTCCGGCACGTTTCTCAGAACTGACAACGATTACCGGTTACTTCTTGTCACACCCTTCCATTAATTTAATAGAACAATACCTGCCGCACATCGTGCAAACATCGGAAAGGCTGGGTTTACTGGAAAGACGGTAATCCCTGGCTTTTTCCGGGTCAATCGACAAAGCGATCTGTCTTTTCCAATCCTTGGCTTTCCGGGCTTCCGAAATATCCTTATCCCAGCCGATCGCCGCGGGCCTGCGTTTTACAAGATCCCCGGCATGCGCCGCGATCCGGGAAGCAATTACCCCTTCACGCACGTCGGAGGAATCAGGATGGCGCAGATGCTCCGCGGGGGTCACATAACAAAGAAAATCCGCGCCGTAACTCGCCGCCAGCGCTCCCCCGATGGCTGAAGTAATGTGATCATATCCCGGGGCGATATCGGTTACCAGCGGGCCCAAGACATAAAAAGGGGCGCCCTGGCAGTATCTTTTCTCAAGAAGGATATTTTTTTTAATCTGGTCTAAGGGAACATGCCCGGGGCCTTCAATCATTACCTGAACACCCCTGGCCCTGGCCCGCGCGGCTAGTTTTCCGAGATTTTTTAATTCCGTAATCTGCGCCTTATCGGTGGCATCCAAAATTGATCCCGGCCTTAAACCGTCTCCCAGGCTCAAGGTAACATCGTATTTGGCGGCGATTTCAAGGATCTCATCAAAATGCACATAGAACAGATTATCCTTGCCGTGCGAAGCCATCCAATTGGCGGTAATCGCCCCGCCGCGGGAGACAACGCCCATAAGTCTTTTGTGCTTTTTAAGCGCTCCCAGGCTTTCACGATTAACACCGGAATGTATGGTAAAAAAGTCCACTCCTTGCCTGGCCTGGCATTCCAGGACCTCAAGCATATCTTGCGCGTCAAACCTGATAAAATCATTATATTTTTTTTGCGCCCTTACCGAAATTTCATAAACCGGTACCGTGCCTACGGGGACCGTAGAAACCTTCAAGACTTCACGCCTCACCTTTTCAAGGTCACCGCCCACACTCAAATCCATTATCGCGTCCGCTCCATACTTCAAAGCAACCTTAAGCTTTTTAATCTCATCTTCAAGGCGCGACTCGTCGGTGGAAGTCCCGATATTGGCGTTGATCTTGGTTGCCAGGCCGCTGCCGATCGCGCAAGGCTTCGATATCTTATGCTTCTTGTTCAAGGGAATAACCGCCTTTCCTTCAGCGATAAGACGACAAAGTTTGGCAGACGGCATTCCTTCGCGGGAAGCTATTTTGCGCATTAAACCGGTGACAATGTTTTTTTTCGCGTATTCCAGCTGTGTCATTCTATTTTAAATTTTCCTTAATTTGTTCAATAATTGATCCGCCGCTTCTCCGGGAGAGGCGGCCTTTAAAACCGCCCCGCAAACGGCAATCCGATTTCCTCCGGAGGCCTTTACCTGCTCCAGATTTTCTTTATCGATGCCTCCGATCGCGAAATAAGGTATCCGGATCCTTCCTTTAAGCCTGCTTAATTCCCGCAGGCCGATCTGGCGGCATCCCGGTTTGGTGGCCGTAGAATAAACCGGCCCGATCCCGAGATAATCCGCGCCGTCATCCTGCGCCTTCAAAGCCTGATCCAGGGTATGGCAGGATATGCCAAGGATCATCTCTTTCCCCAAAAGATCCCTGGCCCTTCTAAGAGGCAAATCACTCTGACCCAGATGCACACCGTCAGCCATGGAGGCAACCGCGAGATCCGGGTAATCGTTAATGATAAAGAGCTTGCCGGAAAAATCAAACCTGCTCCGGATTTCAAGAGCGAATTTCAGCAATTCAGGCTTAGAACTTTTTTTATCCCTCAGCTGAATAATGCCGATCGAACGGCTGCTGAAAAGCTTTGTTTTTTTTTCCAAAGAAAGGCCGGAAAAAACCTCTTTATCCAGGATCAGGTAAATCCTGTTAAAAGCGGCCAGGCGGCCGGAAAGAACTTTCACGAGGCAAACCCCGCCTCAAACGGCGTGCGCAAAACGAGGATCTTAACAGGACAAAGATGAGATCTTTTTAAAAGAACATTCCTCGATTTCATAGACTTTATACCTGGCCCTTTTAAAATCCAACGCAGCCCGCCTGCTCTTTAATTTACCAAATTCTTCCAGCACCCGCAATGACTCTTTAACCCGCTGAAGGTTAGCCCTGAAGATATCGCCGCAGCAGCGCCTCTTCAACTCGCCGCTGGAATTAAGCCTCCCGGCGTCCGTTGCCACTTTACGCCGGCCGAGTAATTTATCAACCGGATAAAACGCGGCGCCTAAAGAAGAAATTTTATGCCTTACCCGTTTAAGCTGCGCGGTAAGTATTTTGTCCTCCAGAATAAACCTGGAGACTTCTTCACATACCCGCAGCCCTTCTTTGGCCCGGTTCAGATTCGCGTCGATTATGCGGGCAATATTATCCATGGTTTAAAGAACAGCCGAAATCCCGGACAATCTTTTCAATCAACGCGGTAGTGGAACGGCCCTTGACCAGCTTGACGGTAAGAACCTTGCCGCCGTAACTTTTCACGAAATCCGCCCCGATTATCCTGTCTTTGCTCCAATCCGCCCCCTTGATCAGGACATCGGGCTTAAGCGCCTTGATAACCTTAAGAGGATTGTCCTCGTTAAACAAAACCGCGAAATCCACACAACCCAACGAAGAAACAACCTTCAGGCGGTCATTTTCCCCTACTACCGGACGGTTTTTTCCTTTGATCCGGCGGATCGAGGCGTCGCTGTTAACCGCCACCACAAGGCAGTCTCCTTTAGCGCGCGCATCCTGCAGATATTTAACATGTCCGTAATGCAGGATATCGAAACAACCATTGGTAAAAACAACCTTTTTGCCCCGGCTTTTTAAACGATACAACTCATTCTTCAGGTAAGAAAGGGATTTTATACATTCGCGGCCAGAAACCCGCGTTCTTGAAGGCACGGTTGAACAATGGCCGCTCAGTATTCCGCTCCGGGAAGCCGCGGGCTTTAGCCCGCGAAGCTTCATTTTTGCTCCTGGCAAAGTTCCTGTTCGATCATTTCGCATATGATATGGGCAATAGTAATGTGCGCTTCCTGGATCCTGGCGGTAATCCTGGAAGGAACAACCAGGGAAACATCCGCCAGCTTTACGATTTCTCCGCCGTCGCCGCCGCTCAAAGCAACCGTTTTGATTCCCATTTTTTTGGCCTGTTTAATGCCCAAAGCCACGTTTTTTGCTTTTCCGCTTGTCGAAATACCCAGAACCACATCGTTCTTTTTTCCAAGAGCTTCAATCTGGCGCGAAAAAACCACGTCGTAGCCGTAATCGTTAGCCAAAGAGGTAAGTATGGAAGTATTGGTGGTCAATGCCACCCCTGCCAGGGCGGAACGGTCCTTCTTAAAACGCCCCACCAATTCGGCGGCAATATGCTGGCTGTCGCTTGCCGAACCACCGTTGCCGAAAGCAATGACCTTACCGTCTTTTTTAAGACAATCGATCATAAGCCTGGCGATGACTTCAATCTGACCGACCTGGTTCCGCAGAATTTCTTCCTTGACCTGAATACTTTCCAGAAGTATATCCTTTATCCTCTCCTGCATCTTTTCTCCTTACCCACGGGGGTAACACCCGCGCAATACCTATCTGCGCGGGGTGTGACTATTTTATATATCTCTGGCAACACCGACGCAATTGGCCACAAGGCCATACTGGCGCAATTCCTATTAGCGCCAGGTATCTTGCCACAAGGCCATACTGGCGCAATTCCTATTAGCGCCAGGTATCTTGCCACAAGGCCATACTGGCGCAATTCTCCGCCACAGGCGGACATCCGCCACGATTCTTGGCGGAGTGCTGATTAGCGCCAGGTATCTGCCACGAGGCCACACCGGCGTAATACTCCGCCACAGGCGGACACCCGCCAAACCTCTTTGGCGGGGTGCTTATAAACGCCGAGTGTCTGCCACAAGGCCATACCGGTTACCCGAAAAACACCTTGGCGATATCGTAAAAATCCTTATCTACGGTCTTTAATTCTTTTACCGCTTCAGACAGCGGGACATCAATTATCTTATTCCCTGAAAGCGCCACCATCTGCCCGAATTTCTTGGCCACTATCAATTCTACCGCTTTTACTCCGAAACGAGTACCAAGTACCCGGTCGAAAGCGGTAGGAGACCCTCCTCTTTGAATATGCCCCAAGACACTGACACGAGTCTCATAACCTGTCGCTTTTTCAATCTGCTGCGCGAGGTTCTCTCCGATCCCGCCCAGCCTTACGTGCCCGAAAGAATCAAGTTTCTGTTCCTGGGTAACCATAGAACCGTCTTTGAACTGGGCGCCTTCAGCAACTACTACAATACTGAAAGTCTTGCCTCTTTCATGCCTTTTCTTGATAATCCGGCAAACTTCTTCGATATCAATAGGAATCTCCGGGATCAAAACCACATCCGCGCCTCCGGCGATTCCCGCCTCGATCGCGATCCACCCGGCATGCCTACCCATGACCTCCGCCACAATAATACGATGGTGGCTTTCGGCGGTAGTATGCAGGCGATCGATACACTCGGTAGCGACATTTAACGCGGTATCGAAACCAAAGGTGTAATCGGTGGCCGAAAGGTCGTTATCAATGGTTTTAGGAACACCTACGATATTAGGGATCCCATCCTTTACCAATTTAGAGGCAACACCCAGAGTGTCCTCTCCTCCCACCGCTACCAGGGCATCCAGTCCGATTTTTTTGAAATTATCTTTTACTTTTTGCAGCTCGCCTTCTTTTTTGTAAGGATTGGTGCGGCTTGTCCCCAGTATCGTACCGCCTTTGGGCAGAATACCCGAAACCGCGTTAATATCCAAAGGCATGGTATCGTTTTCCACCAGCCCTTTCCACCCGTTCTTAATTCCTACCAGATCATAACCTTCCAATAAAGCCTTCCGCACTACCGCGCGGATCACCGGGTTCAATCCCGGGCAATCCCCGCCGCCTGTAAGTATCCCGATCCTTGCCATTTCTGCTGTTCCTCCTTATTTGTTTAAATAGCGCTGCCGGCACACAACCCGCGTTAAGCCCTGCCGTATCCTCCGAAGGGGACTGCCGAACGTTCTTCTTGCTCGAAATCTTTCTTTTTACGATTATCCTTCTCGTCGTGAGAAATCTTTGCGACATGAATCCGGATAATGATCTGCTCGTCCACACCCAGGACTTCCTGGATCTTTGCTTTAGTCATCTCCTGGAGGCGATCCGTCAATTCGGGGATATTCGCTTCGGAGCGCAAAACCACGCGCATCTGGACAATAATTCCTTTTTTGCTTGCGATGACATTAGGCCTCAACTCCTTGACTTCGGAAATCACACCCGCCAGGCGGCGGATAAGATCCTCCACCGCCGAAAGAGATATCGTAACCTGTCCGCCGGGAGTATTAAAAGCGATTGTCTTCTCTCTTTGGAACTTTCCCAGGATAATCTGGGCAAAAGAAAAACTTATCAGGATAAGGATCAATCCGGAAAGCCCCATAACGATCCGCGAATTAGTGCTGCTTTGAGCCAGGACTAAAAGATTATTGATATCCGAGGGCAAAAGCAGATTAAAAGAAAAAACGATCAAGCTTAAACCGATTATCATGATCACCGCCACATAAAATACGATCCCCAAAACCGTAAAGAATTTCATGGTTAGCCCCTTTCTATCCCCTGGACATTTACGTTGATTTCCTTAATCAAAAGATTGCTCATTTTTTCAAGCGCCAGGCGCACATTTTCCTGGACCCGGCCGGCAACCTCCGGGATATTATACCCGTATTTAACGATTAAGGGTATCTCCACCTTTACCTCTTCGTTCTTGGAGATCTCCACTTTGATCGAGGAAAAAATTTTCTTCCCTAAAAGTTCCATAAACCCGCTTCTTAAATCACTCCCCACCTTTTTAACCCCGTCAATCTCCGTAGCGGCGATCGAAGAGATCGAAGAGATTACGTTTTTATGTATCCTTAAAACTCCTAATTCGTTACGGGATTCGTCTCGATCCATCTTCGCCCCTCCCTCTTTAAAATATTCGTTGACGGTTATAGCCGCCGGCTAAATTAAAGGATTTACTTATCTTCCTTGACATCTTCAGTCAACAGGTCCTGCACGAAATGTGTAGAGATATCCCCTTTTTTAAAAGACGGGTTATCCATCAGCCTGAGATGAAAAGGCACTGTCGTTTTGATCGGAGAGATATAAAATTCGCTTAAAGCCCTCCGCATTACCCTGATCGCCTCCTGGCGGTTAGAACCGCGGACGATCAATTTGGCGATCAAAGAATCGTAATAAGCGGGAATTTCGTAACCGGCGTAAATATGGGTATCCACCCTGACATTCGGCCCTCCGGGCAGGATCAGGGACTCGATTTTTCCGGGAGAAGGCATAAAATTGTTATCGGGATCCTCGGCGTTGATCCGGCATTCGATCGCCGCGCCCTTCAATTGCACATCTTCCTGGCTGAATTTAAGTTTTTCCCCCGACGCCACCCGGATCTGTTCTTTGATCAAGTCTATCCCGCAGACCATTTCGGTAACCGGATGCTCAACCTGGATCCGGGTATTCATCTCCATAAAATAAAAATTACCGGTTTTCTCGTCCAGAAGGAACTCAATCGTTCCACAGCTTAAATAATTGATCGATTTCATCCCCTTAAGAACCATCTCGCCCAGCTTCCGCCGCATCTTGCTGTCCACTACCGGCGAAGGTGATTCTTCCAGGAGTTTTTGGTGGCGCCGCTGGATACTGCAGTCGCGCTCTCCCAATTGGATAACATGGCCGGAACGGTCAGCGATAATCTGCACCTCGATATGCCGCGGACGTTCGATATATTTTTCGATATAAACACTGGAGTTGCCGAAATTAGCCTCTGCTTCGGTCTGAGCGGTCAGGAGGCTGGAAACAAGGGTCAAATCATTATGGCAGATCCGCATCCCTTTTCCTCCGCCGCCGGCAGCGGCTTTGATAATCACGGGATAACCGATCATCTTGGCGGTTTTCAAAGCTTCTTCTTTATTCTTGATGATCGCGCGGCTGCCCGGGACAATCGGAAGGCCCGCTTTCTGCATCGAAGTCCGCGCTGCCATCTTATCACCCATCAGGCGCATATTCTCGGCGGTAGGACCGATAAAGACTATTTTACAGGAAGCGCAAATTTCGGCAAAGTGCGCGTTTTCGGCTAAAAACCCGTAACCCGGATGGATTGCCTCCACATCGGTGATTTCAGCCGCGCTGATAATCGCGGGGATATTCAGGTAACTGCTGGAAGATGCGGCCTGGCCGATACAGATCGCCTCATCGGCACAGCGAACATGCAGACTATTACGGTCAGCCTGAGAGTAGACAGCCACGGTTCGGATGCCCATCTCATGACAAGCGCGGATTATTCTTAAGGCGATTTCGCCTCGATTTGCGATTAGGATCTTGGAGAACATCTTTTAAAAGGATTAAAGCGGATCGATCAGGAATAAAGACTGACCAAATTCGACCGGCTCGGCGTTATCGACTAATATTTCCAGAATTTTCCCCTTGATCTCCGACTTGATCTCGTTCATCAATTTCATCGCTTCGATGATACAGATCACCTGGCCCGGCTCAATCACCTGGCCCACCTCGACATAAGGAGGGGCTTCCGGGCTGGGAGCGCGGTAAAAAGTCCCCACCATCGGAGATTTAATCTCAACCGTTTTAGCGCTGGATTTATTTTCGGGTTCCGCCGGAGCTTGGGCTTTGGACTCTGGGATAACGGCACCCGCCCCCTGATACACCGCCGGAGAAGGAAAACCTTCGATCCCCGCGGCAGTTTTCTTTAAGCGGATGCGCATACCTTCCTTCTCCACTTCCAGCTCAGCAAGGTCATTTTCGTTCATTAAATTAATCATTTCTTTGATCTCTTTAACGTTCACCGCGCCCTTCCTTTCTATCGCTGCTTTATACATTCGCCGCTTAAAACCACCTTAAACCCGAAAATCTAAGCGGCTCAGCATCAATCCTAAAGTAAACCCCGGGCTAAAGCCTAAGGTAATCGAAGAATTGATTTTCAAAAAAACAAAACGGGCCGGCATGCCGGCCCCCGAGCGGAAATCTTAATTGATTCTTTCGACATAGGTCCCGCCGGTACGCGTATCCACCTTGATCTTGTCTCCTACATTGATAAACAGGGGGACTTGAATCACCGCTCCGGTATCGATAGTTGCCGGTTTTGTCCCACTCTTGGACGAATCCCCTTTAAAACCCGGCTCGGTCTCTTTAACGGTAAATTCGATAAAATTCGGCAGGTTTACATACAAGGTCACGCCTTTATAAAAATACCCCACAATCTCCAGGTTGTCTTTCAGGAGTTTAGCCTTTTCGGCGATGATATCCTCCGAAATCGAGATCTCCTCGAAGTTTTCGGTATCCATAAAATGAAAAAGGCCGCCGCTGGAGTACTGATATTGCATTTTACGCTCCTCCACGTAGGCCTCTTCTATTTTTTCTTCGCCGCGGAATGTCTTTTCCTGGATATTATCGCTTTTTAAATTACGCAAACGTGCGCGCACGAACGCCGCGCCCTTGCCCGGCTTGACATGCTGGGCGTCGATGCACATATATACTTCCCCTTCAACTAAAATCGTTACCCCCGACTTGATTTCATTTATCGATAGAGCCACTAATCACCTCGCAACCTTTATTTGTTATCAAAACCATATCCTCGATCCTGATCCCGAATTTTCCCGGCAGATATATGCCCGGTTCCACCGTAAAAACCATTCCAGGACGGATCGCGCTGGACTCTCTGCCGGAGATATACGGAGCTTCATGGATCTCCAATCCGGAACCGTGCCCTAAATTATGCGTAAAACAGCCTCCGTATCCTTTGGAGGCGATATATTCCCGTGCAACCCTATCAATTTCAGCCATTTCAGCGCCAGGCCCGATCCTTTTTATCGCTAATTCCTGGGCTTTAAGCACAATATCATAAACCTTACGCACAAGAACATTTATTTTACCCAAAAACAAAACTCTTGTCAAGTCAGATTTATAACCCTGATAATCCGCTCCGAAGTCGATCAACACCGGTTCGCCGGATCTTATCCTTTTGGAGCCCGGGATATGGTGCGGCTGGCTGGAATTGGCCCCCGCGGCGACAATCGTCTCAAAAGCCGCGCCCCGGGCGCCCTGATACCTCATAAAACGCTCTATTTCGGCGGCAACTTCAAGCTCTTTCATGCCGCAAACCAGAGATTTTTTAATATGCCTCAAAGCCGAAGCGGCTATGCGGACCGCTTTTTTTATCTTCAGGATTTCCCCCTGGTCCTTGACCTGCCTCTTATCCTCGACAATACCATGAACGGGTATCAGTTTAAACTTGCCGCGGGAAAAATCATTGAGCGAGGCGAACTCCGCGAAAGGAAGACATCTTTCCTCAAAACCCACATTTTTAATCTTTAACTTCAGGATTTCTTCGGCGATACGCCCAAAAACAAAACCATTGCATTCCTTAAGGCGGGCATTACCTTTTAAAAAAGCACCCGCTTCTTCAGTGTAGCGGGAATCGGTAAAATAGACATTCCCTTTCAGGGAAACCAAAAGATAAGAATCGCGGGAGGAAGCATCCGTAAGATAGGAAATATTGGCCGGCAGGCTCACCAAAAAACCGTCCAAGTTCCTTTCCCTAAGCTGGCAATGCGCGTTTCTCAAACGGGAATTCATATTTCCGGCCTCGCTATCCGGTTAAAATCAATCCTTCGGCTATCCTTAAGGCTAAAACCTGAGGGTTTACTTTAGGATCGATACTTCAGCCAAAAGATCAATAAGGGCCGCCAAACCCAAGGTATAACTTTTAGCTCCAAAACCCAGGACTGTCCCGCTCGCTACCGGGCTGATCAAAGACTTATGCCTGAATTCTTCGCGGGAGTAGATATTGGACAGATGCACTTCTACTACTTTCAAACCGCAGGCGGCAACCGCATCCCGAAGCGCCACGCTGGTGTGGGTATAAGCCGCCGGGTTAATTAAAATGCCCCGGAAACCGGCCTTGCCGGCCTTGCCGATAAGGTCTACCAGCACCCCCTCATGATTCGACTGTTTTATCTCCAGACGGAACTTTTTCCTCTTCGCTTCAACCTGGAGCATGCGGTTTATCCTGGCCAGGGTGAGCCTTCCGTAAACCTCCGGCTCGCGAGTTCCTAAAAGATCCAGATTGGGACCATGCAAGACCAATATCTTATTCGCCATTAAAACACCCCTGATTACTTGCGGTTTCCGCTATTTTCCGCTTCATCAATGATCATCACCGGAATACCCCTGCGCACAGGATATCTCCTGCCGCACTTCACGCAGACAATCTTATTTTTCTTAAGCTCAACATCGGATTTACATGCCGGACAAGCCAATATCTCAAGCAATTTTTTATCAACCATCGCGTTTTTCCTCCGGGGCAAGATAAGCGACCCTTAATTCATACAACAGGTTTTCAAAGACATCCGCCTCTTCGGGAGTAAGATTTCCCCTGGTCTTTTCCTGGAGCATGCCCAAAGTGTCGATCAAAAATTTAGCCTGGGCGGGATCTTTTTCGGTCTTGCCGGTAGCGGGACTGGCCATATGCCCCAAAGCGATGGATGCCTGTAAGGCAAGCGTAGTAACAAAAAACTTAAAATCCGGTTCCGGAGGAATAAATCCTTCAGGGGCTTTAGGGGAAAGCTTTTCTTTTTCCACGTTCTCTTTCCATACCTG
>JAQTRM010000001.1:0-2090 GCA_028711825.1 Candidatus Omnitrophota bacterium | reverse complement strand
TCGGAAGCCAAACCACTGCCCTGCGGCTTGTCGGAAGCCAAACCACTGCCCTGCGGCTCTCCCGAGGAAGGCGCTTGATTATTCTCCGGTTTTTTTATTTCGTCCATGGCTTAATTAATTGTGATTCCGGCGTAGCCCACAACACTATCCGTTTCTCCGCTGGCATCGCCGCTGGTTTGATATCTTACTAATCTCCCTTTTTTCGCACCCAGCAATTTCGCGGCTTTAATCATCACCGTTACCGGGGCAAAACCGCACATCGAAATCTTTTCTCTTCTCACTCTGGCGGCAAGTTCTTTTTCATCCAACGCCAGGATCGCTTCGATTGCCAGGTTGTCCTTTCTCCTGGCCTCACTCTCCGGCTGATAATGCGTCAGGTCGGAGCTGGCGATAAAAGTTACTTTATGCAGCAGGTTGTTTCCGCTGACCGCGCCCGCCAGGGCCGCAGCAATCTCATCCAGCGCGCCCGGATCTTCCGATCCGAAGGATATCGGGACAATCTTAAAATCGGTCTTAAAATACTGCAGGATCGGCAATTCCACTTCCAGGGAATGCTCATCCTGATGCGCCGCATCATCAGCCCGTAAAAAATCCGACTTAGCCAAAAACAACCCGGCCAGCGAAGAATCAATCCGAAGATCCCCCAAAGGAGTCTGCCAGCGCCCGGACCGCGCGACACTGAACACCTCGCCCCGACCGGTATGATTAGGCCCTAAAAGAACTACCGTGTCCCGGATATTAATCCCCGAAACGGTTTCCGCCGCCACCCGGCCGGAATAAAAATAACCGGCGTGAGGCAGGACACATCCCAGGGCATCCTCCTTAAACGGTTCATCGGACAGGAAAGAAGAAATTAACCTGCGGATCTCGCCGCTGTCGGAGGGATAGAATTGTCCGGCTACCGCCGGTTTTCTTAACTTATCATGAAACATTGTTTCGTCCCGGCAAAAGC
Organism: Candidatus Omnitrophota bacterium; assembly: GCA_028711825.1. Classification (GTDB taxonomy): domain Bacteria; phylum Omnitrophota; class Gorgyraeia; order Gygaellales; family Profunditerraquicolaceae; genus UBA6249. The sequence continues at coordinate 1,138 of JAQTRM010000001.1, read as the reverse complement.
CTCGGGAATATTAAAATTCTTTCCGGGACCGTTGAAGGTCAATCTAAGATCCCGGACAAAAACTCCCGGCTCTTTACCAGCTCCGCGGCGGATGCCGGATGGTGCGCCTCGATCACCCTTAAAACACCCGTATTTAAATACGGCTTTAAAGATAAGAAATCCAAGCTTCCGGTTGAAGGCGCCAGGTGGTCTCGACACCCCTTAACATCATGAATATGCATACCAAGAAGCCTGTCCCCATACAATTTCAAGAAGTCCAGGTGGCTGCCAAAACCCAGGTTTTCCATCACCTGGGCATGCCCTGTATCATGCCAATAGCGGATCTGTGAACCGCGGAATTTGTCAAGTATAAGGCCGATCTCGGAGATATTCGGGATTTCCCGGTGATAGAACCTGGTTTCCACCCCCAAAAGTATCCCTTTTTTCTCCGCATAAGAATCTAATTCTTCCAGGCTGCTGAAAATCTGCTTCAGGTACAATCCTGCCTGTTCGGCCCTGCGAAAAGTCATTTCTCTTTTTAAGTTTGAGAATTCCTCTCCGCCCTTAAGCCCCTGGTCATACAGATCAATCAGGCGGCGGGTGGAATCGGGCATTTCCACCCTTCCGCAATGCAAAACTACCGCCCCGGCTCCCAGCCGGCAGGCGGTATCAATACTGGACTTTGAATATTTAACCGCGAGGCCGCGCTCTTTTTCATCTAAAGAGGACAAAGAATAAAAATCCGGCAGGGCTTGCTGCGGAGTTAATCCCTTGGGGATCGGGCAATAATTATGCACGCTCCCGACCTTCATCCCGAGTTCCCGTGCCGCTCCGGCGGCTTCCTCAAGCATCCGGGAAGAAAGGTTAAAACTTAGCTCTACAGCGGCAAAACCGAGCTGCTTTATCTCAAAGAGCATCTCCGCGCCGTCTTTAGCGCGGTAAGCATTCCAAGAGGTGGAAAGCGCGAAAACCATGTTACTTTCTGGTGGTTTTTGCTTTCTTTCTTTTACGTTCGCTGGGCTTTTCATAATGCTTGCGGTCGCGCACTTCGCGCAAAATACCTTCCTGCTCGATCTTTTTTTTGAAACGCCGCAAAGCAGATTCAAACGATTCGTCTTTTTTTACTTCTACCTGAGTCAAAATAATCATCTCCTTTCAT
>JAQTRM010000114.1 GCA_028711825.1 Candidatus Omnitrophota bacterium | reverse complement strand
ACCTCTTGTTTTCTAAGTTTCCTGATATTCTTACGGTAAATTCGTCCGCCGCAAATTCTGCGGCGGGCTCATTTAAAGGAGGAAGATATGGCAAGGACAGCGGAAAGTAAATTAACGGAATTTAAATTGTATTCCCCCGGCGCCAAGAAGGTAACGGTCTCCGGATCTTTCAATAAATGGGATACTAAAAAATTATCCGCCAAGAAGGATAATAAGGGCAACTGGTCGGCCAAGGTTTCCCTGAAACCCGGAAAGTATGAGTATAAATTTATCGTCGACGGCAACTGGGTTAACGACCCCCAGTGCACTTCCTGCGTCGCCAATTCCCTGGGTTCTCATAATTGCGTATTGGAAGTAAAATAAGCGGGTAGGAAAATCGTAACAGCCTTCAGGGCGCTGCCGATCGGCGGCGCCCTGTCAGTTTAGCGGCGCCCGGGATGAACTTAAGTCCGGGGATCTTTCAAAGGATTAAACCAGAGGTTTTTATGAATTATATTTACGGGCCGATAAAATCACGCCGCCTGGGGCTTTCCCTGGGGCTTAATCTCAGCCGCGACAAGGTCTGCGATTTCGACTGCGTATACTGCCAGTGGGGTTCGGTGGGCAAGACCTTCCTGGAACGGAAAGAATACGCTTCTTTTGCCGATATCATCCGGGAATTAAAATCCTGGCTGCGGGACCATCCGCGCGAAGCGAAGGAGCTGAAGTTTGTTACTTTTTCCGGCTACGGCGAGCCGACCCTTAATACCGCCCTGGAAGATCTTATCGATGAGGCAAGAAAGATTACCGGCTCAAAGATCGCCGTGATCACTAATTCTACCCTTTTGGGAGACCCGGCTGTCCGCAAAAGCATCTTGAAGGCGGACCTTATTGTCCCGTCGCTGGACGCGGTCGACCCGGAAAGTTTCGCGAAGATCGACCGGCCGCATCCGGGAGTAAAGCTTGAAGAGATTATCGAAGGGCTGGTTGCTTTAAGGCGCGAGTTTTCCGGACTTATCTGGCTGGAGGTGATGCTGGTGCGCGGGATCAATGACAGCCCTGAACATATCTTGAAATTAAAGAAAGTTATCGAGCGGATCAATCCTGACAAGATCCAGCTTAATTCCCCCGTCCGCGCCACCGCGGAAAAAAATATCCTTCCCGTGGAAAAAGAAAAATTGGAAGAGATCAGGAAATTATTCGGCGGTAAAGCCGAAATTATTTAAGCGTATTCCTCTCTTTACGCCTTTACTGTGAACTGTCGACTGTCAACCGCCAACCGTGAACTAACATGCGCCTATTACCTAATGGATAGGGCGCCAGTCTTGGCAACTGGTTATTGGTGGTTTCCGCCTTGGCGGACAGGCAGTTCCATCCGGGAGCATTATAATAAGGTAAAGAAAATACCAAAAGATAAGGGCGGGTGCCAGGAAATGATTTTAACCGGAGAAATAACATAACCTGTTGTCCCCCAAGCTTATTTTATCCTTTTAAAATCTTTTTAGCAATTTATCTTGACAATTATCGCGTAGAGTGTTAAATTAAAAAAATAATTAAGATTAGTTCTTACGAAGCAAAGCCTGCGACTAAAACATTCTGATCAGCACTCCGGATAGGCGAATATATAGAAAGCTTTCCGGTTTTTTTTATGTTGCGGGAGAAGCCCGGCGATGATAGGATGTTGAAGATGAAAAAAGCCCTTACCCTAACTGCTTTTAGCCTGTGGATCTTGTTCTCCGGATTTTTTGCGCCGGGAGCCTTTGCTTACTATACGCTGAATTATACGCTTGATGAGGGCGGCTCGCGCCTGGAGTTCGACAAGAATAATTTTTCCCGCGCGATAACTTTTACCGCCGGAAACGATACCGCCAATAACCGCTATGAGATCCGCCAGAGGCTGGACAGCCCTTTAAGGAACCGGGATAATCCTTCGGTAACGATCGGGGATAATTTTATGGTTCGGGGGTTCCGCGGTTCAAACCGTTATGGAGACCTGCGTATTCCCAGCGGGGATATTGTAGTAAGGAATAACGAGCTGGTTTATGTTTCCGATACCGCCGGGGACTCCGATTCTTTTACCCTGGTTTACAGCATAAAAGACGCCTCGACCCTTACGCCGGGATATTATACCGGCAGGGTGATTTTGGTTTTAAATCCCGTGAGTTCCGCCGCCTCTCCGGTTACCCGGGTGGTGGAGGTTTACGTGAATATCCCCAATGACGGCGGGAACCTTTCGGTTACTGTTGCCCCCGAAGAGGGTTTTAGCGCGCTGGTGTTGAAGCCCTCGGGAAACGCGGGAGCAGGCGGCATTTCAGCCAGGGCGGTGGTAACGATTAACGGTTTTTTTAACGGGCCTTTCAAGATCATGCAGATGCTGCCGGCGCCGATCCAGTCGCAGGACGGCAGGATGCTCGATAACAGCAGTATTGTTTTTAATATTCCGGATGCCTCAAAAGGGGTGGCGGTCAGCGGCCCGGTTCCGCTTTCTTCCGGGATGCAGACGGTTTATTCCTCGCGGCCGGACGGCGGCGCGGATAAAGGTTTTGTGATTGTTTATTCCCTGGCCGATTCTTTAAGC
>JAQTRM010000045.1 GCA_028711825.1 Candidatus Omnitrophota bacterium | reverse complement strand
CCCGATCTGGAGAAGGCGCCCCGAAATCACGAACAAAAGCGCGCCCCCGGCGATTTGAAAGTCAGAGATCGTTATCCCCAGAAGAAGAAAGAACCATTTGCCGATCAGCATAAAAACAACCGCCACCGCCACCGCCGTAAAAACCGCGTCGCGGACGATTTTTTTTCTTTCCGGCCTGGAAACATGTTCAACCATGGTCAGAAAAATCGGGATATTGCCGACAGCGTCTACCGCCACAAAAAGCGGAATAAAGCTAAGTATATAAGGTCTAAGTATTTCCATCACGGAATTATTATATAGAATCGGCACCTAAATGGCAATAGAAATGTTGCAAATAAAGGGGACGGTTCTATTTTTTTGAGAGAATGAGAAGAAAAATAGAACCGTCCCCTTTATTTTTGAGTGTAAGGATACCACTGGCCGGATCTTTCATCAATCTATTTTACGGATTAAAGGAAGGCAAAGGAAACTGGTCAGCGCCGATAAAACAATCAACCATTTTAGGCCTACCACCGGAAGCAAAAAAGACCCTGAGATATTGCTGGTTACATCCGCCAGATTATTAATACTGCATAAAAGCGCAAAAGACGTCGCTTCCAGCCCCTTAACAGAGTGCCTGGCCATAAAATCCATAATCATCAGAAAAATAAACATTCCTAAAACGCTGTAAAGTATATTGTAAAGCACCGCGGTCAGCGGAGTATAAATAAGGTAACTTAAGGTGGTAAACGCCCCTAAAAATACCGAATAATAAAGCCACCTTTTAATATTTATTTTCCGGCTGAAGCGGTAATAAAGCAGCGCTCCCGCCATCCCGAATACCGTGGTAATCGTCCCCAGCATTCCAATCCAGATTTTATCCCATTTAAAAATATCGCGCTGGATATAAGTCAGAGGCGTCCCGAAAGACGGTGAATATTTATATAAAAATATGAACAAGCCGATTAGGATAAGCCTCCTGTCGCTAAAAAGTTTTTTCAGGTCCGAAAGCAGGGTGGATTCCGAAAAACCGCCTGCCCCCGCGCCCTCTTCCCGGTAAAAACCCGCGGCCAGGCCCACCAGTAAATAAACCGGTATCAGGCAGAGAAAACCCGCCTGATACCCCCAACGCTCGGCGAGATACCCCCCTCCCACTCCGGTAATCAACCCGGCGGCCAGGGCGGAAACCCATTGGATACTCTGTATCCTGCCGGTAGCCTGATATTTTTTCCCTTCGACGCACATGATCCCGTCGACCGCGACATCGCGAAAAGCGGCGCTGCCGGAATTAATCACCAGCAAAACCACCAGCAAAAAAAGAGGCATCCGCATCAACCCCAGGAACAAAACAAAAATTATATCCAGCGTCAAAGAAATAAAAATCCAATTCCGCTTGGAAAAAAAATGATCCACCAGGTAACCGATTAACGGCTTAACCAGCCAGGCGAAACTGATCACGCTTGTGAAAAGCATAATCTTCTCTGCGGGAAAATTCAGCGATTCCTTAAGGTAATAAAATAACCCCTGGCCGGGAAGGTTCTCGATCCCCTGCGTGAAGTAAACCGCGCTGCTTAAAACAAATACCTGGAATAATCTCTTATCTCTCATGAACATAAAAAAAGGGCTACCTTAAACAGGTAGCCCTTTTCCAGCAATAAATTTTTATTGGGCCTTCTCCGCGGCCGGTTTCGCAGATTCCGCAGGCAAAACAGGAGCCGCATTAACCGGAGCCTTGCCTGCCCCGGATCCCGCTTTTTCCGTTACGGGCTGAACAGCCTTAGAACTGGAAGAACCCGCCCCCGCCTTTACGGAACTTCTACTGCGCATTAAAGATTTACTTTGGTGCACCGACAGAACAGCCAAAGATAAACAAGTAATAAAAAATACTACCGACATAATAGTGGTAGTGCGGGTAAGGAAAGCGCTGGTCTTGGTGCCGAACATCGACTCTACCCCGGAAAAACTTTCCACCAGGCCGGAACCCCTTCCGCGCTGGATAAGCACCAAGGCGATCAGGACGATGCAAGCGGTAACGTGGACTATCACTAAAAAGATCATCATTTCACCACCTCGCTGGCTTTGATAACGATCGCGCTAAAACTGTCGGCTTTAAGGCTTGCCCCGCCCACTAAAGCCCCGTCCACATCAGGCTTCCCGATAAGCTCGGCGATATTCTCGGGCTTTACGCTGCCGCCGTATTGAATCCTTACGGCGTCGGATATTTCCTGGTCATAGATATCCTTCAGTAAATCGCGGATATACCGGTGCACTTCCTGCGCCTGATCGGGAGTGGCGGTTTTACCGGTACCGATCGCCCAAACCGGTTCATAAGCGATAACGATCTTCTCCATATCGTTAGTTCCGATACCCGCTAAACTTCCCCGGATATGGTTTTCAATAACCTTAAACGCTTCCCCGGACTCCCTTTCCTTAAGATTCTCACCGACGCAAACAATAGGAGTCAAAGCGTGTTTTAAAACCGCCTGGATCTTTTTATTCACGGTTTCGTTGGTCTCGCCGAAAAACTGCCGGCGTTCGGAATGCCCGATAATCACGTATTTGCAGCCGGCGTCCTTAAGCATCGCCGGAGATACCTCCCCGGTAAAGGCGCCCTCGTCCTGCCAATAAACATCCTGGGCCCCCAAGCCGATATCTGTCTCATTTAAAACTTCGGAAACTTCGCTTAAAGCGGTAAAAACCGGGCATAGCACCACCTCTACCTTGGCAAAATCAAGCTTAAACAGCTGACGCTTCAGGCCGCTGGCAAGATCAATCGCCTCATTGATCGTTTTATACATTTTCCAATTTCCCGCAATGATCGGTTTTCTCATAGTTTACCCCGCTAAAAATTGATTTTAGGAATCCCCCCCCCGAACTCTAATTTTCTTTTCAGAGGTTTTACCCGGTTTTACAAACTTGGCCTCGCGATTTTGATTTTATCTTGCTTTTGACTTTAGCTGAAAGCTGATCGCCGACAGCTGATAGCTGAAAGATATTTTCATTACTAATTCAGAAACTAAATAATCCGCGAATCACTTTTCGGTTAACGCCGCGATCCCCGGCAGGTCCTTACCCTCTAAAAACTCCAGGCTCGCCCCTCCGCCGGTTGAAATATGAGACATTTTATCTTCCAATTTAAATTTAGCGACCGCGGCAGCGGTATCTCCGCCTCCGATGATCGAGACACAATCGAGGCCGCCGATAAATTCCGCCAGCCCGCGGGTTCCCTTGCTAAAGGCATCCATCTCAAAAATCCCCATCGGGCCGTTCCAAACGATAGTCTTGGCGGTTTTCAATGTATCCTCGAAAAACTTAAGTGTTTTAGGGCCGATATCCACGGCAATTTTGCCATCGGGAATATTGTCGCCTACAATTTCGGTCTTGGCATCGGCCTGGATCGCATCGACCACCAGGTTATCCACCGGCAGTAGTATCTCCTTTTTAAGCTGCGCGGCTTTCCCCAGGATCGACTTGGCTAAATCCAGCTTATCTTTTTCAAGCTTCGAATTACCGATCTGTTTACCCTGCGCCTTGAGAAAAGTATAAGCCATACCTCCGCCGACGATAATCGCATCGCATTTCGGAAGGAGATTTTCGATAACCCCGATCTTATCGGAAACCTTGGCTCCCCCCAGAATGACCACAAAAGGCTTCTGCGGGTCTTTAACCGCATCCCCCAGGTATTTAATTTCTTTTTCCAGCAACAACCCCGCCGCGGATTTTAAAAAATGCGTTACCCCCTCGGTAGAAGCATGGGCCCGGTGAGCGGTCCCAAAAGCGTCATTGACGAAAACTTCGCCCAAAGACGCCAGCTGCCGGGCGAATTCCGGGTCGTTTTCTTCCTCTTCGGAATGAAACCGTAAATTTTCAAGCAGGACCAGCTTTTCGGAAGCTTTCTGGATCGCGGGCTTGATCTGCGGGCCGGCACAATCATCCAAAAAAAGAACATCCTGCCCCATCAGCTCCTTCAGGCGCACGGCAACCTGTTTTAAACTATATTTGGCAACCGGCTTTCCGTCCGGCCTGCCCAGGTGGCTCATCAACACAACCTTACTGGCGCCATGATCCAGGATATATTTTAAAGTAGGCAAAGTCGCCCGGATGCGGGTATCATCGGTAATCTTCAATTCGGCATCCTGCGGAACATTGAAATCCGCCCGCATCAAAACCGTTTTATCTTTTAAATCGATATCTTTTAAGGTCAACTTCGCCATTCTTTCCCCCTGCATTCTGTTTCCGGGGACTGTCCCTGGTTTCCGTGGACTGTCCCCGAGATTTTGCTTTAGACCTTGCTCTTACTTACAACTTATAACTTTCCCTACATTCTACCTACTGATTTATAACCCCTTCTTGACGATATACTGGCACAGGTCGACTACGCGGTTGGAATATCCCCATTCGTTGTCATACCAGGAAAGAATCTTAACAAAATCATCCTGAATAACCTTGGTGCTCTTGGCGTCAAGTATCGAACTTAATACGCAATGATTAAAATCCACCGAAACAACCGGATCCTCGGTATACCCCAGAATACCCTTCATCGGGCCTTCGGAAGCGGCCTTAAAAGCGGCATTCAGCTCTTCGACGGTAGCCTTCTTGCCCAAAGAAACGGTTAAATCCACCACCGAAACATTCGGGGTGGGCACGCGGATCGCGAAACCGTCCAGCTTACCCTTGAGATCCGGGATAACCAGGGATATCGCTTTTGCCGCACCGGTAGAGGTAGGGATCATCGAAACCGCCGCCGCGCGGGAACGGCGCAGGTCGGAATGCGCCATATCCTGCACCTTTTGGTCGTTAGTATAAGAATGGATCGTGGTCATCAAACCCTTGACGATACCCCAGTTATCATTCATGATTTTAGCGACCGGGGCAAGACAGTTAGTGGTGCAGGAAGCATTGGAAATAACATGGTGGTTCTTGGGGTCATATTTATCCTCGTTTACCCCTAAAACAATTGTAATATCTTCACCCTGGGCAGGGGCTGAAATAATTACTTTCTTGGCGCCGCCTTTAGTGATATGATTTTCCGCGCCTTTAACTTCCTTGCCTTTTTTATTCAGGCCGTCTTTTTTTACCGTAAATAACCCGGTTGATTCCACGACAACCTCAACCCCTAAATCTTTCCAGGGAAGCTCGCTGGGGTCCCTTTTACTTAAGACCTTGATCTCTTTTCCGTTTACGGAGATAACATCATCGGCCGTGGCCTTTACCTCGCCGCCAAACCTCCCGTGCACAGAATCATATTTAAATAAATACGCGTTAGTTTTAGCGTCCGTAAGGTCGTTGATCGCCACCAATTCGATATCCTTACAGTTTTTTTCCATAATCGCCCTTGCCACTAAACGCCCGATCCTGCCAAAACCATTGATGCCTACTTTTACCGCCATTTTACTCCTCCTCTGATTAATAATAAGTTGATCCGTATTTTAATTACTCTAAATTAATTAAAATTAGAAATTACCTATGCTCTAGGTTTTTCCTGACTACTACATCCTATCTACCTTTGATTGTCTGCTTAAACGGCTTTTAAATATTGCGCGGCTAATTCAGGCGAGGTTGGATCAAGGTAAAAACCGGTACCCCACTCAAAACCTGCAACTTGCGTCAGCTTAGGCATGATTTCCAGATGCCAGTGGTAATATTCGGCCTCCCCATCGCCATTGATGGGTGCTGAATGAATTATATAATTATATGACAAATTTACAAATACTTTTTTTAATTTTGTCAGGGTGTCTTTCAGGATCTGAGCAAGCGCCGTGGTCTGCTCGGCGGAGATGCGGCTGAAATACCCGTTGTGCTGCCGGGGCATAATCATAATCTCGAAAGGAAACCGCGAAACAAAAGGGCAGAAAGAAATAAAAAATTTATTTTCCAGGATAATCCTCTCCTTATCCTGCAATTCCTGCCTGATAATATCGCAATAAATGCAGCGCTCACGGTAATTGTAATACGCCTGCGCCCCGTGGATCTCCTCCAGGGCGTTTTTAGGCACCATCGGCAAGGCAACCAGCTGGGTATGCGGATGCTCAAGCGATGCTCCCGCCGCCGGACCGTAATTACGGAAGATCATCACATATTTAAACCGCTTGTCTTTTTTGAGGTCCGACACGCGCAGGCAGCACATTTTAATGTAATCCTCGATCTCGCAAGGCAATAAATCCGGGATATCCTTGTGGTGATAGGGAGTTTCTATCAGCACCTCGTGCGCCCCCACCCCGTTGGACATATCGTAAATACCTACTCCCCGCCGGTCCAGGTCTCCTTCGATCTGCAGGGCGGGAAATTTATTGGCGACTACTCTCACCTGCCACCCAGGGGTATTAGGAGCGGTATTGGCCTGGCGGAAACAGCTTATCTCCGGCGGGGTCATAAATTCATTGCCGTAACAAAAAGGGCAAAGCCCTCCGTCGGACACAAACTGCTCGTATTTAAAATCCTCCGGGCTCTTCGGCCGGTCGGTTTCCACAATTACCCAGCGGCCGACCACCGGATCCCTTCTTAATTCACCCATTTACTTTACCTCTCTCAAAAATTTAGCCGTATCCTCGGGTTGAAGCGGGCAGATATAAAAACCCGTCCCCCATTCAAAACCCGCGACCCGTGTCAGGCGGGGTATAATCTCAATATGCCAGTGATAATCCTGGTCGATCGTTTTCCAATAACCCGTTTTCTGGCGGCGGAAAGGAGCGGTATGGATAACATAATTATAATCCGGATCGTTCAACCCTATTTTCAGCTTCATAAGCACCGCCTTCAGGACGCGCGCCAGATTAACCCTTGATTCCGCGTCCATGCGGGTATAATCACAACAATGTTTCTTGGGCAGGATCCATGTTTCAAAAGGGAACCTCGCCGCGAACGGGCTGACCGCGACAAACCCGTCAAAATCCAGGACCACCCGTTCTTTCTGCTCCAGCTCCTGCTTAATAATATCGCAGAATACGCAGCGTTCATGATATTCATAGTAAGCCCGGCAGCCGGCCAGTTCTTCTTTTACCCTTTTTGGATTAACCGGGGTAGCGATAAGCTGGGAACGCGCATGGCGGATACCGGTACTCCCGGACCCCTTGCCGTAGTTTTTAAAAACCAAAACATATTTTAAGCGGGTATCTTTTTCCAGGTCCATGATCCGGTCGGAGTAACAATTAAGCACCCGGACGATCTGCTCCTGGCTCAAATCCGCCATATTGGCAATATGCTGGTTGGTCTCGATGATAACTTCATGCGCCCCGACCCCGTTCATTACATCGTAAACGCCGTTTCCGCGGCGCTCTAAATCGCCTTCAACCCTTAAAAAAGGTGAAATGCTGGGGATGACGCGCAGGTCCCACCCCGGCCCGTTGGGAGCCGGATTGCGCGGGCGCACGGCGTATATCTCCGGAGGAGTCTGGCTTTCCTTCCCGTCACAAAACGGACAGGCTGACTGCTTATCCTCATCCTTGGCCTGCCCCACAAACTGGTCCGGGCGGCGCGCGCGTTCGGTGGAGACAATCACCCACCTGCCTATAATCGGATCTTTCCTTAGCTCTGGCATAGTTTTTCTATTATAGCAAAAGAATACTTAGTTGCAATGAAATTCTGCTTTTCAGCTATCAGTTCATCAGTAAATAAAGGGGACGGTTCTATTTTTTTAAACTTGATTTTGTCAGAAAAATAGAACCGTCCCCTTTATTTCAAACAACAGGAGACACAAAAACATCCCCCGGTTTAATTTTATAGCCGATGACAAAATCCGAAGCGGACATCCGCTTGCCTGATTCGAATTGTAATTCCTCAAGATTCAGGAACCCCCTGCCGCAGGCAACCGCGATACCGTGTTTATCCGCCCTCACCACTTCACCCGGCGCGGGATTGTGGCCCGTAAAAAAAACCAAATGGCTGGATTTAAAAACCTTGAGAGTCTTGCCCCGGTAAGAAGTAAAAGCACCCGGCCAGGGCAGCACACCGCGGATCTGGTCGTGAATCACCGCGGCATGGTTATGCCACTGGATCAACCCGTCCTCTTTTTTTAATTTCGGCGCGAATATCGCCTTATCTTCATCCTGGTCGAATAAACGGTACTCCCGGGCATCGATAAGTTTCAAAGCCTCCATTAAAAGCCCGGCGCCTAAAACCCTCAACCTCTCCTCCAGGGTTAACGCGGTATCGCCCCCCTTGATAAGCGTCTCTTTCTGCAGAAGGATCGGCCCGGAGTCCATCTTAAGGCTTACATACATAATACTTACCCCGGTTTTCTTGTCTGAATTAATAATCGCCCAGTTAATCGGCGCCGCCCCGCGGTAACGCGGAAGCAGCGAAGCATGGATATTTAACGGCATGATCCTGGGAATATCCAGGACCTCCTGGGAAAAAATCTGGCCGTAAGCAGCGGTAACAAAAACATCCGCCCCAAACCTCTTTAAAAAATCCACACTTTCTACGCTTTTAACATCCTCCGGCTGAAAAACCTTCAATCTTGCCGCTACCGCGGTATTTTTAATATCAGTCCCCGAAAGATGCAGGTGTCTGCCTCTTTTTTTATCAGGCTGGGTAACCACACATACCACCTCATGGGGGCTTTTGATCAAAACCTCCAGGGCGGGAACGGCGAAATGTGAACTTCCGAAGAATACTATTTTCATAAAAGTAGCTAGTATCTAGTAGTCAGTATCTAGTATAAATAATTCAAGAAAAGACACGAAGCGAAACAATTGCTCCGTTAAGCATTTTACCAACTTCTAGAATCAAACCATCGATTACATCCAGTTTGACTTTAAATCCTAAATCTTTAATTAAAATAGAATAATACTGTAATTCACTCAAAGAACCTTGAGAGATATTGTAAAAATGGATCTTATCTTTTGATCCCCTCCTGCTAAACCCTTCTGCTATATTAGCCGGTATTGAAACAGCTGCTCTTTTTATTTGTGAAACCAACCCAAACTTTTCTTCGCTAGGCAAATCTTTGGTCATTCGGTAGACTTCTATAACAAGATCGTGGCTTTTCTTCCATACTATTAAATCTTCAAACGTTTTTATCTTATCCATCAAATCCTTATATATTTTTCATACTAACTACTGACTACTAACTACTCTCGGATATCTCCCTATATTGGATCTACGTCCACGGTAATTATTATACCTGAAAAACGCTCGCCTTTTAAGCGCGATCTTAAAAATTCTCCCGCCTTCTCCACTGCGGGAGAACGCATAAGGATCTGGTAATAAAAATTACCGCGCAGCTTGGCCGGCTGGGCCGGGCCGAGGGAAAGCAGTTTAACCCCCGGATGCCGGGCTTTACCGAGGCGCTGGAAGATATCCTGCGCGTCCTTTTTAACCTTTTCCTGGTCGGTCCCGCGGATCTTAACCAGAATCATATGCCTGAAAGGGGCGAAATTAAGCTGACGGCGCTGCCGCAATTCTTCCTTGTAAAAAATCCGGGGGTCATTCTTGACCAATGCCCGCAGGCAATAATGCCCGGCATTAGAGCTTTGGATAATCATTCTTTTGGAAGTAATCCCGGTAAGCCCCGAAAGCATAAAAAAAGCCTTCTCCGCCGCCCGAAAATCAACGCGGTTAAACAAGTCATCCACCTCCAGCACCCCGACCAGGTCAAATTTTTCCTCCAGGCGCCCGGCTGAAGCGGTAGCCACGACGATATCGCTCCCGATACGCGCCTGCGGGAATATCCTGGCTAATTCGTTTTCCACTTTTTCCGTCCCCAGCCCGAAATATTTGATATAGCCGGCATTGCAATTCGGGCATACATCCGGAGGAGACATCGTAAAGTTGCAATGGTGGCATTTTAACTGCCGCTCCTCGAAATGGAATACCAGATTAATATTGCAACGCGGGCATTTCAACGCGGTGTTGCAATTATGGCAAACCGCGGCGGTAGCAAAACCTTTGCGGTTAGCCGCCAGGAACACCCTCCCTTTTTCCAAAAGG
>JAQTRM010000044.1 GCA_028711825.1 Candidatus Omnitrophota bacterium | reverse complement strand
AAATCAGTATCTAAAATGCACAAATATTCTTCCGAAATTCTTATCGTCTTTCTCGATGCGGTGATAAAGCTTTTTTATCTCCGGCTGTTCCAGAAAACGCAGCACGCTTTTCTTCAGCTGCCCGCTCCCCTTACCGGGGATAATCTCTACCTCGGTAATCTTCTTTTTTACCGCTTCAAAAACTATCCGGCTTAGGGACTCCTCGATTCTGCGCCCATCGCTGTAGATATCATGCAAATCCAGCTTGAGTTTTCCCATTTTAATACGGCCATTTCCAATTACGGATCTCCGGCATATCCTCCCCGTGTGCCATAATATACTGCCGATGTTCGATCAATTTATTATGCAGCCAATCCTTAACATGCGCCGCCCGGTTCTGAAGGCTTTCCACGCGGTCGATCACGTCATCCACCAGGTTAAAACGGTCAAGTTCATTCAAAACCGTCATATCGAAAGGAGTGGTGGTCGTCCCCTCTTCCTTGTAACCGCGCACGTGGATATTTTTATGGTTGGTCCTCCGGTAAAGCAGCCGGTGGATCAGCCAGGGGTAACCGTGGAAAGCGAAAATTACCGGTTTATCCGTGGTAAAAAGGCTGTCGAAATCCTTATCGGAAAGCCCATGAGGATGCTCGCTCTGCGGCTGCAGGGTCATAAGGTCCACCACGTTAATCAGGCGAACCTTCAACTCCGGGAACTTCCGGCGCAGGATATCCACCGCCGCCAGGGTCTCCAGGGTAGGCACATCCCCGGCGCAAGCCATCACCACATCCGGCTGCCCCTGGTGATCGTTACTGGCCCAATCCCATATCCCGATCCCCTTGGCGCAGTGCGCGATCGCCGCGTCCATCCCCAAAAACTGCAGCCCCGGATGTTTACCGGCAATGATCACGTTAACATAATGCCGGCTGCGCAGGCAATGGTCGGTTACCGAAAGCAAGGTGTTGGTATCCGGGGGCAGATAAACCCGGATAATCTCGGCCTTTTTATTTACCACATGGTCGATAAAACCCGGGTCCTGGTGGGAAGAACCGTTGTGGTCCTGCCTCCAGACATGCGAAGTCAAAAGATAATTCAGGGAAGCGATCGGGCGCCTCCAGCGTATGCGGCGCGAAGTCTTCAACCACTTGGCGTGCTGGTTAAACATCGAATCCACGATGTGAATAAACGCTTCATAGCAGGAAAAAAGCCCGTGCCTGCCGGTAAGCAGGTAACCTTCCAGCCACCCCTGGCAGGTATGCTCGCTCAAAATCTCCATTACCCTGCCGTCGCGGGAAAGATGGTCATCTTCCGGAAGGATCTTAGCCATCCAGGCGCGGTTTGTCGCCTCCAGCACCGCCCCCAGGCGGTTGGAGGTAGTTTCATCCGGGCCGAAAACGCGGAAGTTCCCGCTCTTTAAATTTTCCTTCATCACATCCCGCAGGAAATAGCCCATCACCCGCGTCGGTTCCGATTCGACAACCCCAGGCTTATCGACCTTCACCGCGTACTTGCGGAAATCCGGAAGCTTCAGGTCGCGCAGCAGCAACCCGCCGTTGGAGTGCGGGTTATCGCTCATGCGGCGTTTCTTTTTCGGCGCCAGCTCCGCCAGCTCGCGAATGAATTTCCCGTTTTTATCGAAAAGTTCCTGCGGCCGGTAACTCTTCATCCAGGTAGAAAGCGCTTCGATATGCCCGGGATTCCCCGCCATTTCGGAAAAAGGAACCTGGTGCGAACGCCAATACCCTTCTGTTTTTAACCCGTCGATGCTTTTCGGGCCGGTCCAGCCTTTAGGGGTGTTTAAAATAATCATCGGCCAGCGGGGCACCCCGGAAACCTTCTTTGAGCCGCGGGCTTTTTTCTGAATCGCCTTGATCTCACCCAATACCGCTTCTAAAGTCCGCGCCATTAAACGGTGCATCTTTTGCGGATCCGAACCCTCGACAAAATAAGGTTTATAACCGCAGCCGGTAAAGAACTTACGGAGGTCTTCTTTATCGATCCTTGCCAGCACCGTAGGATTGGATATCTTGTAACCGTTTAAATGCAAAATCGGCAGGACCGCCCCGTCACGCGCGGGGTTGAGAAATTTATTCGAATGCCAGGCACACGCCAAAGGCCCGGTTTCCGCCTCTCCGTCACCCACTACGCAAGTAACAATCAAATCCGGATTATCGAAAACCGCTCCGAAAGCGTGGGAAATAGAATACCCCAGTTCGCCTCCCTCGTGCATCGAACCGGGTGTTTCCGCGCCGACATGGCTGGGGATGCCTCCGGGAAAAGAAAACTGTTTAAAAAGCTTCCGCATCCCCTCGGCGTCTTCCGAGATATCCGGGTAATATTCGCTGTAAGTGCCTTCAAGGTAAGCGCAGGCCACCAGCCCGGGGCCGCCGTGCCCGGGGCCGGTGATATAAACCATATTAAGGTCGTTTTTCTTGATCAGGCGGTTGAGATGGACATAAATGAAGTTCAACCCCGGAGTCGTCCCCCAATGGCCCAGGAGGCGAGGTTTGATGTGCTTAATCGCCAGAGGCTCTTTTAAAAGCGGGTTATCCAAAAGATAAATCTGGCCTACGGAAAGATAATTTGCCGCCCGCCAGTAAGCATCGATTTTAACGATCTCGTTATTTGATAAGATTTTTCCCCGGGTTTGGCTCATATACACCCCCCTGCTAATGTTTAATCTTTGATTGTTATTATACCCCGGCCGGCAAGAAAGCACAACAATAGTTATAAGCGGCAAGTTATAAGAAATAAAGGGGACGGTTCTATTTTTTAACCTTATTTTACCAGAAAAATAGAACCGTCCCCTTTATTTACTTGCCTACCGGCAAACAGGAATTTAGGATTCAGGATCTCGAGTTTGACAACAGTCTTTGCCTTAACTTATAACTTACCACTTATAACTAATAAAACAGCCCCCCTCATAAGAAGGAGGCTGTTTTATTTTATTTTAAAAAAATTAGTTCTGGTTTTTGATACATTCGGCGGCGTTAGAACCCTACCCTTTAAGGAAGGGAAATAATGCGCCGCTTTCAGTATCAATCCTGAGCACACCATGGTCTTGGTTCGACTTCGCTCACCATCCTTAAACGAAGTGAGTCGAAGGATTAGGCCGTGGTGTCGAAGGATTGATTGAGAACAGGAACGCTCATCACCAACCTGCCTGGCAGTAAACTTATACCACCTGCTGTCAGCGTTTTGAAACCGCCTTTTTTACAAGGCTTTTTCCTGCGCGGAAGGATCCGTATTTTCGAGGGTCTGTTCATCCCCGCTTTTCGTCATCTCATCGGATAAAACAGAGCTGTCCGATGCGGTAACCTCATCCGAAGATGCGGCCGCGGCAGTGTCATCCACGGGCTTAGCTTCTTCAGCAAAAGCCATGGCGCCGGTACAACAAAGAACCAAAAGAGCAAATAGCACTTTCTTCATCCTAATTCACCCCCTTTCCTATTTTTATATAAATTCAGCTGTTTCTGCAACCGGAAGGATATAACAGGTCAATATTAGCAAAGTTCCGCCGCTTGTCAATACATAAATGGCTTCCGGAACCCCGCTTAAGGCTTATTTTAAAAACCCTGTTTCTTCCCCGGGCCGCGGGCTACCCGGAAAGAATTAAAACTCCTGCCGCTTTTATAGCCGGCCGACGAAACCCGCACCAAACACCAGGTATATACCCCGCCTTCCCTGAATAAAGCGCCGTCCGCCTTAAAAGACGCAGCTCCCGCCGATAGCTCTTTTCTCAGGATAAGGGCGTCCGCGTACATATTGTAGCCGCCGTAGACCTTCAGGATGAAACCGCGGGTATCCGCGTAATTATTACACCATCTGAATTCCAGAGGCTGCCCTTCGGCCAGGATCGCGGTATCATAGATAGGATACCGCAGCCTCGGTTCGGCGGGCTGATAAAACGGGTTGCCGTGAACCGTCCGTCCCGGGGCCGCCGCGCATTCGGCTCCCGGAAAAAAAATCAAGAGAAACGCCAGGAATAATACCGCCCTCATAGCTTGACCCCGATCCCCCGGACCCGCACCTTTCCGCAGTATCCTTTCCCGGGATTAAGGAGCATCCCGCGTTTTACGGAAACAAAAGTGATTGTTTCGTCCGCCTTTACGCAGGCGCCCAGGGGTTTCCCGGAGTCCGCGTCCAACCCCGACGGGATATCCACTGCGATAACAAAGGCCCCGGAGGAATTTATCGCGCGGATCGACTCCCGGTAAACCGGCCTCGCTTCGCCCCTTATTCCTATCCCCAAAAGCGCGTCGAGGATCAAGGAATATTTCTTGCTCCTTTTCCCCGGAAGGCCGGGGCCAAACGCTCCGCTCCCGGAAATCTTCTGTTTCAGCTTTAAAAGGATATTATAATTTACCTTTGCCTGGGCTTTAAGCTTAGAAGGGCTTCCCGCCAGATAGAGATCCGGCTTGACCCCGGAAGCCAAAAGATGCCGGCAGGCGCAAAAGCCGTCCCCGCCGTTATTTCCCGTGCCGCAAAAGACTGCCACCCTGCCCGGATGCTTTTTTAAGGCTTTCAGGGCTTCCTCCGCCACCGAACGCCCGGCATTCTCCATAAGAACCAGCGCGGGTATACCGTATACCTCCTGCGCTTTTTTATCCAGAGCCGCAGCGGAAGCGGCAGTCAGAGAAAATTCTTTCCTGTTCATATTATTTCGGGGAGTTATCGAAAATCCCGCCCTCCTCTTCGCCGATCATCTTCTTCAGGCGCGCGGGATCCCAGGGATAAAAGGTAAGATTTTCCTGGCGCACCAATTCCGGCAGGACCGCGCTCTCCACCCCTTTTACCGCCATCGCGATAATGCGGTTCCCTTTGTTGAGGTTCTTCCTAAGCTGCAGGTCCACCCATTTACTGCGCGAGGCGCTTTCGGAGATAAGACAGACCGCAATACCGCATTTGACGACCTTCTCTCCGATTGTCTGCTTTACCGCCTCCGAACCCGGGGCCTCGATATCCATATCCAGCGGGCCATCGTAGAATTCAAGCTCATACTCCGGGCTGTCCAGGGAAGGCAAAAGGCGGTTTACCCGCCAGGCATCTTCATTCGCGAAAATCAGGAAAACTTTTTTCATTTTTATTCAAGGCGCAGTTCGTCCAGCCCGCAGGCCAGCGACCATATCCCGGAACTTACGGCGCTCCCCTTGGCGATCTCCTCCCGGAGAAAATCCTTGATCCCGTCTTTTTCCACCAGAATCACCTCGATCTCCTCCTCCGGTTCAAGCTCCTGGCGGAGGTCTTTATTCCCGGGGTCGTTTTCGTCTATTTCGACCGAAACCAGCAGGAAATCCCCGTCCATCACCGCGGGGTTAAGCTTCAAAAGCGGGCTCCTGGACTTAATAACCCCCCGGTAACCGGTCTCCTCGGCCAATTCTTTTAAAATACAATCCTCCAGCGCCTTGCCGCTTACGGCGCCGCCGCCGGCAATCCCCGCCGGCAATCCAATCACGTAGTTGTTGATAGAATGGCGGAATTGTTTGATAAAAACATACCTCCCCGAGGGATTAAGCTTGGCGATAATCCCGAAAGATAACGGGTTATCGGTCCTGCCCACAGTCTCCCAGGAGACTTCTTCATTGGAAGAATTAACAAAAAGGTCTTTTTTCAGGAAAAGCCAGCGCCCGCGGTAAAGGATCTCTTCGGATATTTTTTTCATAAAAGGTTACGGCTAAAAAACATTATACTTTATCTCCGCAGAATCAATCCTGTCTAGGCTTCCGTTACCGCATTGCACACTGCGGGATTCCAGGACAGCCTTCGGATTATCGCCGGACTCATCCAGGGAAAAATCGATCAGGGGAAAGACCTCCCTGCAGAGCTGATAACCGTCCTGGTCGAAAAAAATCAGGGTAAGATGCGAAGGAAGCGGCCTTGCCATATCGCCGGGAGATCCCGCCCCGATCTTATCCTTTACCGCCTCAGGAGTATCCTCCAGGCTCTCATAGATTATCTGGATATTAATCAGCCCCCCTTCCGCGGCCCTCACCTTGACAACCCCTCCGTCTTCCAGCTCCAGGGACTTTATCTGCATTTCCCCGGCAAACACCAAAACCGGAACGATAACCAAAAAAACGGCCAGCAATAATTTTTTCATCACACCCTCCGCTTATTAAGCTCCCTGGATTTAGCCTTGGCTAGAAAATCGGCGATTAACTGCCAGCCGAACAATACCAGCATCACCGTGATTGCCGCGCTGCGGGATTCCCGGATAAAGGAAATTTTTCCCTTTCCTTCCCGCACCTTCGCTTCCAGGTACGCGGCGGGATTTCTTAAACTATCCAGCTTCAACTTGAAATCGCTGACAAGGACCGCCTCACGGCGCATCCTGTCCTCACCCGGTATTTTTCCCAGCTCCGTCTTAAGCCCGGGTTCTCCGCCGATGTTATACGCTACCAGAAGCTTATCGTAAAAATAAACATCCGTCCCGTAAACGATCATCATCCTCACCGCCACGAAATTCGCAAATACCATACAGACGATAAAAACCAGCATCAAAACAGCCTTAACTATCCGTTTGCGGGAAAAATCCATAGGGCTCCTTAAGCTGCCTGTCATTATCCGCCCAAAAGCAAAAAACTTAACGCCTTTTAGGCCTGCCGGCTATTTATGCCTCAAGAAAAAATTTATAATAAACGTCAAAACAACGCTCACCAGGAGACAGGTTGCAAGCGGAAAGTAAAAATGGAATCTCCTGTTGTGGATTGCGATATCCCCCGGCAGCCTGCCCAAAAATGGTATCTTCCCGGCAAGCAAAAACAACAGCCCGGCAAAGACTATTACGATCCCGAAGAAAACCAGTATCCTGCCGATACCTTCAAGCGAAAACACAACTCCCCTCCCTTTCTTTTACTCAAAATATCTCATGATGCCTTAAACTCCGGGCAGCCCTATTTTATCCGCGATCCGGCAGAAGGCCTCCACGACTTCGGGGTTAAACTGGGTTCCCGCCCCCGCCTTTACCCTGGCCACCGCCTCTTCCCGGGGCATCTTATGCCGGTAGGAACGTGTGGAGGTCATCGCGTCATATGCGTCGGCCACCGAAACGATCTGGGCGAAGATGCCGGACTGCTCCGGCTTCAAGCCGTCCGGGTAGCCTTTACCGTCATAACGTTCATGATGCGACCTCACGACCGACAGCATTTCGGATTCTAAAAATACCGGCTTTAATATCTCCTCGCCGACTTCCGGGTGCCGGCGGATAATACCGAACTCCTCATCCGACAATCCCCCTTTCTTGTTAAGTATCTCTTCGGGGATCCCGATCTTGCCGATATCGTGCAGCTGCGCCGCTTTCTTCAACAATTCCGCCTTTTCTCCCGGCATCCCCATGGCTGAAGCGATGCGGTAGGCGTATTCGCCGACCCTTTCGGAGTGGCCGGAGGTGTAAGCGTCCTTGGCCTCCAGGCTGCGCACCATCGCCTTAACCACCCGGTAAAAATAATCCTGCAGTTTCTCCCGGGATTCCTTTAAGCTTAAAGACATCCGGTTAAAAGACTCCGCCAGCCTGCCGAGCTCATCATGAGAGGAAACTTCAACCCGGTATTCCAGGTTCCCTCCGGCGACCTTTTTCGTGCCTTCGATCAGTTTCCGGATAGGATTGATTATCCGCATCGAGAATATCGCCCCCAGCCCCAGGGCGAAAAGAAAACCCATCAAAAGGACGAAAATCCCTCTCGACAGCAGCCCTTTCTGCAATAAGTAAACATCCTCGGCGTCAATGTCGATGCCGAGGATCGCTACCGGATTATTATTTTTATCTAAAACAGGGGCATAGCCGGAAAGAAACCTCCCCCAGGCATCAGAGGACAGGCGGGTATCCACGCGGGGCTCCCTGAAAGCCTTAAGCATTTCGGGGTAGGCGCGCGCGTCATAACGTTCTCCGGGAAAAGACTCTTCTCCGGATTTAGTAGACCCTGCAACAAGCGCGTCGGGGTCTACCGCAAACTGCAAGATACCGGGCTGGTTTGTCGCCGCCATTACATAGATATTCCTCACCAGCGGGTTAACCTGCTTGACCCTTAAAAGCTGCAGCGCAACCGCCTTAAAAGAAGCGGTATCCGCCCCCTCCCGGTTTAAAGGAATCTGGTTTAACGTATCGGCATCGATCAGGAGCGCGGAGGTCTGGGCGATCGCTTTAAGCTTGCCCCTAAACTCGTTAAATTGCGATTTCAGGCTGTAGCGGAAAAGGATAAAATTTCCCAGGACGGCGACAAACAAAAGCGACAGGATAAAAGAAACAGCGACCTTAAAATAAAAACTGTTAAAAATACCGACCCCGGTTTTCATTTTCAACGCGGCTTTCTCCTTCATTATCAATATTATAGCGTCAAAATAAAAATTCCCAAGCTTTTTCGCTGCCGGGCAAAAAAATACCGGGCGGCACGCCCGGTATTTTATCCGCTAAGAGATGAATTTAGATCGATATCAGAAGGCAGAATTAAAGATATCCCGCTTATCCATCAGGATGTCCGTCCTGCCTTTTCTCTTGCTGATCACGAGTTTATGGGAAAAACTCAAACGGAATAACTTCGCGGTATCGAATTTTGCGGAAGGATAAGTGCATAACGCCGTAATCTTCCCTCCGGAGATAATCTTATCCGCCTCTTTCTCATAAAGGGACATCTTTTCCCATTCTTCATCGGGAAGCCATCCGGCATCCCCGCTGATGCGCAAACCGCTGAAGCCCCTTTTTAAAACATCCTTTTCTTTTTGAGCCAGAAGCTTCAGGGGTTTGGCGGAATCGAAGAACCCGTCTTTTAAATAAACATCCTTATGGCTTACGAGCTCAAACTTTCCGTCTTTTATATAATTATCCAAACCTTTGATCTTTTTGCCCAGGGCGGACTTTGCCCCTTCCACCCCCAGCAGGCAGGGAACAACCCAGAGGCAAAACTCATTGACCTTAAACCCCTGTTCGAAAAAGGACCCCAGTAGCTCCAGGAGCCCTTCTTCGTGCTCATAAGATAAACATGTATGGCTGCCCATTTTACATTTCCTTATAAAATCACAATAACGATAAAGACGCTCCCACGCGGCAGTCGCCTGGCCGCGCGGGAACAAAACCTTACAACCTGATCTCTTTTAGGATTTCAGGAATTTATTATACAACCATGCTAAAAGCAAACCTCCGATACCGGCATCGATAAAACCCCAGGCCCCTCCGATAATGCTTCCGGCGACCGTCGGGGCGTAACCCAGGTAAACGCTTGCCATCACCTGCCCCCAGGCATCACCCCAGGTGGAAACCGTATCGATCAACCCCGCGATCAGCATCCCCGCGCCCCAAAGGATCCCGCAAGCCAACCCAAACGCCTTGACATTCAGCTTTCCCATATACCCTCCTTGTTTACGGAAACAACACCAGCGCAATACCAATCAGCGCTGGGTGTTAACCCCATAGGCAACACCGAAGCAATTGGCCACAAGGCCACACCTCTCCAGGCATAATAAAAGGGACAGTCCTGCTTTTACAGGAACCGTCCCCCAAACTGCGACCTTCGAAGTATAAATAATTGAATGCTGGATATATTCTACTTCTTCAATCCCGTATGTCAATAAAAAAACTAAGAGATTTTATCCGGATCCTGTATTCGCCAGGATAGCATCCTTCCCGCGGCATCCAGATCAAGCAGGATTATTGGAGTGGAAAATCCTCCAGGCTTGCGGTAAAAACAACTCTCCTTGGCTCCGGAAGCGCCTTCAGCCGGACGGCATAAGACAGGCTCCCCGTAACGGGAAACAATCCTCTTCTTCTGCGTATTCTTAGGCAGGCGCCCTTTTTCAAGATCGGCTTTCAGCCGGTTAAATTGCTTCTCCTCCCTGGACAATTGCGCCTGCATCGCGTTCTGATTGTCGGCCATCCCTTTCAGGAACAAGGTTTCCTTAGGGTGCGACAAATAAGCGCAGCCGGAAAATGAGAGCATG
>JAQTRM010000043.1:7491-9932 GCA_028711825.1 Candidatus Omnitrophota bacterium | reverse complement strand
CAGCTGACATCTGCAAACAGATTTTCTCCTTGACAATAGTTATCTAAAGTGTTAAAGTTGTTTGAGATACATAAGGTGGATTTAGCGCGGACTTAAATTCCATTCTCTTAAGAAGTCATAATTTTGGATACCATAGAGAAACCGGTTTTAAGCAGGCGCGAAAAGACAATTTAACCTTAGGAAGGGGGTTTGTTCAATGAAAAAGAAAGGTTTTACGCTCGTTGAAATCATGATTGTTGTAGCGATCATCGCTCTTCTGGCGGCGATTGCCATCCCTAACCTGTTAAGTGCCAAGAGAACGGCTAATACCGCAGCGGCAAAGGCCAATATCCGCGCTTTATCTACGGCGGCGGAGGTTTATGCCACCGGGCATAACGGCGCCTATCCGGCGGATGCCGCCGCGATATCTTCGTATATCGCTCCGGCAACAACGTTGTGCTCCAGCTCGGCGGCTTCGCCGGTGCAGGGATATGTTTATGATTGTTCCGGGTTGTCTTCAACCGGTTACACCTTGACTGCTACGCCCGCAAGCGCGACGGCAGGAGATACGACATTTTCCGTTACTACCGGGGGTGTAATTACGGAAACCGCTTATTCTTCAGGCACATAATAAGAATAAGTTTAGTGTGGTTAGACCGGGGGAGAGGAGAGATCCTCTTCCCCGGTTTTTTTTGCGTTTTTCAAAAATAATTTTTTACCTTCCGCCGGCCGCCGGAATATAATTAATTGAAAGCCAATGGTTTACCCCGTTAGCCCGCGAAAAACCCGGACTTTCAGCGCGGAGCCTTGAGAAGGAGTTTATGCCGGGCTGATTATCAGAAAAAATGATTGTCAATCCTCCGCTTTATGATAATATGAATGAAATGAAAAACATCAAATCAGGCCTCCCGTTTGACCCGGGAAATACCGTTTTTCAAAGCGGCAATAGAAAAAAATCCGGGCTTTCAGGCCGGGTTCCGACGGGGTTTACCCTGATCGAGATACTGGTCGTGGTTTTTATTGTTTCACTGCTCTTGTCGCTGGCGGCCCTGGAAGGGGTAAAATTAAGGAGAATGGCCAACGATATGAACGCCCAGGCCAACCTTAAATCCATCGCTACCAGCCTTGAGGTTTATGCCGCGGGCCATGACGGTTTTTATGCCGTTTCTCCGGCGGATAATCTGGGTTATCTGGTTGAAGGCAAATACGCCGCCCAGGATTTTACTACTTTGAACCAGATCGGGAATTTCCGCTATGTTATCGGTAGTATCGATCCGCAGGGTTATGACGTGCGGGCGATGGCGGTTAACCCGGTATTGGCGGGGCATAATTACCAGATCCTGGCGGGGGCAAAGATCTTGCGCAGCGATACCTCTTTGTCCAACGATACGGATTTTGAGTCTTTTAACGGTTGAAGCCTGTAACGTCCGGAAATTTATGTTTTTAGATGAAAGGCCTGTTTTAGTTCAAGGAGAAGGTTATGTTTAATCGTAAAGCAAGGAGTTTTGTGACAATCATGGTGATCGTGGCCCTGAGCGCGCTTTTGCTGCGCCTGATGACGCACCAGATAATCGTCTACCGCCTGCAGCAGAATCAGGCTCTGGCACAGGTAAACCTTAAACTTCTTTCCACCGCCATAGAAAATTACGCTAAAGATAATAAAAGTATTTATCCGGCTAATATGGACCTGCTTACCAACCATAACCCGGTATACCTGGAAAGGGATTTTCTGGCGGAGTCTTCGGTGAGGGGGTATGAATACGATTGCCAGCGCCTGGAAGCTACGGGGTATACCTGTACCGCTACGCCGGTAGGCTGTAAGTTTACCGGTAAGTTGATCTATACGGTTTCTACCGGCGGGCTGGTAATGTCCGAAAGCTGCGATAAATAATCCGAAGAGGTATTTTTATCCGCATGAAGAATATTTTTTCAAAAATCGGGTTGTTTAAGAAAAAAGACAAATTGAGTTTCGGGCTGGATATCGGGACGCAGGAAGTCAAATGCGTGAAACTCAAAAGTTCCGCCGGAGCGGTGGAGCTGGTAGATTTTTCGGTAGAGGAGGGGCAGCTGGATCCCCGCGAGGCGCTTAAGAGTATCCGGCGCCGCCAGGGGGCGGACCTGGTGAATATTTCTTTTTCCGGCCCTTCGACGGTTATCCGCTATGTGAATTTCCTGCGCATGAATAAAAACGAACTGTCCGGTTCGCTTAAATTCGAAGCCCAAAAACATATCCCTTTTTCGGTGAACGATGTCAACCTGGACGCCGAGATTTTAAAAAACGATCTGCCTGACAATAAAATGCTGGTTTTGATCGCCGCGGTCAAGAAAGATGCGGTAGCGCAGAGGATTGCCGCATTGGAAAACGCGGGGTTAAGGGCAAACCTTATCGATATCGATTCCCTGGCCCTGGTTAACGCTTTTAACTATAATTATCCCGTGACGGAAACGGCAGATAATGCGGC
>JAQTRM010000043.1:0-7391 GCA_028711825.1 Candidatus Omnitrophota bacterium | reverse complement strand
AACCCTCCGTCAGATAAAGCCGCCAGGATCCGGGCTTCCATGGAAGGGCTCCTGACCAGCTTGGCTTCGGAGATCAGGACGTCTTTCGATTACTATGAAAGCCAGAATACCGTCAGTGTCTCCAGGATATTCTTAAGCGGCGGGGCGGGAAGGATGGCGGGGCTGCGGGAAACGCTAAGCGCTTCCCTGGGCCTGCCGGTAGAGACCTGGGATCCTTTCAGAAAGATTATTATCCCGGATACGGTGGATAAGAAAAAGTTGGAAGGGTTATCCGGGCATTTTAATGTGGCGGTAGGTTTGGCTTTAAGGTAAGAAATGATCAGGATAAATTTATTGCCGGAAGAGTTGAAGGGCAGGGCCGGGATCCGCAATCCCGAAGAGGGGGGCGCGGCGGAAAAAACTACGCCCGGGGCGCGGGAGAAGGTTATTATTTATTCCCTGGGGGCGGTGCTGGCTTTGTTTATCGCCGGGCACCTTTACCTTTCGGCGGCCGCGTTCTCCAAAAACAGGCAGTTGGTTTTATTGAACCGTAAATGGCTCGGCCTGGCGCCGCAGAAAAAAGAACTGGATGCTTTCAACCGGAAATTCTCTTCTGCTTCCCAGGGCTCAGCGTTCTTATCCGAACTCGTGCGTAAAAGAGTTCTCTGGGCGCCTAAATTGAATTCTTTAAGCCTGGACCTGCCTTCCGGGGTCTGGTTTAACGATATACTGGTCGATGAGAAGGGTATGGTTATTCAGGGTTCGGTAGTTTCCCTGCGCAAAGAGGAGCTCGGGTTGATAAATAAGCTTCTGGATAGCCTGAAAGCGGACCGCGGTTTTTCTTCCGATTTCACCGTCCTGGAGTTGAATAACGTGCAGAAGCGCTCGTTCGGCGGTTATGATATCGCGGACTTTACGGTTACGGGGTCATTGAAGGCCCGGGGCTGAAAAACCGGAAAACAAATACCCGGCGGGAAAGAAAATGCAATTAGATAAACAAAAAAAGATATTGTTGTTGATAGTTTTCTCGCTTTTAGTTTATCTTGATTACAGTTATGTATTAAAGGCCCAGCTTGCGGGAATTTCCGTTACCGGCGCCAAGATCGCAAAGCTGAAAACAGAACTTGACGGGCTGACCCGGGACCTTGATAATATGCGTTCGGCTAAGAACGGGGCGCTGCCGGCGGCGGATAAACCTTCGGATTCCGCGAAGCTTATTGCCGAAGGCCAAATCCCTGCTCTGCTGCAGGATATTTCGGTCGCCGCCAACCGGTTCGGGATCAAGGTGACTCAAATGCGCCCTTCCCGCCAGGAGAAGAAAGAAAAAACTCCCGCCGGGCAAGAGAAGTTCGAGACGGTCCTGATAGACCTGGAGATGGTGGGGGATTATCACAGCCTGGGCCGGTTTATCCAGGCGCTGGAGGCTTCTCCGGTATTTATGGAGGTTCGGGGGATGGAGATTTCGACACAGCTTCCGGATTACCTGAAGCAAAAGATATCTTTGGCGTTAAGGACTTATGTTATTAAATAAGAGGGCGCTGTTACCGGTATTTATCTTTTTTCTGGCAGCGGGTTTTGTTTTTGCCGGGGAGGAGTTTTCTTACCAGGATAAAGGAAAGCGTAATCCATTTATCCCGCTGGTAACCCCGGAAGGCAGACTGCTAAAACTTGACAAGCCCGAGAACGCCGGTAAGGAAGGCCTGGTGATCGAGGGGATAATTTACGATAAGGCCGGGAGGTCTTTTGCCATTGTAAACTCTTCGGTGGTGGGGGTGGGGGATACCGTAGCGGATTTTCAGGTTTTAAAAATACTTGAGCGTAAAGTGGTTTTCGCCAGGAACGGGGAGCTTCTGGAGGTGGAATTGACCAAGGAGGGAATAGAGTGAAAAGGGTTTTTCTGTTAATACCGTTTTTATTGTTTCTCCCGGTTTTTGCTTCCGCGGCGCAGGATAATCCTGTTGTTCCTTCCGGCGTTTCCGCGGTAAAAGCCGGGCCCGCGGAGGCGCAGGATGACGGGGAAAGCGTAACGGAAGAGGCGAAAGTTTCGGCATACGGCCTGCCGGATTCCGGCAATGTCACTTTTGATTTTAAGGATGCCGATATCCTTAATGTGCTTAAGATCATTTCCTATAAATCCGGGGTGAATATCGTAACCACCCCGGATGTAATCGGAAATGTCTCGGTGCGGCTGGCGAATGTCCCCTGGGAAGTGGCGCTGGAGGTAATCTTAAAGACTTATGGCTTCGGTTCCCAGAGGCAGAGCAATGTCATACTTGTAAGCAAGGTCGAAAATGTCGCCAAGATTGCCGCTGAAGAACCGCTGCAAATAGAGATTATTACCTTGAAATTCCTGGATGCCCAGGATGCCCAGAAGATTCTTATCCCTTTACTTTCGCCGCGCGGAAAAATCTCGGTGCTTTATGCCCGCGGGCAGAAAGGCTGGCAGTTCGGGACATTCCAGATCGGCAAGGACGCCAAGAGTTCGGCGGCCGCCCTGGCGAAAGAAGAATCCAAGACGAAATCCGAAGCGATTTCATACGAAAAAAGCGCTTCCGGGGAAACGGTGATGAAAAAAGCGGAATTCGACCCTTCGGTAAAATCCAAGATGCTGGTGATTACCGATACCGCAAGCGTGCTGGATAAGATCCGCAATGTTATCCTGCCGCGCATCGATATCAAGCCTAAACAGGTATTGGTGGAAACAAGGTTTATCGAGGTGAATGAAACAAAGTTAAAAGACCTGGGCGTGGATTGGGGTTTGGGCAGTTCCACTAACGCCGAATCCTCCGCTATTTCCACGCAGACGATAAAATCCGGCACGCAGGCTATCGGCGGGCATTCCCTGGGGACGGCCGCCGGGGCGGCGCTGGATTCCTCCAACCCTTATACTTCCGGAGGAGAGTTTGTATTCCAGAAACTTACCGGCACGCAGTTTGAGGCGATTATTCACGCCTTAGAAAGCGATACCAGCACCAATACCCTCTCGGCCCCGAGCATCGTGACGCTCGATAACCAGGAGGCCTCGATGCTGGTGGGTTATCATACCCCGATACTGCAGTCTACGGTTACCGCCGGGACCGATACTACCGGCGCCACCGTTACCCAGACGCTGGATTATTACCAGGAGATCGGGATCCGCCTGAACGTGGTGCCCCAGATCAGCGAAGAGGGGTTTGTCAACATGATCATTCATCCCAGCATTACCTCTTCGACCCAGAGCGTAACCGCCACATCGATCGCCGGCGACGAAAAGACGGAAACGGATTACCCGGTCATCGACGTGCGGGAGGCGCAGACCCAGGTGCTGCTTAAGGATAATGAAACTATCGTGATCGGCGGCCTGCTTAAGGATGTTAAAACCAAGACTAAGACCGGTATACCGTTTTTGGTCGATTTGCCGTGGGTGGGTAAATTTTTTGGCCGGGATAAGGATAATGTCGAAAAGATCGATTTGCTGATATTTATTACCGCCAAGATCATCAAGGACGGGCAGTATTCTCCCGAAGAATTGAGAAAGCTTGAAAGCCGGCTGGGGCGGGAGGATACGGAGGAATCCGGAAATGCGCCGTCGAAAGTTAAGAAAGATAAGTAAAAGGTTGTGTTGATGTATAGGGTAAATTTTATTTTTTCCAAGACAGGGCTGATGCGTTATATTTCGCATTTAGACCTGATGCGCCTATTTATGCGCGCCATGCGCCGGGCGGAATTGCCTCTTAAGATGTCCGAGGGATTCAGCCCGCATCCTAAATTAAGCTTCAAAAGAGCGTTAAAATTAGGAGTGGAGAGCGAGGGGGAGGAGGCTTCGATCGTTTTGAAGTTTCCGGTAGCCCCCGAAGATTTTAAATCTAGGCTGCAAAAACAATTACCAGAAGGGATAGAATTAAAAAATGTCCAAGGAAATTTTAATTAACTCGGATCTCCAGGAAAAAAGGGTGGCAATCGTCCAGGAAGGGCAGCTTTTGGAGTTCCATATCGAACGCCCGCAGGACCGCACGATCGTCGGCAATATTTATAAAGGCAGGATCGAGGCGGTGATGCCTTCGATCGGAGCGGCTTTTGTGGATATCGGGCTGCCGAAGAACGGTTTTCTTTATCTTTCGGAGATTGAATCCGCTTATGAGTCGATCGAGTCTACCCAGCAGACACCGATCAAAGAAGTAAAAAAAGGGCAGGAAGTTTTGGTGCAGGTGGTAAAGGAGTCTTTTGGCACCAAAGGCCCGCGCCTTTCCACGCAGATCGGGCTGGCAGGCAGGTATCTGGTGATCATGCCCCTGGAAAAGCAGGTCGGGATCTCCCGGCGTATCGAGGATGAGCCGGAGAGAAGGCGCCTGCGCGATATTTTTAAGAAGCTGAAGCTCCCGGATGCGGTAGGTTTTATCGTGCGCACCGCCGCCAGCGGACGGAGCGAACAGGAGTTGGTAAGGGACGCGCAATTCCTTTATAAACTCTGGAAGCGCCTTGAGAAGACCGCGCAGGGAAAGAAGGCTCCCGCCCTGGTCTATGAAGAATATGACCTGCCTCTGCGCGCGATCCGGGATTCGTTTACCGAAGATGTTACCAAACTGATTGTGGATTCCAAACCGGAGTTTTACCGGATCCGCCATTTTATGCATACCTTTTTAAGCTATTTGAGCAAGAGGGTGGAGCTTTACCGGGGGGATGACCTTTTTACCGCCAAAGATGTGGAAAAGCAGATTAACCATATCTATGAAACCCATGTTTATATGAAATCCAAGGCCTACTTGATTATTGAACCTACGGAAGGCCTGGTGGTCATCGATGTTAATAGCGGGGGTTTTAAGAAAAAGGTTAATCAGGAAGATATGGCTTTTAAGGTCAACGCCGAAGCCGCGGTGGAAATTGCCCGCCAGCTGGTATTACGCGACCTGGGCGGGATCATCGTGATCGATTTTATCGATATGGAACGCGAGGGACACCGCCGCGAGCTTCTGAATATTTTCAAGAACGCCCTCTCCGGGGACCGCGCCAAATATGACATTATGGGGATCTCCAAGTTCGGCCTGGTCGAGATGACGCGCGAAAGGATCCATAAGACGGTGCAGATGCTTTCTTTCTCTCCCTGCCCTTATTGCAAAGGGAGAGGGAAACTGCGTTCTCCGCAAACCCTGGGTATTTTTGCTTTAAAGGAGCTTAAGCGCTACCTTAAAGGAAAGAACCTGAAGCAGGTTTCGCTTAACCTGGCGCCGCCGGTAGTTGACGAGATCCTGAAAGATAAAGAGGCGATGCGTTCCATTGAGCATAAATACCGGATTAAGATCAACCTTATCCCTAATCCTTCCGCGCATCTGGAGGATATAAAAATAAGTTAAAAAACGGCGGAATTCAGTGTTTTTAGCGGTTTTTTGACGTTCAGCCTGCCGGTTTTCAGCGTTTCAAGGGTGAACTTTTTAGCTTGACCCCTAAAATAGGCGGGTATATAATATTAAGTTTCTAATTACTAATTTATTCACTTCGGCGACTTGCCGCTTAAAGGAGCGGGTTTGAGGCAGGCGCCAGGATGGAGGTAACAGATGTATGCGATAATTGAGGTTGGTTCTAAACAATACCGTGTTGAAAAAGACGAGACTTTCAAGGTGGATAAGCAGGAAGTTGCCGAGGGCGGCAGTATCGATATCGATAAGGTGCTTTTGGTTTCCGACGGGAAAAAGGTGGAAATCGGCCAGCCTTACCTTAAAGACGCCAAGGTGCAGGTAGCGGTAATCAGCAAGGAGTCTCTGGGGGCAAAAACCGTTTCTTTTAAACACCGCCGCCGCAAGAATTCCCACTGGAAAAAAGGCCACCGCGCCAAGCTTACCGAATTAAAAGTTAAATCCATCGCATTCGGTTCTTAAAAACAGGTGTTTATCGACGGCGCTAAAATAAATGTCCGTGCCGGCAGCGGGGGTAGAGGCTGTCAAAGCCTTTACCGCGACAAATACCAGCGGCAGGGGATCCCGGACGGAGGGGGAGGAGGAAAAGGGGCGGATATTATTATCCGCGCCGACCGTAACTTGCTTACCCTTCTGGATTTCCAGTATCACCGGCATTTTTTCGGCGCAAACGGCGGGCATGGCTCCGGTAACCGTAAAAAGGGCAAGGGCGCCGAAGATGTCGTGATCCGCGTTCCGCCGGGGACGGTGGTTCAGGATTTCGCGACCGGTTCTTTTTTGCGCGATCTGGATGATGACGGGGACCAGGTGATCGTGGCTCGCGGAGGGCAGGGGGGCATCGGCAACGGGTATCATCATGAGGCGACTCCCGGAGAGCCGGGGGAAGAAAAAACGATCCTCCTGAATTTAAAGCTTTTGGCCGACGTGGGGGTGGTAGGGTTTCCGAATGCCGGAAAATCCACTTTGATCTGCGCGATTTCTAACGCGCATCCTAAAGTCGCCGCTTATCCTTTTACCACTACCGGGCCGATCCTGGGGGTGGTGCAGGGAAAACATAAAAAATTTGTGGTTGCCGATATTCCGGGACTGATCCCGGGAGCCGCCGAAGGCCGCGGGCTGGGGGTTAAATTCCTCAAGCATATCGAGCGGACCAGGATTTTGATACACCTTATAGATATGTCGGGCTTTGACGGCAGAGACCCTCTGGAAGACTATAAAAACATAAATTTGGAGTTAAAGAAATACGGCAAGTCGGTAAGCCGTAAACCGCAGATTATTTGCGCCAATAAGATGGACCTGCCGGGAGCCGAAAAGAACCTGAAGCGGTTTAAAAGCGCGGTGCGCAGGAAGATTTATGCGATTTCCGCTCTGAAAAAAGAGAATCTCGAGGAGTTGCTTGATGCGATCGAAAAAAAGATATAAGAGGATAGTGGTCAAGATCGGAGCGAGCCTTTTTACCAAAGGGTGCGATAAGCTGGATACCGCTTTGATCGCCGGTATCGCCCGGCAGATCTCCGGCCTTGTCAAGCAGGGCAGGGAAGCGGTAGTGGTTTCTTCCGGCGCGATCGCGCTCGGGATGTCGATTTTAAAACTTACCGCCCGGCCAAAAGAACTGCGCGGGCTGCAGGCTTCCGCGGCGATCGGACAGCATGAGCTGATGCACCTCTACAAGAACGCTTTCGCAAGGCACGGATTAAACTGCGCGCAGCTGCTTTTGACCTGGGATGATTTTTTGGGGGCTCGTTATATCAACGCCAAACATACCCTGAATACCTTGTTGAAATTAAAATGTGTCCCGGTGATCAATGAGAACGATTCCGTAGCCACGGAAGAGATCAAATTCGGGGATAACGACCGGCTTTCCGCCCTGGTTTCCATGCTGGTGGGGGCGGATCTTTTGATTATCCTTTCGGATGTCGAAGGGCTGCTGGGCAAGGACAAAAAAGTTATCCGCCGGGTGGATAAGATTACCGGCGAGATTAAATCCCTGGCTTCACCCACGGACAAAAAAAATTGCGTGGG
>JAQTRM010000042.1:1534-9975 GCA_028711825.1 Candidatus Omnitrophota bacterium | reverse complement strand
CGGGAAACCGTATCGACAATAGAAAAACAGCTGCCGGAGCTTCCTCAGCGGAAAATCCGGCGTTTTGTCGAAAATTACGGATTAACCGAATACGACGCTAAAATTCTCGCCGCTTCCCGTAAGGCCGCGGATTTCGCGGAATTGTGCATACGCGATTTCCCCCAAACAGATAAAAAAGAAATCGTCAACTGGCTGATCGGTCCGCTGCTTTCCGAAGCCAACCAGCGTAAAAAACATATCGATGAGCTGGGGCTTAACCATCGGGAATTGATCGAACTGGCGCTTCTGGTGCAAAAAGAAGAGATATCTCACCTTTCAGCGAAAACAGTGCTGGGGCAAATGCTGGACACCTCAAAGACCGCCGGAGAACTCATCCGTGAGGGTAACCTGGGGCAAATTTCCGATAGCGCGGCCTTAAACGGGATTATCGACACGGTGATCCGTGAAAACTTAAAATCGGTGAATGATTTTAAGGCCGGCAAAGCCAACGCCTTAATGTACCTGGTAGGACAGGTAATGAAAAAGACCGCCGGCAAGGCTAATCCTAAATTAGTCGGCGAACTGATCGGCCGCAAATTATCCGATGCGTAAAAAAATATTATTTTCCCTCCTGATTATCCTGTTTATATTTATCTGCGCGCGTTCCGTTTTTTCCGCCCGCAAGAATAAAGGAAACCCGCGTTTTTATAAGGAATCCGGTGTCTTTTCTGAAGCGATGGACGCGGTAAAGAAAGATTATGCGGAAAAAACGAACGACCGCGATTTAATCTATGGGGCGTTAAAAGGCATGCTGGAATCACTTGACCCTCACAGCCAGTTTATGGATCCGGACACTTACGAAGAATTAAAAGTTGAAACGCTTGGTAAATTTGGAGGGATCGGCATCGAAGTTACCATAAAAGACGGGGTGTTGACGGTTATTACCCCTATCCAGGGCACTCCCGCCTGGAAAGCGGGAATACAAGCGGGGGACCGTATTATAAAGATCGACGAATCCCCGACTCTCCAGCTTACCCTGGGGGAGGCGGTTAAAAAAATGCGCGGCAGGCCCGGAGAAAAAGTTATCCTTACCATCTCCAGGGAAGACATCAAGGATTTTCTGGAATTCAAGATTACCAGGGGAATAATCAAAATTGAGGACGTAAAATACGCGTTTATCCCGGAAAACAGGATCGGTTATATCAAAATAAACGAATTCCGGAAAAACACTTCCCGGGAATTCGATCTCGCCCTGGATACCCTGTTACGCCAGGGGATAAAATCACTGATTATCGATTTGCGCAACAACCCCGGAGGGCTGCTTGATACCGCAATCGAAGTGGCTGGTAAATTCCTGGAGCCGGACAAACTCATCGCCTATACCAAGGGAAGGCGGGCGGATCAAAACCTCGATTTCTTCTCCGGCTGTAAAAATCCCGTTCTCGAGCTTCCGTTGGCGGTCATTATCAACGAAGGTTCGGCCTCCGGAAGCGAAATTGTCGCCGGAGCCCTTCAGGACTATCGGCGCGCGGCGATCATAGGGACCAAATCTTTCGGTAAAGGATCCGTCCAGGAGGTCGTCCCGCTGGAGGACGGCTCCGCTTTACGCCTCACCACCAGCCATTATTTTACCCCTTCGGGAAAAATCATCCAGGACAAAGGGATCCTGCCCGACATCCAGAAGGAGTCGAAAAAAGGAAACCCTTCATCCGAAGACTCCGGACCGCTTAAAGCAAAAGAAAAATCCCAAAACTTTTTTAATTACAACGATGACCCGCAAATTATGCGTGCGATAGAAGCCTTAAAATAACTTCGTTAAAAAATCCGGATGAAAAAGAAAAAAGAAAATAAAAACACTGTAACAATAATTGTCCTGACAGCGTTATTTTTCCTGGCCAGTATCATCCTGGCGGTAAACTATGAAAAATCGCTGCTTAAAAAAAGACCGCTTGAAAAACCGGCGGTCCGGCCTGCCGCCGTCAAAGGCCGTATCGCGATCGTGATCGACGATTGGGGATACAGCCTGAATAACCTGAAGCTGGCCGCACAGATCAAAGAACCCTTAACCTGCGCGGTACTCCCGGGGCTGAAAAACTCGTCACTGGTGATGCGTAAACTGCACAGTTTTGGTTTCGAGATTATCCTGCACCTGCCGATGGAGCCGAAGGCGGCGCTCAAACTGGAGAAAAATACGATTACCTGCGGAATGGATGACGCGCGGATCCGCCGGATAATGGATGAGGATCTCTCCAGTATTTCTCTGGCGAAAGGAATTTCAAACCATATGGGTTCGCGGGTGACCGAAGACCTCAGGACCAGCCAGATAATTATTACCGAGGCGAAAAAAAGAGGGCTTTATTTCCTGGACAGCTTCGTAACCGATAAATCCGTCTGCCCTGAAATTGCCCGAAGGATAAATGTCAAATTCGCCAGGAGGGACATTTTTCTTGATAACCGCAATGAACCCGGGTATATAAAAGAACAACTTCTAAAATTGAGAGACCTTGCGGCAAAACACGGCGTAGCGGTAGGAATCGGCCACGACCGCAGAAATACTCTTCTGGTTTTAAAAGAGCTGCTGCCGCAGCTGAATAAAGAAGGTTATAAAATAGTTTTTCTTTCCGAGGTAACGCAATGATCACTCTGGGGATCGAAAGCTCCTGCGATGAAACCGGGGTGGCGCTGGTAAAAGACGAAAAAACAGTCCTTTCCAATATCATCGCCAGCAGCCTGAAGCTGCATTGCCGGCACGGCGGGGTAATTCCGGAGATCGCTTCGCGTATGCAGCTGGAAAGCATCGCCGGAGTTTTTCAGGAAGCGCTGAAGGAAGCGGGGATTAAGCCGGAAAAAATCGGTTTAATCGCTTTCACCGGGCATCCGGGGCTCCCCGGATCATTGACCGTGGGGACCGCTTTTGCCAGGGGGCTGGCTGCCGGGCTGGGTAAACCGCTGGCGGAGATCGACCATGTTTACGGACACATCTACGCAAATGCCCTAAGCCACAAAAAAATTGTTTTTCCGGCTGTCGCGCTGGTAGTATCCGGGGGGCATACCTCGCTTTTTTACCTTAAGGATTTCTCCGCGATACGGCTTTTAGGACAAACCCGCGATGATGCCTGCGGAGAAGCTTTCGATAAAGTCGCCAAGATCATGGGGCTGGGTTATCCCGGGGGCCCCTTGATCGAAAAAATAGCCGGACAAGGCGATAAACAAAAGATAAAATTTTCCTTCCCGGGGATGAAAAACGGGCTGGATTTCAGTTTCAGCGGCATTAAAACCGCGGTTTTATATTACTTAAAGAACAGGAAACTTACTCCCCGCTTGAAGGCCGACCTGGCCGCGTCTTTTCAGGAAAGCGTTATAAAAAATTTAACGGATAAATCTCTTCTTGCCTGCAGAATTAGAAAAACCAAAACCCTCCTGGTCGGAGGAGGGGTGGCGGCCAATTCCTGCCTGCGGCAAAGGCTGGTATCCGCCGCCCGCGAAGAAGGGGTAACCTGTCTTTTTCCCGACATCCGTTTATGCATGGATAATGCAGCGATGATTGCCGGATTAGGCGGTTATTTATATCAATCCCGCATACCGCGGTTTAAAGGTTAAATTCAGAATTGATATTGAGCCGCTTTAATCCCGGCCTTAAAGTGCCGGAAATTTTCAAGCGGCAAAGGTATAAAATAGGAGGTAAAAATGCCTACAGATACACAGATAATCATACGCCTGCTGTTAACCCTGGTTGTGAGCGGCTTGATCGGACTGGAAAGACAGGTACACCGCAGGGATGCCGGATTACGCACCCATATCCTGGTAGCCCTGGGCAGCTGCCTTATCATGTTGACATCGCTGTATGTTTTTGATATATATAAAGATCAGGTGCCGCTGGATCCGGTGCGTATCGCAGCCGGGGTAGTCACGGGAATAGGTTTTCTGGGAGCAGGAACGATCATTCGTGAATCCGACCGGGTAAGGGGCCTGACTACCGCCGCCAGCCTTTGGGTAGTCGCGGGAATCGGACTGGCGATAGGAGTAGGTTGCATCAAGATCGCTGTTTATACCACGGTTCTGGTCCTGCTTTCACTGCATTTTTTACGTTACCTGGAGATTCCCCTTTCAAAGGAGGCGAAAAATGGCGTTTAGAAAGAACCTTGAAGAGAAAACACTGGATGTCGACGCGGCAATGCAGGGGACTTTAAGTTTCAAAGACCCGGTTAATCTGAAAATCAACGGGAAATTCGAGGGTAATCTCGATACGCGCGGCAATCTCACAATCGGCAACACCGCGATGATCAATGCCGACATCGTGGGAGATAATATTATTGTCGGCGGGCGGGTAAAAGGGAAGATCACCGCCAAAGAAAGGTTGACCCTGCTGCCGCAGGCAGTCGTCGAAGGCGATATCTACCCGGCGAAACTTAATATCACCGAGGGCGCGGTGTTTGAAGGAAGGTGCTCCATGCTTCACGACTTTCTTAATTCCGAGCAGCTGGCGAAATACCTGGAAGTGGAATTAAACATGATCACCGAATGGGCTAATTCCGGGAAGATCCCGGCGACTAAAGAAAACGACGACTGGAAATTCGAGCGCAAGGCCGTAGATTCCTGGGTAGCGTCCGGGAAGATCGCCAAATAACCCGTGGAAAAAATGACTGAAGAAAAAATGCTCACCGTAAGGGAAGTTTCGACGATACTGGGGATTTCGGAAAAGGATGTCCTGGACCTTACTGAAAAAGGGGCGATCCCGGGTTATAAGGTGGCCGGAGTATACCTAAGATTTAAAAAAGAGCAGGTTGAGCAGTATAAGAAAAATCCCGAGCGCCTTAAACCGGTCCAGTCGGAAGATGCCGGCACCTTAAAAGGCAGGGTCCGGGATTTCTTCTACTTCAACGATTTTTATATTTTCGCGCTCGTACTTATAATCCTCTTAGGATACCTGGTATATCAAGGATTATAAAGAGATGCCTGAAGACAAAGGTTACTGCGATTTGGGGTTCGCCAAAATCGATACCGCGAGAAGAAAAAGGAAAGGATTCCCCGAAGTTATCTTCTGCCCGGGCAAAGAAAAACAATTTCTGAAAAAAATCGCCGGAAACATCGTTTCCTCCGGAGAAGAACTGCTGCTTACCAAGCTTGATAAAAATACCTTCGCTTTCTTAAAAAAGAACATTCCGGCTTTAAAATATAACTCCCTGGCAAAAATAGGATATTATCTGAAAAAACCGAAACGGCTTGCCCCCGGGACCGTATTGGTAGTTTCAGCCGGCACCAGCGACATCCCCATCGCAGAAGAGGCCGTGTTAACCCTGCAGGCGATGGGTAACCGGGTGGAAAAACTCTACGACGTGGGAGTGGCCGGAGTGCACCGCCTGATGCACAATATCGGCCAGTTAAAAAAGGCCTCCGTAATAGTGGTGGTGGCGGGAATGGAAGGAGCGCTTTCCAGCCTGATCAGCGGCCTGGTCAAGGCCCCGATCGTGGCGGTCCCCACCAGCTGTGGTTACGGCTCGAGCTTCTCCGGATTAGCTGCGCTCTTAACGATGCTTAACGGGTGTTCTCCGGGGGTAGGCGTAGTGAATATCGACAACGGATTCGGGGCGGGATATTTCGCCGGCCTCATAAACCGGAGATAAAATGGCTTTATCGGGACTTGACATCTATAAATTACTGCCCAAGACGAACTGCCGCCAATGCGGCCTGGCAACCTGCCTGGCTTTCGCGATGCAGCTGGCCAGGAAATCACTGCCGATTGAAAAATGTCCTTTTATCTCCGCAGAATCCAGGCGCATATTGGAAGAACAGGCCCTGCCGCCGATCCGCCCGGTAAATATCGGATACGGGGACAAACAATTTGAAATCGGCAATGAAACCGTGATCTTCCGCCATGAAGAAAAATTCCGCAACCCCGCCGCAATCGGTTTTATAATCGAAGACTCCCTCAACGACGAAGCGATAAAGAAACGCCTGGAGGAAATAGAAGAAATGCGTTTTACCCGTGTCGGGCAGGAACTAAACCTGAACCTCATCAGCTTAAGACAAAATAAAGACGGTGAAAGATTCCTTAAAGCGCTGGAAACCGTCACCTCCAGTACCGGGATGCCCCTGATGTTGATGAGCGGCGATCTTTCCGCGCTGGAGAAAGCGGCGCAAGCCTGCCGGCAGCGTAATCCGCTGCTTTATGCGGCGAAAGAAGATAACTACGCCGCCGCCGGAGCGATCGCTAAAAAATTAAACCTGCCGCTGGTAGTTATGGCACAGGATCTTGAAAAACTAAGCTGGATCTCCGGGGAACTTGAAAAGGAGGGAATAAAACAAATCGTCCTCGATACGGGGGCAAAACCTCCCGCGGAAAAAATATGGGACCTCACGCAGATCCGCCGCCAGGCGCTGAAGAAAAAAAACCGCGCGCTGGGTTTTCCCGCGCTGGCAATCGCCGAGAATGAAGATCCCTTCCGGGAAGCGCTGGAAGCGGGGGATTACCTGGCCAAATACGCCGGCATCATACTGGTTAAAAACCTGCGGAAGGAAGAGGCGCTTTCGATCCTTACCCTCAGGCAAAATCTTTATACCGACCCCCAGAAACCCCTGCAGGTCGAACCTAAAATATATTCTGTGGGAAAAACGGATGCTTCTTCTCCGGTGCTGATCACTACCAATTTTTCTTTAAGTTATTACACTGTCCTGGGGGAAGTGGAAGGCAGTAAAATCCCCGCTCACATTTTAAGCGTGGATACCCAGGGGATGTCGGTGCTTACCGCCTGGGCGGCGGAAAAATTCAACGCCGAGACGATCAGCCGGGCGTTAAACGAAAACCGCCTGAAAGAATTAAGTGACGGTAAAAATATCATCATCCCCGGGTATGTCGCCATGATCAGCGGTGAACTCCAGGAACGGTCCGGGTTCAAGATCACCGTGGGGCCCAAAGAGGCTTCCGGGATACCGGCTTTCTTAAAGAACCTGATGCGGGTTCCATAACAGCCATGCGAAAATTCAAAATTATCTTCAGGCCCGATAATCTTACGGTGGAAGCCGAAGAAGGAAAAACCGTTCTCGATGCCGCCGTTTCCGCGGGAATCGACATTAACTCTTCCTGCGGCGGAGAAGGCACCTGCGGAAAATGCAAAGTGCGGGTTTTAAAAGGGGCGCCCGACATCCTTACCAGCGGTCTGATCTCCCCCCGGGAAAGAAAAAACAAGGTCTTTCCCGCCTGTCTTACGGTGATCCGCGGCGATCTTGAGATAGAAGTCCCGGAAAATTCACGGGCCGCTTTCGACGCCTTTACCGCGGAAGAACCTTCCGGAATCATGCCGGAAACAAAAGAAGGAGAATTTAAACACTCACCGCTTTTTGCTTCCCCGAAAGGTTCCGTTTTTAATTTCGGGTTTTCTTTCGATATCGGGACCACCACCGTAGCAGGCCAATTAACAGATTTAAATACCGGAAAAATCCTGGGGACTAAAATTTCAGGGAACCGGCAGGCGGCTTTCGGAAGCGACATCATCACCCGTATCGTTTACGCGGAAAAACCCGGCGGCCTTAAAAAATTAAACCGGGCGGTCCTGGAATCCATGGGCCGTATTATCGAATCTCTGGCGGAAGAAAATAAAATTCCCCTTAAAGAGATCCACGGTATTCTCTGCTCAGGAAACACCACCATGATACACCTGCTTTTAAAGATTGACCCCGCGTGGATCCGGCGCCAGCCGCAGCTTTCAGTTCCTTCGTTCCCGACGCTTACGGCAAAAAAAGCGGGGATAAAGATCAATCCCGCGGGAATTTTAAAGTGTATTCCAGGGGTATCCGGCTATATCGGAGGGGATACCGTTTCCGGGGTTCTCGCCGCCGGGTTTTACCGGGAGGAACCGCTCTGTATGTTGATCGACATCGGCACCAACGGGGAGATCGTCCTAGGCAGCCGGGAATACCTGGCCGCCTGCGCGGCTTCCGCGGGGCCGGCATTCGAAGGAAGCGGGCTGTCCTGCGGCATGCGGGCGGTAAGCGGGGCGATCCAGAAGGTAGAGATCGACAGTAAAACATTTAAATCAGCATATCTTACGGTATCCGGGGACCCCGCGCGCGGGATATGCGGGTCCGGCTACATCGACCTCTTGAGCGAAATGCTCCAGCGAGGCATTATCGATAAGAACGGCAAAATCAGCGCCGAAGGAAAACATATTCGCTCCACGGATAACGGTAAAGAATTTATCGTGGTTTCCGGAGAAGAAACACGCGCCGGACAGGATATTGTCGTCAGCGAAACAGACATCGAAAACCTTAAGCGCTCCAAAGGAGCGGTGTATTCGGCTTGCGCGGTTTTAGCCAGGCATTTATCCCTCGATCTTTCCGCAGTCTCCAGGATCTTTATCTCCGGAGGATTCGGTTCGCGCCTGGATATCGAAAAAGCGGTCCGCATCGGGCTATTGCCCGACCTGCCGCGCGAGAAATTTATTTTTCTCGGCAACAGTTCTCTG
>JAQTRM010000042.1:0-1434 GCA_028711825.1 Candidatus Omnitrophota bacterium | reverse complement strand
CTGAGGCTGCAGGGCGCGCATCCGGATTACGGCGACAAAAACGCTTCCAAAATTGCCGGTTTCGTGGAAAAATTCCTATGCCGGATCAAGGTCCCGCTGGTGATTATCGGCAGCGGAGACGATATAAAAGATAATCTGATAATGCCGGCCTGTTCCGAAGCGGCCCGGGGCAGGCGTTGTCTTCTGGGAAGCGCTGTCCAGGATAATTACAAAACCCTGGTCGCCAGCGCGCTTGCCGACGGGCATAACATCATCGCCGAAAGCCCGATCGATGTCAATATCGCCAAACAGTTGAATATCCTTATCTCCGATATGGGGCTGCCGCTGGAGCGTATCGTAATCGACCCCACGATCGGGGCTCTGGGATACGGGCTGGAATACGCCTACTCCATTATGGAAAGAGCGAGGCTGGCGGCTTTATCCGGAGACAGGACCCTGGCTTCGCCTTTTATCTGCATGGCAGGACAGGAGGCCTGGAAATCAAAAGAGGCCAAAGAAATCCCCGGCCAGGGCGCCATCTGGGAAGCGCTTACCGCCACCAGCCTCATCCAGGCGGGAGCCGATATCCTGGTGATGCGCCACCCCAAGGCGATTGAAGAAACAAAAAACCATATCAATATCCTATTCGGAGGCAAGTAATGTTCATTATCGGAGAATTGATCAACGGAATGTATTCCGACATCGCCCTGGCGATTAAAAACCGCGATAAAAAAATCGTGCAGGATTCGGCATTAAAACAGATCGCCGCCGGAGCAGAAGCCCTGGACTTAAGCTGCGGGACGGCCTCGCGGAACCCGCAGGCGGATATGCCCTGGCTGGTGGAAACGGTCCAGGAAGTAACTGCCAAGGCTCTTTGCATCGATTCCGGAAAGCCCGAAGTCATCCGCGAAGGGTTGAAAGCCGCGAAAAATCCGGCGATCATAAATTCCACTACCGCGGATCCGGAAAAATTAAAAATACTCATCCCGCTAGCCGCGCAATACCGCGCCAAACTTATCGGGATTACCATCGACAATAGAGGAATCCCCCAAAACAAAGAACAACGCCTGGAACTGGCGGCGGTCATCATAAGCCACGCTGAAGAGGAAGGATTCCCGGTTTCCGACTTATACCTGGATCCCATTGTCATGCCGGTCAACGTGGCGCAGAACCAGATGCAGGACATCCTGGAAGCAATCCGCGAGTTCAGGATCCTTTCCGAGCCGAGCCCGAAAACTATCATCGGGTTAAGTAACGTTTCCCAGGGGGCGAAACTGCGCGGCCTGATTAACCGGACGTTTTTAACAATGGCAGTTGCATCCGGGCTGGATTCTGCTATACTTAATCCTGAAGATAAGGAACTGATGGACACCCTGATTACCGCGGAACTTATCTTAAATAAAAATATTTACTGCGATTCATATCTTGAGGCATACCGAAAAAAGTAATTGATTG
>JAQTRM010000041.1:8326-9977 GCA_028711825.1 Candidatus Omnitrophota bacterium | reverse complement strand
ATCGCCTGGTGCAGCGACTCCTTGGCATCGGACAAGTCCGTCTGCTGCTGGATAAGAAAATCGTAACGTTTCTTGAGCTCGTCATATTCCTCGATCGCGACCAGATTCACGCTGCCGCATGAATCAAGTTTTTTCTTAAGTTCGGCGATGGAGGCGTTAAGCGCCTCACGGTCCACCTCCTGGGGCAGGCCTTCAGGCAGGCTGTCTAATTCTACTTTATATGCCGAAAGGATCCTTTCCTTGATCGCGCTGTAGCGGTAATCCAATTCCCTGTCCGCCATCTCAAGGTCATGCAAACGGTTTTTCATCTGGTCCAACTGCTTGCGGTCAGTTTCGATCTTTTTCACCACCCCGACCGTCCCGCTGGATACTTCGTTATATTTAACCTCGATCTCCCCCAAAGAAATCTTTTTCCGGTCGATCTGCTCCTGCGACTGAAGGTCCGCGGCCCGGCATTCGGCAATCTCCGCCTCCAGGACATCCTGCCTCTGCCTGCCTTCGGCAATCTGCCGGTGGATATTTTCCAGGTTCGATTTATCACGGGAGTAAGCTTCTTCCAGTATCCTCAAGGTCCCCGCGTCGGAACTGAAACGCTTGTTCAAAGCCTCGATCTCGGTTTTTGTCTGGGCGATAAAAACCAGGACCTCCTCGCGCATCTTGCTGTTTAAAGAAATCGATTCTTCCTGGCAGGAAATGGTATCCCGGCGGAGCCTTTCCTGTTTATTTAAATCCGTAAGCCGGTTTTGGGCGTTTTGCAGATTTTGTTCAATCACGGATATCTCGCGGCTCACATCCGTCAATTCCATCACAATTACATCTTCTTCTTCCTTGATCTTATCAAACTGTCCGGCGATCGAAGCGTAGTTGGATTCTTTATTCGCCAGCGCGATCTCCTGGTTGCGCAGCTCAAGCTCAAGCTCCGAAGACATCTTGTTTAGTTCCGCGATGCAGGCCTGGCGCAAGACCATTTTATTCTTCAGTTCTCCCAGGTTCTCCTCTATCCGGGCAATCTTCTCGTCGATCTTCGTGGTGTCCAGTTCGATCGGCTTGGCCTCTCCGCGGATCCTGAAAGACGCCTGCTCCAGGGAAACCTGCTCTCCCTGCCCCAGCGGAGACTGTTCCTTGATCTTTACCACCAGCCCGGTAAGCGTATCCTGGGGCATCTTATCCAGGTAAATGACGGCATTAGAAGCTTCCCCGATATCGTCATACTTGCTTTTTAATTTTTCCAGGAATTCCTTGTGCGAAACCAGGGTAATCTTCTCATTCCCCAGGCTTAAGATCTGCCGGTTAATCTCTTCAAGATTGGCGCCCTCCTGGTCGAGATTTCCTTTCACCTCGGAAATCCTCTGCTTTACCCCGGATGCCTGCGCCCGCGTCGCTTCCAGCTCCGCGGTAACCGTCTTAAGCGACTCCTCGATAATCGCCTTCTCTTCATAAACCTTGGCTTTTTCTATTTCCAGCCTTTTCTTGCGCGCCAGGAACACCTGGTGCTTTGAATTAAAATCTCCGATCTGATTGTTCACCCCGGAAATTTCAGATTCCAACTCCAGGATCGCCTTTTTGCACCCGGAGATCTCCTCCAGGGAATTCTTTATCCCGAGGTTAATCCGTTCGATCTCCTTCTCTTTTTGCGCAAGATCCGCCTGCC
>JAQTRM010000041.1:0-8226 GCA_028711825.1 Candidatus Omnitrophota bacterium | reverse complement strand
A
Organism: Candidatus Omnitrophota bacterium; assembly: GCA_028711825.1. GTDB lineage: Bacteria > Omnitrophota > Gorgyraeia > Gygaellales > Profunditerraquicolaceae > UBA6249. The sequence goes on along the minus strand of JAQTRM010000041.1, from coordinate 8,225 downwards.
CCCCGGAAATTTCAGATTCCAACTCCAGGATCGCCTTTTTGCACCCGGAGATCTCCTCCAGGGAATTCTTTATCCCGAGGTTAATCCGTTCGATCTCCTTCTCTTTTTGCGCAAGATCCGCCTGCCGGGATTCGATATTCTGTTTCAGGTTGGAGTATTCCTCGCGTACCTGCCGCAGTTTTTCCTCGCCCTGAAGAATTTTAGCCTGGGCCTGTTCGATCTGCGCTTCCTGAGCCTGCACCCCCTGTTTTAGTTCTTCGATCCTCTGGCGGTTAAACTCAATATGCTCGCCGTTGCGCACCAGGCTGTTCTCGAGATTCAGGATCTGGCTGCGCGCCTCCATCATCGCTTCCTCGAAACCTTTTAATTCCGACTGGCGGTTGGCGATCCTCTCCTCCTGGCGGGCGATAAGTTCCGCCAATTCGGATTCCTGGTTTTTCAACCCGCTAATCTCCTCAAGCGTTCGTTTCTTCTCCTCATTCAAACTCGCTTTTTCCAGGATCGACGCGTCCGTTTCTTTCAATTTAAGCTCGTCAAAGACTTCCTTATAACGGCGGGCTTTATTTGCCTGGCGCTCCAATGAATTAATCTGGCGTTTTACCTCAGCGACAATGTCGTTTACGCGCAACAGATTCTGTTCGGTTTCATCAAGTTTACGGGCGGTCTCCCTTTTTTGAGCCTTATATTTACTGATACCGCTGGCTTCGTCGAAAACCAGGCGGCGGTCTTCCGGGCGGGAACTTAAAACCAGGTCAATCTTACCCTGGGCGATAATCGAATAGCTTTCCGCCCCGATCCCCGTGCCTAAAAGCAAATCCAGGATATCCTTAAGGCGCACGGTAGCCTTATTCAAAAGATACTCACTCTCCCCGGATCTGAAAAGCCTGCGGGTGATAAGAACTTCAGGGCTGTCTACATTAAAAAAACGGTTGGTATTGTCAAAGGCGAGGCTCACCTCCGCCATGCTCAGGGGCTCTTTCTGGTCCGTACCGTTAAAGATAACATCGAGCATCTCCGAACCGCGCAGGGACTTGGCGGATTGCTCGCCCAAAACCCAGCGGATGGAATCGAAAATATTCGATTTTCCGCAGCCGTTGGGGCCGACCACCGCGGTAATCCCGGGCTCAAAATTAAGAACGGTCTTGTTGCAGAAAGATTTAAATCCCACCAGCTCCAGCCTTTTAAAATACATATTTGCCCTCCGAAAAATTGAACGCTGAATAAATCTAAATTAACCGAATCTAGTCTGGCTCTCCAGCCAGTCGTCAATCTTCTCTTTCTTAAAGCGCCACTGCCCGACCAGCTTCAAGGCCGGGATCTTATTATGCTTCAGCCAATCATAAATCGTGCGGCGGGTAACTTTTAAATAATCCGCCAGGTCTTCAATTGTCATTAAATTATTATTTACCATATATACCCCGTCTGAAAATACTTATTTTCTATCTTGGCGTATTATAAAACAACGGGATATCTTTGTCAAGAGAATATTTACATTCTTTGACATATAAAGCTATTTTAGATTGTTTGCTATCAAAACCCTGCAAACAATACCTGGACCGTTTCCATCTATCTCTTTGTCTGGCAAGATGTTATATATAAAGTGTCCCTAAGCTCCAAATCGATCTATTTTGATATATTTTTCTAGGTGATTTTTAAGATTATTATAGAAACCGTAACTACTCCAAGGGTAATCGCTTGCCTTACTTACTAATCCCGCCCTCACCGGATTATTATGAATATACTCCAGGCAATTTATTATATATTGGTCGCCATCAATCACCCTGCTATTAAATCTGCCTTGCCATACATGCCCAACGTATTTATACTTTTTCCTGAAATACAAACTAAACGAGAGGTTTACCGACTGCATTACCTTGGAGATATTAGTGTTATTCGCGACCTGCATCACCAGATGAGGATGATTATCCATTAAAGTTATACCGTAAAGCTTAAACCTGAATCTCAGCTTGAATTTATTTAACAGACGAAGATAGGCCTCTTTATCGCATACATTCCCTAAAACATCCTGCCGATTGTTACCCCTTGATACAATATGATAAACCGCGTTACAAAAATACATCCTTTTCTGTCTAGTCATCTTGACACCTCCCGGAGCAATAGACGAAAGAAAAGGAAAAATCTCACAAAGAAAAATAAAAAAAAGGGACACTTCTCCCGGAACTCATTTAATCACAATAAGTTACCGGGAAACGGTCCCTTAGCTAATAAAATGTTATTTTTTGAGGGTTGTTTTAAAGGCTTGCGTTAAGGCCGGGACAACCTGAAAAAGATCTCCTACAATACCATAAGTCGCCACCTTAAAAATCGGGGCGTCGGGATCCTTGTTGATCGCGACAATGATCTTAGAAGATTGCATCCCCACCAGATGCTGGATCTGCCCGCTTATTCCGCAGGCAAAATATATCTTCGGAGCGACTGTCCTCCCGGTCTGCCCCACCTGATGCGAATATGGCATCCATCCGGCGTCTACCGCGGCGCGGCTGGAACCTACCGCGGCGCCCAAAACGTGAGCGAGCTCTTCCAGTATTTTAAAATTTTCCGCCCCGCCCATTCCTCTGCCGCCGGAAACAATAATATCGGCTTCCGAAAGGTTTACCGTGGATTCGATTTCATCAATAATATCAAGCAATTTCGTCCTTGAGGCGTAAAGCGCCGGGTCAAAATTTTCCCTGATAATCTTACTCTTGCGTTTCTTATCCGGCTCCATCGGAGTAAAAACTTTATGCCTCACGGTCGCCATCTGCGGGCGGTAATTAGGCGAAATAATCGTCGCCATAATATTCCCCCCGAAAGCCGGACGAGTCTGCAGAAGTATCTTTTTATCAGGGTCAATATCCAATCCCGTGCAGTCCGCGGTCAAACCGGCCTTGATATTAATCGCCACCCGCGAGATCAGGGAACGCCCGATATTGGTCGCCCCGCAAAGAAGGATCTCCGGCTTATATTTTCTTACCAGCTCCACCAGGATATTAGTATACGGCTCATCCTGGAAATTCGTCAGCTCCGGGGACTCCACTAAATAAATATTATCCGCCCCGCAGAATGTCAATTCATCAAGCTGGTCTTCAAGTTTGTTGCCAATGAGCACTCCGCTGACGGTAGTATCCAGCTTTTTCGCCAGTTCCTGCGCCTTGCCCAGCAGTTCGTAAGAAACCGACTGAACCTTCCCGTTTTTCTGCTCGATAAAAACCCAGACCCCCTTATAATCCTTGATATCCGGAAGTTCACACTTCGCCGGGGTTTTCTCCAGCAAAACCGCCTTGAATTTACAAGCATCCTTGCAGGCGCCGCAAAGCGTGCATTTATCCTGATCGATTACCGCCTTTTTATCTATCATGCGGATCGCGTCAAACGGGCAAGCCTTAAAACATAAAGAACAACCTGTGCATTTTTCAACAATAATCGAAATCGGCATTTTTAATTAACCTCGTCTTTAATCAAATCCACCAGCTGTTTTGTAATATCGGGAATCTCCCCTTTTAAAATCTGGCCGCCGGCCCTGGGCTTGGGGGTAAAAATCTTCACCACCTGGGTGGGGGAACCGCACAAACCGATCTGCTGCGGGTCCAGGTTCAGTTCTTTTTGAGTAAGCGCGGTAATCTTGGCGCTCTTGGCGCGCATCAGGCCTTTCAAAGAAGGAATTCTGGGCTCGTTAATCTCCTTGACCACCGTCAAAAGCGCCGGAAGAGAGGTTTCGATAATCTCATACCCCTCCTCAAGCATGCGTTCAAGGCGCATCATTCCTTCTTTCACCTCTTCGATTTTTTTAACGTAAGTGACCTGCGGAATATTCAGGTGCGTGGAAATCCCCGGGCCGACCTGCGCGGTATCCCCGTCGGAAGCCTGCTTCCCGCAAAGGATCAGGTCAATACCGTGCCCCTTGCCGGAATCCGCCAGCGAATTATTCGCGACATTGATCTGGTTAATCTTCTTAATCGCCCCTGCCAATGTATAGCTGGTCGCCCAGGTATCGCTCCCGGCGAACGCCCGGTCTCCAACCAGATAGCCTTCGTCAGCGCCCATCGAAATTGCCTCGCGCAAAGCGCTTTCGGCCTGGGGAGGACCCATCGTTACAACGGTCACCTTCCCGCCAAACCTCTCCTTAAGCCTTATTGCTTCTTCAATGGCATACATATCGAAAGGATTGATAATCGACTTAACCCCTTCCCGCATCAAAGTATTAGTCTCGGGGTTAATCCTTACTTCCGTAGTCTCGGGAACCTGTTTAATACAAACGATTATATTCATATTTTCCTCTTCTATCCAGCCATTAGCTTCTTGCTAATTCTCCCTGCATACTAAATACTAACTACTAGCTACTATATACTGGTTTCTTACTTCGCCATCTCCTTAATCAATTTCAACGCGATAATTCCGCGCTGGACCTGATTGGTGCCTTCATAGATCTGGGTAATCTTGGCGTCACGCACGTATTTTTCGATCGGGTAATCTTTCATATACCCGTAACCGCCGAATAACTGCAAGGCGTCCACAGTAACCTTCATCGCCACATCGGAGGCATACATCTTGGCCATCGCCGATTCTTTTGAAACATCCTTGACTCCGGCATCCACCATCCTGGCAGTAGAATAAACCAGCCCGCGGGCCGCCTCTACCTCCGTCGCCATATCCGCAAGCATCCACTGGATGCCCTGGAAGCTGGAAATCGCTTTGCCAAACTGCACCCTCTGGTGGACATATTTTACCGCCAGTTCCAGCGCCCCCTGGGCAATCCCCAACGCCTGAGCGGCTACTCCCGGGCGCGACATATCAAAGGTCCTCATCGTCACAATAAAACCCATACCTTCTTTGGCCAAAAGGTTTTCCGCCGGGATCTTGCAGTCAGTAAAAACCAACTCCCGGGTGCTTGAGGCACGGATACCGAATTTATCTTCCTTTTTGCCGAAAGTAAAACCCGGAGTCCCTTTTTCCACGATAAAAGCCGAAGCGCCCCTGGCGCCTTTGGTTTTATCGGTCATCGCGATAACCACATAAGTCTCGGCGTCTCCGCCGTTAGTAATAAAATGCTTTAGGCCGTTTAGCACATAATGATTGCCTTCTTTTTTCGCCACCGTCTTGATCCCTGAAGCGTCGCTGCCTGCTTCCGGCTCGGTAATCGCGAAAGCGGCTACTTTCTTGCCTTTTGCCAAATCCGGCAGGTATTTCTTTTTTTGCTCATCGTTTCCGAACAAAACAATCGGGAACGTGCCTAATGCGCTGGCCGCGTAGCAAACCGCGATACCTCCGCAGGCGCGCGAGAACTCTTCAGTCGCCAGGCAAAGGTTAAATACGCTTGTGGCGCATCCGCCGTACTCTTCCGGGATAAACAAACCGAACATATCCGACTCCGCCATCACCTTCAATACTTCCCAGGGATATTCTTCGCTGATATCATATTTGGCGGCAGCCGGCCGGATCTTCTCTTCGGCGATCTTATGCGCCAACTCCTTGATCATTTTTTGTTCGTCGCTAAGCAAATAATCCATGATTTCCTCCTGTTAATATGACCATAAGCGGCGAGGTGATTAATATCTAAAAACTTAAACCCGCGGCTTAAAGCCTTTTATAAAAACAAGTAATTCAAAAATTATAACATAAAAAGATTATTTTACAATATTTTTAACAAGGCGGTTTCCTGGCAGTCGGGGAATTTGCAGCAATTGATACATTCTGCCCAAATCTTGTGCGGGAGAGCCTCATGTTTAATCTTTTTAAACCCCATCTTTTTAAAAAAGCCGGGCTTGTAGGTCAACACAAAAATCTTTCTTGCCCCCAGGGTTCCGGCCTCTTCAAGGCAGGAAGAGACCATCTCGCGGCCCAATCCTTTGCCCTGCCTGTTCTTTGCCACCGCCAGGCACTTGATCTCCGCCAGGTCATCCCAGGAGATGTGCAGAGCGGCGCAACCCAGGATCTTTCCTTTATCCTCATAAACCCAGAAATCACGGATATTTTCATAAAGCTCGTTAAGCGAGCGGGGGAGCATTTCATCGCGCTTGGCAAAACACGCAATCAACGCCTGAATCTGCTTTATATCTTTGATTTTAGCTTTCCTAATCATCTTTTTCCCAAACTACTAACTACTAGCTACTAGCTACTGCTTTACTTGATTTCCGTCCCTTTTGCCACCACTACAATCCCGGATTCGCTGACAAAAAATCTTTTTTTATCCTCTTCCAGGTTAAACCCGATAATAATCCCCTGCGGGATGCTGACATCTTTATCGATAATCGCGCGTTTTATCTTGGCATGCCTTCCCACCTGGACACCTTCCATCAGGATCGAATCATATACTTCGGAAAAACTGTTGATCCTGACATTCGGCGAAAGTATAGAACGCTGAACCCTCCCTCCGGAAACCACGCAGCCTTCGGAGACAATGGAATCCAACACCAGCCCTACGCGGCCCGCCTCTTTATCCCCGGAATGCACCGTCTTTACCGGAGGATATTGCTCCTGAAAGGTCCGGATTAACCACTCCTGGTCATAAAGGTTAAAAACCGGGTTCACCTGTATCAGTTCCATATTCGCTTCATAGTAAGCGTCGATCGTCCCGATGTCGCGCCAATATTCTTCTTCCGACTCCTGATTACGGAAGTTGTAAGCGACTACTTTCATCCCCTTCTTAAGCATCTGCGGGATAATATTCTTGCCGAAATCATGGGAAGAGCTGGCGTTCTTGGAATCCTCCAGCAATTCCTGCATCAAAACCTTCTGTTTAAATACATAAATCCCCATCGAACCGTAGATCTTATCCGCCTTGCCGGGGATCGTCCGTGGATCGGCGGGTTTTTCCTGGAAACCAATAACCCTTCCCTGCGCGTCGGTTTCCACTACCCCTAAATGCCTGGACTTCGACCTGTCGGCTTCGACTACCCCCACCGTAAGGTCCGCTCCTTGCTCATGATGAAAATCAATCATTGAGTAATAGTTCATCTTATAGATATGATCGCCGGCAAGTATCAGGACTTCATCCGGGCGGTCCAGTTCCAGGGTATACAGATTCTGGTAAATCGCGTCCGCCGTCCCCAGATACCAGGACTCGCCGATACGCTGCTGCGCCGGGAGCAGTTCGATAAACTGGCCCAGCTCCGAAGGAAGGAAATTCCAGCCCAATCGGATATGCCTCTGCAAAGAAGCGGATTTATACTGGGTAAGAATATATATCTTACGCAGGCCGGAATTAATACAATTACTTAAAGTGAAATCGATAATCCGGTAAATCCCTCCAAAAGGGACAGCCGGCTTGGTGCGATCCTTGGTCAAAGGAAGAAGCCTCTCCCCTTTCCCGCCTGCCATAATGAATGTTACAACTTTATGCATCATTTTATAAACGCTCCGGTTATGCCACGGCGGATCATCATTACCGCGATGGCGGCCAATAATATATACATAATCTTGGAAAAAGCCCGCGTCCCCTGGGGGCCGATAAAACCCATTATCTTGTCAGATTTGATCATCGAAATCCAAACGATAAACATGTTTAAAAATATCGAGACTAAAGCAGGCCCTACCCCGAAACTATCCATAATGATAAGGGTAGTAGTTAAAACCGCCGGGCCGGTGATTAAAGGTGTGCCTAAAGGAAAAACCCCAAGGTCTTTATCATGGGGCGAGGTCAAGGCACTTTTCTGGGCACCCGGCAGGAGAAGGCGCACCGAAATCACGAACAAAAGCGCGCCCCCGGCGATTTGAAAGTCAGAGATCGTTATCCCCAGGAGAAGAAAGAACCATTTGCCAATCAGCATAAAAACAACTGCCACTGCCACTGCCGTAAAAACCGCATCGCGGACGATTTTTTTTCTTTCCGGCCTGGAAACATGTTCGACCATGGTCAGAAAAATCGGGATATTGCCGACAGCGTCTACCGCCACAAAAAGCGGAATAAAGCTAAGTATATAAGGTCTAAGTATTTCCATCACGGAATTATTATATAGAATCGGCCCCTAAATGGCAATAGAAATGTTGCAAATAAAGGGGACGGTTCTATTTTTTTAAGAGAATGAGAAGAAAAATAGAACCGTCCCCTTTATTTTTGAGCGTAAAGATAGCACTGGCCGAATCTTTCATCAATCTATTTTACGGATTAAAGGGAGGCAAAGGAAACTGGTCAGTGCCGATAAAACAATCAACCATTTTAGGCCTACCACCGGAAGCAAAAAAGAACCTGAGATATTGCTGGTTACATCCGCCAGATTATTAATACT
>JAQTRM010000040.1:6891-10086 GCA_028711825.1 Candidatus Omnitrophota bacterium | reverse complement strand
GCCGCAGGCTGGTCCGCCTACGGCGGAAGTTGGTAAATTGCTATTTTCAAAACTGATTGAAATTTTTTATATGCCGATGTAGCTCAGTTGGTAGAGCAGGACTTTCGTAAAGTCAAGGTCGGTGGTTCGATTCCACTCATCGGCTTATTTTTCTGTATTTCGCTTTTGGAGGTAAGGGAAAAAGTCCTCTTATGGCAAAATTCCGCGAAGTTTTTAAAAACCGTAATTTTTCTTTGTTATGGGTAGGACAGATTATTTCCCAGCTGGGGGATCGGCTGGGGCAGATGGCTCTTATCGCGCTTGTTTACCTGCGTGCCCCGGGTTCCACCATGCAGATCGCCAAGATCCTTTCTTTTACGATCATTCCGGTATTTGTGATCGGCCCTCTGGCGGGGGTTTATGTCGACCGCTGGGACCGCCGCCGCACGATGTATACCTGTGATTTCCTGCGCAGCCTGCTTGTTTTTACCATCCCGCTGTTCTTATTCTACATGAAAAGCCTCTGGCCGATTTATTTCATCGTTTTTGTTTCGTTTTCCATCGGGAGGTTTTTTGTCCCCGCCAAACTTTCGATTATCCCGGAACTTGTGAAAAAAGAGGATCTCCTGATCGCGAACTCCCTGATTAATACCTCCGGGATGATTGCGGCGATCCTGGGCTTTGGGATTAGCGGCGTCCTGGTGGAAAAATTGGGGGCAAAGAGCGGTTTTTACATGGATTCCTTGAGTTTTTTGCTTTCGGGGACATGTATCTTCCTGATTTCCAGGAAGTTTGTGGCGGCGATGAATTTTAAAGAAGTCAGCAAAGAGATTGTGGATGTGATCCGTAAATCGGTTTTTCAGGAAATTAAGGAAGGGATTCTTTATTTTATCCGCCAAAAGGATATTCGTTTTACCTCCGGGATTATCTTTGCCCTTTGGTCGGCATTAGGGGCGGTTTATGTGGTAATTATCGTTTTTGTGCAGGATACGCTGCATTCGGCCACCAAAGACCTCGGGCTCCTGGTGATGTTTTTGGGGATCGGGCTTTTCCTGGGTTCCCTGGTTTACGGTAAATTCGGCCAGCGTGTTTCGCATTATAAAATTATATTTGTTTGTTTAGTGGCAAGTGGTATAATGTTGAACCTTTTTGCTTTAGGGATAAATTATTATCCGAATTTCATTGTCGCGGCGTTTCTGGCTTTGTGCCTCGGTTTAATTGTCGCTCCGATCATGATCGCTTCAAATACGATCATCCATAAGGTAAGCAATAACGAAATGCTGGGGAAGATTTTCAGTTCCCTGGAGATCGTGATGCATCTGGGTTTTCTTTTATTCATGTTTGTCAGCAGCTCACTGGCGGATAAATTTTCTCCGCTTTCGATCCTGGTAACGGCAGGGGTGATCTTGAGCGTTTTAGGCTTCATAAGCCTGATTTTTAACCGGAAGGTGGCATGGTTAGGTTAGCGGAAAATAAACATCATTCAGAGAACAGGCCGACGCGCAGGATGCCGCTTCCGGAAAAGGTGTATATTTCTTTAATCCAGCATCTGGGGAAGGTTTGCGCCCCGGAAGTCAAGGTGGGGGATAAGGTTGCCTGCGGGCAGAAGATCGCTTCTTTACCCTCCGGAGTATATTCGCCGATCCACGCGTCTATTCCGGGAACGGTATCGGCGATCCAGGATTGCCCGCACCCGGTTTTAGGCCGGGCAAAAGCCGTGGTTATTCAGGGGGACGGCGGCCAAGACGCGGATTTTTCAAGAATTATCCGTCCGGATACCGGCAGCCTGACAGCGCAGGAATTAAGAGATATTGTCCTGGAGGCAGGTATTGTGGGTATGGGCGGAGCGAGCTTTCCTACTCACATTAAACTCAATCCTCCCAAGCCCGTCCATATCCTGATTATCAACGGCGCGGAATGCGAACCTTACCTTACCGCCGACGCGCGTTTGATGGTGGAAAATTCCGTCCAGATCGCGCAGGGTATCGCCTTAATTGCCAGGTGTCTCGGCATCACGGATGTCTATATCGGGATAGAAAATAATAAGCCGGAAGCGATAGAGGTTTTTTCCGGGATGCCGGGGATCAAGGTTAAAGTCCTGCCTTCGGATTATCCCCAGGGAGGGGAAAAGCAGCTGATCCGGAACATTCTGGGAAAGGAGCTTCCCCGCGGAAAGCTGCCTTTTGATATCGGGGTCCTGGTCCAGAACGTTTCTACGATATTCGCGATTTATGAAGCGGTTTATAAAGGCAAGCCCCTGATCGAGAGGATTGTCACTGTTACCGGTTCTTGTGTTAAAGAGCCCTGTAACCTCCTGGCGCGTGTCGGGACGCCGATAAAGGACCTTATCGCATTCTGCGGGCTAAATGAGGAACCTGCCAAAATAATCATGGGTGGCCCGATGATGGGGATCGCCCAATACACCGATAGCGTACCTTTAATTAAATCGAGCAACGGTTTGCTGTTGATGAATAAAAAAGAAGCCGCTTCGTTTGAGGAGGATCCTTGTATCCGCTGCGCGGCTTGCGTGCGCGGATGCCCGGTAGGGCTGATGCCCTGCCAGATCAATCTCGCTTCGGAAAGATCCCTTTGGGAGATGGCCAGGGACCTGGGCGCTTTAGATTGTATTGAATGCGGTATTTGTAATTATGTCTGCCCTTCACACCGCAGGCTCCTCCAGACGATCAAGAGGGCGAAATTAGAGGTGCGTAAGTGAAAGAAATGCTGCGTTACGGTTTGATCCTGGCTTTTATCTGCATGATTGCCTCCGGGCTGCTTGCGACGGTCAATATGTTCACCGCCCCGCGGATTATCGCCGCCGCCCAGGCGGAAGAAGAGGCTTCGCTTAAAGAAGTGATGCCTGCGGCCGATAGGTTTGAGGCGGTTAAGGACAGCGCGGGACAGGAACTTTTATATTATAAGGCTTTTGATAAACAGGGCAAAATGACCGGCGTGGTTTTTAAAGCCTCCGGGAAAGGTTATTCCAGTGTTATTCAGACCCTGGCGGGGATGTTCCCGGACGGTTCGCTCAGCGCGATTAAGGTTGTTTCCCTGAGCGAGACGCCGGGCCTGGGGATGCGGGTGACGGAAGATAAATTTACCGGCCAGTTTAAGGGGGCGTTTGGTACGGAACTTTCCGGAGTGCAGGCGATTACCGGGGCGACAATCTCAAGCCGCGCGGTGATCGATTCGGTAAAAGAAAAAGCGCAGGAGGTA
>JAQTRM010000040.1:4023-6791 GCA_028711825.1 Candidatus Omnitrophota bacterium | reverse complement strand
TTTATCGGCAACCACGGGGGGTGTATCGGCGAGGTTTGCATTCTCGCCCTGTTGATCGGCGCGGCAATACTTTTTATCAAAGGTTATATCTCCTGGCATATTCCGTTTACCTATATTTTTACCACCGGTTTATTTATTTATGTTTTCGGCGGCCCAGGGCTTTTTAAAGGAGACTGGCTTTTCCATATCTTAAGCGGCGGGTTGATCCTGGGGGCCTTCTTCATGGCCACGGATTACGTGGCTACCCCTTTGACTGCCAGGGGGCAGATTATTTTCGGCGTGGGCTGCGGCGTATTGACCGCGGTAATCCGGATCTGGGGAGGATATCCCGAAGGGGTGTCTTACGCTATCCTGATGATGAACGCCGCTACGCCTTTTATCGACCGGTATACTAAAAACAGGATTTACGGATCCAGATGAAAAGCTTAGTGCATGAATTTACAAAAGGAATTATCAGGGAAAATCCCACCTTTGTCCTGGTGCTGGGTTTATGCCCTACCCTGGCGGTTTCGGTTTCGGTGGTTAACGGGATCGGCATGGGGATTGCGGCGACATTCGTGCTTTTGGGTTCGAGTATGATCGTTTCCCTGGTGAAAAATTTCATACCGAATAAAATACGTATACCCTGTTTTATCGTGATCATCGCCACTTTCGTCACGATAACGGAATTATGCATGAAGGCTTACAGCCCGGTGTTGGACCGCGCCCTGGGGATATATGTTCCGCTGATTGTCGTTAACTGTATCGTTTTGGGGCGCGCCGAAGCGTTTGCCTGTAAGAACAATCTCGCCAAATCATTCCTGGACGGTTTGGGTATGGGGGTGGGGTTTACCCTGGCGCTTGTTTTGATTTCGGCGATCCGTGAATTTCTGGGGTCGGGCCAGATACTGGGGCATACCTTGATCAAGGGGTTTGAGCCGCCTTTTATTTTCGGCATGCCTTCAGGGGCGCTGCTGGTGATCGGACTATTACTGGGATTTTTTAACCTGATAAAAAATAAAAAGACATGAACCTGCAGGAATTTTTAAGTATTTTTATATCTTCGGTATTCATTTACAACGTGATATTATCGCGTTTCCTGGGGTTGTGCCCTTTTGTGGCGATCTCCAAGGAAACCAAGCCGGCGCTGGCAATGAGCGCGGCGGTAACTTTTGTGATTACCGCCTCTTCCGCGGTAACCTGGCTTATTTACCGGTTTCTTTTGCTGCCTTTTAACCTGGCGTATCTGCGCACGCTTTCTTTTGTCCTGGTGATTGCCGCCCTGGTGCAGCTGATCGAGATGGTGATCCGGAAAACCAGCCCGGTTTTGTACCGCGCATTCGGCATCTACCTGACTTTGATTACCACCAATTGCGCCGTCCTGGGGGCCGCGGTATTGAATATCGACATGTTTTTCGTAAAAGGCAGGCCGGTGGCGGGAAGTTTTTATTATTCGATTTTCCAGGGGTTTTGCATGGGATTGGGTTATACCCTCGCGATGCTTATTATGTCGGGGATACGGGAAAGGCTGGAACTTTCCAGGGTTCCCAAGGCGCTGCATAATTTCCCGATCGCTTTTATTATCGCTTCGGTTTTAAGTTTGAGTTTTATGGGGTTTAACGGGTTTAAATTCTAAATGGAAATTATATTTGCGGTAATAATTCTCGGTGTACTGGGGTTGGTTTTCGGAATCGGCCTGGCTGTCGCTTCCAAGAAGTTCAACGTCCAGGTGGATCCTAAATTGGAACAGGTGCAGCACCTGCTCCCCGGAGGAAACTGCGGGGCCTGCGGCAACCCGGGGTGTTTCGGGTTTGCCGAAAGCCTGTTAAAAGGCGGCAATACGGTTGATGACTGCAGGGTCTGCAGCGAAGAGATAAAAGAGAAGATCGCCGGGATTATGGGTGTTGCGCTTGGAAAACAGGTCAGGAAGGTCGCGACACTGCATTGCGCCGGCGGCGTAAAGGTTAAAGATAAATATGTCTATAGCGGCGTGGAAGACTGCGTGGCAGCGAATATGGTTTTAGGGGGTCAGAAATCATGTGTCTTTGCCTGCCTGGGGTTTGGAACCTGCGCCCGGGCCTGCCCCTTCGGGGCGATTACGATCTCCGCCGAAGGCCTGCCGGTGATCAATAAGGATAAATGCCGCGCCTGCAATAAATGCGTGTTGGCCTGTCCGAAAAAACTGATCTCTTTGGTTTCCGTAACTCATCCGGTTTTTGTGGCCTGCAGTTCGCATGATATGGGCAAGGATGTCCGGGCGGTATGTTCCGTCGGGTGTATTGCCTGCCGGATGTGCGAGAAGGCCTGCAAATTCGACGCGATCCATGTTATTGATAATCTTGCGGTGATCGACTACCATAAATGTACTTCCTGCGGAGAATGCGTAAAAGTCTGTCCTACCAAAACCATAAGGATAAGGGAATGAACCTGGCGGTATTTGCTTCCGGTAAAGGCAGTAATTTTTCGGCGATTGCCAAAGCTGTAAAAGAAGGCAGGGTTAAGGCAAAGTTGAAGATTCTGGTTTGCGACCAGCCGCAGGCCGCGGTTATCCGGCGTGCGCAGGGTGCGGGTGTGCGCGTGGTTTTAGTATGCCGGCGGGATTTTGCGCGCCGTTCGGATTTCGAAACGGCAATTGCCGAAAAATTGGAGGAATACCGGATTGACCTGATTGCCTTGGCGGGTTTCATGCGCCTTTTAAGCCCGGGATTCGTCAGGCGTTATTTCGGGAGAATCATTAATATCCATCCTTCTTTGCTTCCCGCTTTTAAAGGCGCCCATGCCATCAGGGA
>JAQTRM010000040.1:0-3923 GCA_028711825.1 Candidatus Omnitrophota bacterium | reverse complement strand
TATTTCTCCGGTTTTTCCGGTTTGGTAATGATGTTTCTTAACGGCAGGTATACCCAAAGGGTGCGCCCTTCAATTGTCGGGTAGATATCGAGCTTGTATTCTTTTTTGCAGATATCCTTGATCCCCTGGGTAATATTTTCTTTTAAGAAAGAGGGGCTTACCGAGGAGTTGCAGGCGGAGACCAGGAAGATGAAAGGGAGGAGCTTAAGGGCGGCTCTTGTTAAACTCTTTGAAGATGGTTTCGATTTCGTCATAGTTAAGTTCGCCTTTGGCGACCAGTTCTTTGGCAAGCCGGTCCATGAGAGGCTCTTCCTTTTTCAGCAGTTCGGTTACTTCTATCAGGCAGGTGTTGAGTATATCCTGGACATCGGCGTCGAGTTTAGCTTTGACGTCCTCGGAAACTTTTTCCACGATCTCCCAGTTTCCCAGGAATCCGCTTTTACCCATCCCGCAGACCCAGACCATGCTGTGCGCATGGTGCATCGCGCTGGAAAAATCCCCGTAGACCCCGCTGGTGGTGGCGTTGTATTTGATTTTTTCCGCAGCGTAAGAACCGAGGCTGATTTTGATCTTGCTGAGCAGGTTGTTGGAGTCTTCGATAAACGTATCCTCCCGTTCCGGGATCCAGGTCGCCCCGCCGGTCGGTCCGCGGGGGGTGATGGTAATTTTGAAGACATCTTTGGAAGGGGCAAGGAGGTAAGTGATGATGGCATGCCCGCTTTCATGGTAGGCGGTCTGCCATTTTTCTTTTTCGCTCAACTTGACCCGGCGTTTTATGCCCAGCGCGATTCTCTCCCGCGCTTCGTCGATCTCCTGCATTGAGATAACTTCGCTCTGGTTGCGCACCGCGATGAGGGCGGCTTCGCGCACGATGTTGGAAATATCCGCCGGGCTCTGCCCTACAGTGATCCTCGCCAGCCGGTCGATTTTGACACTGGCGGGGTCGTATTTTACTTTTTTAAGGTAATAAGAAAAAAGTTTCTGCCGGTCCTCGAGATTCGGTTTGTCCACGATTACTTTCCGGTCGAATCTTCCCGGCCTTAAAAGCGCCGGGTCAAGATATGTCTCAGGGGCGTTAGTCGCTCCGATCAAGACGATGTTATAATCTTTATCTTTTAAACCGTCCATTTCCACCAGCAGCTGGTTTAAGGTGGTATTGTGTTCGGTGCTTCCGCCGAATCCGCGATCCATGGAACGCTGTGCTCCTACCGCGTCGATTTCGTCGATAAAGATAATACAGCCGCCTTCAAGTTCCGCAAGCTGCTGGGCTCTTTTAAAAAGAGAGCGTACCCTTCCGGCGCCTACCCCTACGAACATTTCCACGAATTCCGAACCGGACATTGAGATAAAGGGGAGTTTTGCTTCGGTGGCGATCGCTTTTGCCAGGTAAGTTTTTCCGCATCCGGGAGGACCCAGCATGATAATTCCCTTCAAGATCTTTCCGCCGATACGCTGGAGGCTGGCGCGGTCGGTAATCAGCCTTACGATCTCCAGCGCCTCCTGTTTCGCTTCATCCATTCCGATAACATCCGCCCAGGTAATTCCGATCTCTCCCCCCGCTACGGATTTTTTAGTCGTCTGGGAAAAGGATGAGGCGCCGCGTTTAAAATAAAGCCAGTACATTAAATAGGTGTAGACGAAACCGAAGATGAGGGCCATGATGATCTGCAGGTATAGCTGCAGGGGGATCATCGCCAGCTGCGACTGCCGGAGGTAGGATTCGGATTCGTTCCAGGCGCGCAGGCCGATCACGATCAGGTATATCAGCGAGATGGCCAGTGCCGCCAGAAAGGTGAACAGGAGCGCCTTCAGCCAGTGGAGTTTTACGTAGAAACGGACTTTTTTCCAATTTATCTTCATTTTTCGCTCCGGATAATTCTTACGTGAATATATTGAAAATAACATATCCGGTTTACCAAGTCAATCCTTTTCTGACGATTATAAGATTTCTTCCAGCCGTAAGCAGTAATTTATAAGTCTAAGCTTACGAATTAAATCTTACCGCTTATCGCTTAAGGCTTATCGTTTGAATTGATCCCGGGCTTGATGGCGCCGTTCGGGAACCCAGTAATATCCTTGACTTAGTTTATTTTGTGTGTATAATTAATAAATTATCTGGAACAATGCCGCAGCTGGATCGTCCTGCGTTTAACTGCTTCAAGATTTCTGGGAAAGATTAACGAGGGGGTAAGCGAACGGCCCCGGGGTAGGCGGCTGTTTCGGCGCCCGGTATATATATTTATAAGGAGTATTGAAATGGCTAAGATCAAAAAGGTTTTTGCCCGGCAAATACTGGATTCACGCGGTAATCCCACGGTAGAAGTCGATTGTTTCCTGACCAACGGTATTCTTGGGCGGGCGGCGGTTCCTTCGGGGGCTTCCACCGGCGACAACGAAGCGCTGGAGTTAAGGGATAGTGATCCGGCAAAGTATATGGGCAAAGGGGTCCTTAAGGCGGTAGCTAACGTAAATACCGTGATCAACAAGGCGGTGGCGGGAAAGACCGCGGATTTCGCCAAAATCGACCAGCTTTTGATCAAACTGGACGGCACGGAGTTTAAATCCCGCCTGGGGGCGAATGCTATTTTAGGCGTTTCTATGGCGACGGCAAAAGCCGCCGCGCTTGCCAAGAAGCAGCCGCTTTATAAATTTCTGGGAGGAGATAAGGCCCGGATCCTTCCCGTTCCGATGATGAATATCTTAAACGGCGGGATGCATGCCGATAATAACCTGGACATCCAGGAATTCATGATCATGCCGCAGGGGGCGCCGAGTTTTTCTGAAGCCCTGCGTATGGCCACTGAAGTTTTCCATAAATTAAAGTCTATTCTTAAATCCAAGAAGCTTTCGACTTCCGTCGGAGATGAAGGCGGGTTCGCCCCCAGCCTTAACTCAAATGAAGAAGCCCTGGAATTGATCATCGAGGCGATCAAATCCGCCGCCTACCGCCCCGGAGAAGATATCTCTCTGGCTCTGGATTGCGCGGCCAGTTCTTTCTGCAAGGACGGTAAATATAACTTTGAGGGAACGCTAAAGAGCTCCGCCGACCTTATCGCGATCTATGAAAAATGGCTGACCCGTTATCCGATCCTTTCCATCGAAGACGGGCTTTCCGAGCATGACTGGAGCGGCTGGCAGGAGATGACGCGGCGTATGGGAGATAAGGTTCAGCTGGTGGGAGACGATATCTTCGTTACCAACCCCAAGATATTCAAAAAAGGGATTGCGGAAAAGATAGGCAATGCTATACTGATTAAAGTCAATCAAATCGGTTCGTTATCGGAGACTTTGGAGGCGATTGCGATCGCCAAAAAGAATAAATACCGGGCGATAATTTCGCACCGTTCCGGGGAAACCGAAGATACAACTATCGCGCATCTGGCGGTAGCTACCGGGGTCGGCCAGATCAAAACCGGCTCCCTTTCGCGCACCGACCGGATTTGCAAATATAATGAGCTGCTCCGTATCGAGGAGGAGCTGGGTAAAAAAGCGGTTTATGCCGGGAAAGCCTATAAAAAATAATGCTTTCCATGTTGAGAAAAGCGCTTTGGCTTTTCAGCCTGGCGGTTCTTCTTCTGGTTATCTTTCTGCCGGGTTATATCAAGCTGCAGGAGTCGCGGGCGAAAAACCGTAAGCTTGAAGAAAATTTTCGCAGGCTGGCGATTGAGAATTCGCTCTTGCAGGAAGAATTACAGCGGATTCAGAATGACCCGCTTTATCAGGAAAAGATCGCCCGCGATAAGATGGGAGTCGTAAGAAAAGGAGAAATTCCCGTTAAGATATTCGCGGACAAAAAACAGGAAAACCGGCTTTGGTAATGAGTTTAGCTCGGTTAATAAATAAATTTCGCGGGGTGGAGCAGCCTGGTAGCTCGCAAGGCTCATAACCTTGAGGTCGTCCGTTCAAATCGGGCCCCCGCAATT
>JAQTRM010000113.1 GCA_028711825.1 Candidatus Omnitrophota bacterium | reverse complement strand
CCGCGGAGGCGGCCCAGGTGCTCACCGTAAGATGGTCCACCCCCAGATCAATAAGCCTCTTCAACCTTTCCTTATCCAAAAGGGTAAAGTTCGTGTTAACATAGCAGATAAATTTCTTTTTCTTGGCGTATTCCAGTATCTCCATAATCTGCGGATGGATAAAAGGTTCTCCTCCACCGGAAAAATATATCTCTTTCGTCCCCATCACGGACAGCTGATCGATAAGCTCAATCAAAAGCCCTAAAGGTAAAGTCTCCGCTTTCTTCCTGGAGCTTATCGATTTTTCTTCAAGAAGGGGCGAGTTACACCAGCAGCCGATACAGTCATTATTGCAATTATAAGTAAGGTCAATCTGGACATGCCCCGGGCCGCAAAAAGCATACTGCCCCTGGTATATTCCCATGACATCCAGATAGTCGCGCAGGAATTTACCTTTCCCGATATGTTTCAGTAATTTTCCGGCGGCGTAAAGAAACCCAAACCTCCCGGCAGTATACTTCAGCAGCTTCAAGGCTTCCGGTTTAGAAAATATATTTTCCGTTTCGTATACCGCTTCCCGCCCTCCGTCTCTTCCCTTCGCCGGACAAAAAATAAACTCCTGAATATGAGGAATAAGCTTCTTAGTAAAAATCTTTAGTGTATGCGGTCCGGCATCCACCTTCAATACACCCTCTTTAAAAGATTTAACATATTTTTTATGCCATCCACCGGTTGCGCAGTTCAAGCCGCCGCTAAAAATAAGATTGTCGTCAAAATAAATATCTACCGGCCGGGGGTCGCTGGCTGCGTATTTCGACCATAATTCATAACTTCCGGAACTTTTGAAGAAAATATCATACTCGGCCAATGCGAAGTGATACCCTCCGTCAATAATCAGGCCCTGCCCGAAATTATGCTTATTAGAGTTTACGTTACCCCGGTCAAAACTTACCGCCTGAACGATAACCTTACTGCGGGATTTTAAAACCCTGAGACTCAACTTTCCTGAAGGCTGCCCGGACGGCAAGATCCTGTCTTCATCTTCTCCCGGAGGCTCTTTTTTCTTCATAACCTGTTGATGTATCTGCAGGTTGATCCCCACATTGTCGCAGGACTTCCGGCATGATATCTCGTTAAAATACGGATCGTTTTTGGAAAGAAACTTCGCTTTATTTCTAAACTCCCGATAAGATGAAGAATTCCAAATTTCGGTAAAACCCTGTTTATTAATATCCCCCAGAGGCTTATTGACCCCTTTACAACAGGGAATCACCTCTCCGGTAGACAAAACCCGGCAATAAGTCCAGCCGACATAACAAGGAACCTTGTCCACAAGGTCGTTTTCGTAATTATTATCATATAAGTCAGCCGAGTCCAAGCGCCGCATAAAAGAACCGTAACCGGTAATCTTCATAAACTTTGCCGGTAACTGCCTCTTCCAATTAAAACGGCAGCGGCGGCATTTATGGGGGGCGCATTGACGCCTGGAAAAAGGAAAATAAAAGATATTGTTTGCTTCGTCGCAAGAAAAATTATTTAAGGTACACCCCGAAATCTCACCTTTAGGACAAATGATGCTCTTGTAGACCTCTTCTTCGGGATCCCGGCTTAAACTTATCCGGCGGCCGTTAAAAATCGAAAAACCTTCGGGCAGCATCAGGAAACGTCCGGGAAACTCTTTCAACTCCGGGGTATTACCACATAATGAATTAAATTGTAGCAGCTCCCGGCGGAAATAAAGTTTATCGTGCTCCAGGAGAGAATCAAACTGTTCTTTAATCTGACAGATGTGCTCCGCGGATAAGGCCAAAAACGAAGTATCTTCGGGAATCAGATCCATCACCTGAAATTCTACGCTGTCAACCCGGCAGGAAAAGGCGAAATTCACCATCGCGCGAATCTCCTGATAATTCAAGTTACAGATCACGTTATAAACTTTAACGCGCGGCAGGAACCTGCGTTTAAGCTCCTTTTGCCGCACCAAAGCCTTGAGGTTGTCTCCGATCGTTTTAAAATCCTTTTCTGATTTTCCGGGGTGGGTTTTCACATACCCCTCTCCGGTACCCGCCCAAACACTGGAGGTTATCAAATCGACCCCCGCATCCACGATTTTCCTGGCTTTTTGCTCATCCAAAAGAAGCATGTTGGTAATTATATTAAGCTTAAAACCTCTTTTTTTTATCAGTTTTATGATTTCCATGATCTCCGGATGCATAAAAGGATCCCCCGCGCCGGAAAGGAATATCTCCTGAGTTCCCAATGCAAAAAGCGAATCGATCAAACCACGGATCTTCTGAAAAGACAAAACCACGTTCTTGTCACGTGGCGGGTTTTTAACAAGAGGTGAATGTACCCAGCATCCGATACAATCATTGTTACAGAAACCGGTGAGGTCGATCTGGACGATCTGCGGGCCCTTAAAAGCCCGCTGCCCGTCCTCTATCCCTTTAAATATTTTTTTATCAAGCCTTACCATTCAGATACCGCTTTCTTTTAAAAAAGATAAATTTCAAGTAGCTAAAAGCCTTGTTGAATGCAAAAACTATCCCGTATTTTTTCAGATATTTTACGAATCTTTCAAAATCCCCGGAGATACCCCTTTTCCGGCGCCGGGCATCCTGCCAAAGATGGTAAGCCCTGCGTTTAGCCTG
>JAQTRM010000112.1 GCA_028711825.1 Candidatus Omnitrophota bacterium | reverse complement strand
CGGGTGCTGCAGGGGGAAAGGCAAATGGCAGACGATAATGTGGAATTGGGAAGGTTTGACCTGGTGGGTATCCCCGCCGCTCCGCGCGGTGTTCCGCAGGTCGAAGTAAAATTCGATATCGACCGGGATGGAATTGTGCATGTTTCCGCTAAAGACCTGGGCACGGGAAAAGAACAGTCTATCCGGATCAGCGCGCCTAAAAAACTCTCTAAAGAAGAGATCGACAGAATGGTCAAGGATGCGGAAAAATTTGCCGCTGACGACGCAAAAAAGAAAGAAGAGATCGAAACGATCAACCAGGCGGACAATTTAGTATATGCTACTGAAAAATCCCTGAAGGACTACGGGGATAAAGTAAGCCAGACTGAACGCGCCGATATCGAGGCAAAAGCTAATGACTTAAAAAGCGCGGTCAAAGATAAAAATGTCGACCGCATAAAGAAGGGTATGGAGGATCTCAGCAAGGCTTCTCATAAGCTGGCTGAAGAGATCTATAAACAGGCTGCCGCTAAAAAACAGCAGGACCAGAAGGAGCAGGCTGCTCCCGGGGGCCCGGGCGAAGAGGCAGGCGGCCCTTCCGAAGAAAAAGACGCCGGCGCCAAGAAAGACGAAGATATTATCGACGCCGAATATAAAGAAGAGGACCAGGGCGGTAAAAAATGAAACCCCGCGGGCTAAATCCCGCGGTTTCCGGAGTGTAATATTAAAGCGGCGCCCATACCCGCGTCTTGAGGCGGGTATGGGCGCCGAAATATAAAAATGTCCGTTAAAGCCGATTACTATGAAACATTGGGAGTCTCCCGGAATGCCAGCCTGGATGAGATAAAAAAGGCCTATCGCGAGATGGCGCTTAAATTCCATCCGGACCGCGTTCCGCCGGAAGAAAAAAAAGCCGCGGAAGAAAAATTCAAAGGTATTTCCGAAGCTTACGCGGTATTGTCGGATTCCTCCAAAAGGGAGCTTTATGATCAATACGGGCATTCCGGGATCGACCAAAAATACGCTCAGGAGGATATCTTTAAAGGAGCGGATTTCAGCAGTATTTTTCGCGGTATGGGCGGAGGTTCCGGAGGAGGAAGTATCTTTGAGGAGCTCTTCGGGGATCTAGGATTTGATATTCCCGGTTCCCGGCATTCTCACGGGCAGTCCCGGAGGCGCGGCAGGGATCTGCAGATCTCGGTAGGTATCTCCCTGGAGGAAGCGGCGTTTGGAGTGGAACGTATTATCAATGTGCCCCGCTATGAACCTTGCCAGGCCTGTTCCGGGAGCGGTGCCAGGCCGGGTACCAAAAGGACGGTTTGTCCCCAGTGCCGGGGGGCGGGAAAAACCGTGGTTTCCAACGGTTTTTTTCAACTGGCCCAAACCTGTTCGCGTTGCGGAGGGGAAGGTTCGATCATAAGCTCTCCCTGTCCTGAATGCCGCGGGGAAGGAAGGGTTAAGATAACCAAAAAAATCAAGGTAAAAATCCCTCCGGGGGTGGATAACGGTTCGCAGTTGCGCGTCCGTTCGGAAGGAGAAGCGGGGACCAGCAGCCGCGGCGATCTTTATGTGGTTATTGAAGTCCATGACCATGGAATATTCCGGCGGCACCACAATGATATTATTACCGCCGTCGATATCAGCATGGTCAAGGCCGTCCTGGGAGGAGAGGTTGAGGTACCGGCCCTGGATGGAAAATTAACAATGAAAATACCTCCGGGTACTCAATGCGGGAAAACTTTCCGTTTAAAAGGAAAAGGTATCCCGGACCTGCATACCCGGGAAGCGGGGGATGAGCTGGTACGCGTTAACATTGAAATCCCGACGCGCTTGAACGCACAGCAAAAACAATTGATCGAGGAATTTGCCCGGTTAACCGGCGAAAGCGGCAATTCGCGGGAAAGTTTAGCCGACAAATTTAAGAAAACATTCAAATAAAACCGTTAGTTGCACTTTTTAACAAGAGGGGGATATGCCTACTTACGAGTATGAATGCACTTCCTGCGGGCATCATTTCGAGATCCTGCAGAAGATGAGCGACAAACCTAAGACGAAATGCCCGGAATGCGGGAAGAAGCTCAAAAAATTGATCAGCAGCACCGGGGGTTTTATTTTTAAAGGCCCGGGTTTTTATGCTACGGATTACAAAAAGCGGAATAATCCTCCGGGTTCCTGCCCGGCTCCCCATGGCGGCGGGTGTGCGGGTTGCCCAGGCCATAAATAATCCTTTCGAGAGATTAAATAATTTTTTAAATTAGTTGTTTTCGGGGTATTTTGTGATAAAATATTGCTTTAAAGTGAATTCTAATTTTTAAGGATAATATCTTATGGATAAAACCAAACCCTTTAGGGCAGTAGTCTATAATCCCCGGGAAGTCGGAGATCTAAACAAGGTAGTCTGTCCTCCTTATGATGTAATCTCTCCTGCGGCTCAAGATATCCTCTATGAGCGTTCGGCGCATAATTTTATCCATATGCTTTTAGCCAGGGATTCCGGGACTGATGATAAGTATGTCCGAGCGGGGGAAATTTTCCGTTCCTGGCTTAAAGAAAAAGTGCTGGTTCAGGATGAAAATCCGGCGGTATATTTTTACAGCCAGCAGTATGTTATCCGCGGCGAAAAAAAGACGCGCCTGGGTTTTATTTCCCTGCTGAGGCTGGGAGATAAAAACGCCTCGGCGGT
>JAQTRM010000039.1:7833-10401 GCA_028711825.1 Candidatus Omnitrophota bacterium | reverse complement strand
CTGCCAAGCTTAACCACGCCGTAGCGGGAAGCGTCTTTTTTATTCTTCAACCGGTACAAACCAATACGAACCGCGGAACTATTTTTACGCGAAACATTGATGAAACCGTTTAATGAACCGTCGAACAAATTATCCCCGCCCAACACCAAAAGATCTTCCTTGATTCCCTTCCTCTCGACCGTAAAACCCACATCTCCGATCGCCCCAAGCCTATCCCGGTTGCTGCGCGTCAAATCATTAACCAGGGTAATTTTTTTGGGGGATTTTACGGTTTTGGACCACTTCCTAAACTCACCGATAAATTTATTGTTCGTTACGACAAAGATTTCATCTACCGCGCGGATCCTGTTTATCTTTTCGATAAGATAATTTATGATCGGCCTGCCTTTTACCTCCAAAAGCGGCTTAGGGTATTTTTTTGTTAAAGGATAGAGCCGGGTAGCGTATCCGGCAGCCAGGATCAAAGCCTTCATTTATCTTTCCTCTTATTTTAAAATCTCAGCTAACCTGTTCTTCGAAAATGCCTCGACTTCTTTGCCGGTAGATAATTTAAGCGCCAAAGAAGCCATATCCTGCGCGGCCTTAAAACTTACCGCGCGGATTACGTACTTTAACTCCGGAATAAGCTGCGGAGGGACGCTGAATTCATCCAGACCCAGCCCTAAAAGAATAAGCGCCAGGGAAGATTCACCGGCCATTTCCCCGCACATCGCCACCTTTATCCCGGACTGATGCGCCGATTCAATAATACTTTTCACCAGGCGCAGGACTGCCGGATGCGCCGGATCGTAAAGATAAGCTACTTTTTCATTGCTGCGGTCAACCGCCAAAGAATACTGGATCAGGTCATTAGTTCCAATACTGAAGAAATCCGCCTCTTTCGCCAGGATATCCGCGGTCATCGCCGCCGAAGGCACCTCTACCATTACCCCCACCTCAATCTTATCGTTGAATTCCAGGCCTTTCTGCCTTAATTCTTCCTTGGCTTCCGCCAGGATCTGGTTGGCCTGCCGCAACTCTTCGATCCCGGAGATCATCGGATACATCAACTTAAGATTCCCGTGCACCGAAGCCCTCAGGATCGCCCGCAGCTGCAATTTAAATATCTCCGGCCGCGCCAGGCAAAACCGGATCGCCCTCCATCCCAAAAACGGCTGCATCTCATGAGGAATCTTAAATTGGGAAAGAAATTTATCGCCGCCGATATCCAGAGTACGAATAACTACCGGGTGAGGGCTCATCTCTTCGGCCACATATTTGTAAGCCTGGTAATGTTCCTCTTCGCTGGGGGAATCCTTGCGGTTCATATAAAAAAATTCCGTGCGGTAAAGCCCGATCCCGTGCCCCCCGTGGAGTTTTACACCCGGGACTTCATCGGGAAATTCGATATTCGCGTTAATCAGGATTTCCCGTCCGTCGGAAGTGGCAGCCGGCAGGTCCTTGACCGAAAGAAATTTATCCGCGATCCCCTTGAGCCGTTCGACCTTCTGGCGGTAACTGTTAAGGGTCTCCTCATCGGGAGAAATAATTACAATCCCCGTGCTGCCGTCGACAATCATGATGTCGCCGGGGTTCACCCGGGAAGTAACATCTTCAAGCCCGACGACCGCCGGGATCTCCAGGGACTTGGCCATAATCGCGGTATGCGAAGTTTTACCTCCCATATCGGTAATAAAAGCCGCGACATTCTTGGTATGCATCGCCGCGGTATCCGAGGGAGAAATATCATGCGCCACGATAATCGCCTTGCCATCAATCTCATCAAGGGTCTTTTTCTTCTTCCCAAGAAGGTTCCTTAAAATTCTTTTTCCTACATCGTTAATATCGGCGGCACGCTCCTTGAGGTATTCGTCTTCAATCTTCAAAAACACGCCGATATATTTCTTTAAAACCTCGGAAAAAATATAGGCGACATTAAGCTGCTCCTTTTTAAGGCGGCTGATTACCTCTTCGATCAGCATGCGGTCTTCCAGGACCAAGAGATGCGCATCGAAAATCTGGGCCTCCTCCTGCCCCATATCCGCGCTGATCCTTTTCTGCAGCTCGATGATCTCCCTGCGGGTCTGGATCAACGCCTCCTCAAAGATCTGGATTTGCAGCGGAATATCCGCCCAGCTGATCGCTTCGCGGGCGACAACAAGTTCCTCCCTGCCTAACATATATGCCGGCCCGATACTAATCCCGCCTGCGGCGGCAATCCCCTTAAGCTGCATCATAGCTCTTCCTCGCTTGAGATTAATTTCTCCAGCTCTTCCATTGCCGCTTCGGCATCCGCGCCGTCGGCCTCCACAATAATCATACTGTCCTTCTCCGCCCCCAGCATCAGGATCCCCATAATCGATTTACCGTTAACCTCTTCTTCATCATGGCGCACGGTAATCCGGGAATCGAACTTATTGGCGATCTGCACAAAAACGGCAGCCGGACGGGCATGTAATCCCTGCTTATTTTTTACGATTAGTTCTTTTTTAATTACGGGCATCGCTTACTGTCTTTCCGCCGGAGTCTAAAACCGGATTATGAAAATAAACTGCTTTGGTTAAATCAATTCCCGAATACCCCGGCCTT
>JAQTRM010000039.1:5290-7733 GCA_028711825.1 Candidatus Omnitrophota bacterium | reverse complement strand
CCCGGCCTTCAAGAGCCGGAGTTTTAAAGCGGCGAATGTATAAATTATATTTCTTCAATAAAACTTAAAATGATCTTCGCCAGCTTTTCCGCGTCATGGCGGATCGCGCCGTCCTGGATCATACTGAAATCCTCTTCCACCACCCGGTAACCGAGATTTTCGATCTTCTTACGGTCATTTACCACCAGCAAAGAATTATCGCGCGAATAACGCTTAAGCACCCCCCCGGGAACCTCCCCGTTATTGACCACGCAATAATCCAGGATCTGTTCATTACTATGCTTTAAGAGCGCTTTAATATGGTCCGAAACGCTATAACCGTCGGTCTCCCCGGGCTGGGTCATCACATTGCAGACATAAACCTTTATCGCTTCGGACTCCGCGATCGCCTGCGAGATCTCTTTGATCAGCAGGTTGGGAATTATGCTGGTATACAAAGAACCGGGCCCCAGGACAATAATCTGGGCTTCCTTGATCGCTTTTAAGGCATCCGGGGTAGCCAGCGGTTCTTCGGGGGAGAGGCTAACCTTACTGATCGGCTTTTTGGCTTTCGGGATCTGTTCCTCTCCGGAAACTATCGAACCATCCGTATAATGCGCCACCAGGGTCACATCCCCCAGCGTCGAAGGTATAACCTGGCCCCTTAAAGCCAGGACCTTGCTCGTCTCCTTGATTGCCTTCTCGAAATCTCCGGTCAGCCGGGTCATCACGGTAAGAAAAAGATTGCCGAAAGAATGACCGGAAAATTCGGAGTTTCCATCAAACCTGAACTGAAAAAGATCCCGCATCAGTGTCGGAGCGTCCGCCAAAGCCACCAGGCAGTTCCGGATATCTCCGGGCGGCAAGACATCAAACTGCTGCCGGAGCCTGCCGCTGGAACCCCCGTTATCGGCTACCGTTACTACCGCGGATATATTAGAAGTATGGTTTTTTAAACCGCTTAAAAGGACCGATAAGCCGGTCCCTCCTCCGATCGTCACGATACGCGGTCCGCGGCTCAATTGTTTCTTTTGATACAAGATATCGATCAATTCCGTGCCGCGGGATGCCGGAACAAGCAGGTTGATAAAAGAACGCATCAGGCGCTTAACTCCCAGGATCAGGATAATAATCCCGGAGGTTACGATTACCGCATCCAGAAACTGGATCAACCAGAATTCTTCGCTGCGTAAATCCGCCGTGCCCAGAAGTAAAAGGATAACCCCGAAAGCGCTTAGACCCACCCAGCGCTTAATCCCGATACCCGGGTAAAACCATTTTAGAATATCGCCCGTCCCAGCCTTCATAGCTAATTATCTTTTTAAATTATCCGAGTGAAGCCTCCCCGGCCTAAACTCCGGGGCTTCCTCCCGCAGCAAAATCCATTCCACAATTTTCCATCCTTTAAGGGTATATCCAGGGAATTTTACGGAGCGGATTAAAAAGACTTTTTGTTTCCGCCGTAAATGAGAGGTTTTTTAAACGCGCCTCGAAAAGGATGGAACGGGCGCGAATAAACTCCGGGGCTGCCTCCCGCCGCAAAACCCGCTTCTTGAAACAAAACTTACTTCCTATAACAGGGAATTTTGCAAAACGGACTAAATCTTTTTTTCATCTTCCTGGGTGATAACCTTGATTACGGATTTTTCATCCGCACAGGTACGCAAGGTATCGCGGAAGTATTTATCTTTTAGAAGACGGGATATCCTGGCTAATGCTTTAAGATGCGGGCCGGCGGAATCCTGCGGGGCAACAAGTAAGAAAAAGATAAAAGCCAATTCTCCATCCAGGGAATCGAAATCCACCCCTTTTTTGGAAAGACCGAAAGCCGCCACCAATTTATCCACGCAGTCGCATTTGGCATGCGGGATGGCAATGCCTTGTCCGATTGCCGTTGAACCCAGCGCTTCCCGGGACATTAAAGCCTCGATAAGCTTGCCGCGGTTGCGCTTCTCAACGTCGCCGGATTCAATTAAAAAATCCACCATCTCTTTAATCACGTCTTCTTTGTTGGTGGATTTTATGTCAGTGAGGATAGCTTTTTTCGAGAGAAAATCCATTATCTGCATTTCTGCTCCTTTTTAATGAGTTATAACCTAATCTCCTGGTGGATCTCAGCACCCGCGGCAATTACCACGCGGATAACCTTCTATTTAATGGAGCGGGAGACGGGATTCGAACCCGCGACATCAACCTTGGCAAGGTTGCGCTCTAGCCAGCTGAGCTACTCCCGCGTTGTTAGTCAATTGCAAATAGCTAATGGCTAATAGTTTATACCATTCGCTATTTGCCACGCGCTATTTGCTAAATGGGCGGAAGAGGATTTGAACCTCCAAGGGTTGCCCCAATAGCTCCTAAGGCTATCGCGTATGCCAATTCCGCCATCCGCCCGGCTAGCCATTGGCTTCTAGCAAATTGCTCGTGGCCTATGGCAAATGGTTAATGGTCTATACAATTTGCTATT
>JAQTRM010000039.1:0-5190 GCA_028711825.1 Candidatus Omnitrophota bacterium | reverse complement strand
TTGAGCCTCCCGCGACTCCAACGCGTCGGCTCGCCTTTCAGGCGGCCTCCCCATAGGGGCTCTTCTTGGCAAATTGCCCGTAGCAAATAGCTAATGGCTAATAATCTACACCATTTGCTATTTGCAACGCGCTATTCGCAGTTTATTGAGCCTCCCGCGACTCGAACGCGGCACACCCACATTAAAAGTGTGGTGCTCTACCGGATGAGCTAGAGGCCCAAATTTACCAGCTATCAGTCGTCAGCTTCCAGCTGAATTAATATTATTCTTGCCTTAGCTGACCGCTGAAGGCTGATAGCTGAAAGCTGAAAAGCTAAAATTCTAAAATATCTTTTTCCTTGGTCTTTAAGAGTTCATCGACCTTGGCGATATATTTATCAACTACCTTCTGCAATTCATCAATGCCGCGAAATTTTTCATCTTCGGAGATAACCTTATCCTTTTCCATCTTCTCCACGGCCTCTTTGGCATCCCTTCTGATCGTCCGCAGGGATACCCTGCCGTCTTCAGACATCTTATGCACTAATTTGACCATCTCCTGGCGCCTCTCTTTGGATAACTGCGGAACAGCCACCCGGACGACTTTACCGTCATTAGAAGGATTGACACCCAGGTTAGACTTCAAGATCGCCTTTTCAATCTCCACGATTGCCGTGGCATCCCACGGCTGAATTATGATCAAATGCGCATCGGGGGCGGAGATCGCCGCCAGCTGTTTTAACATTGTCGGGGTCCCGTAATAATCGATATGCAGCCCCTCGACCAGGGTCGGGGAAGCCCGGCCGGTCCTTACTTCATGGAACTGGCGGTTCATCGCCTCAAAAGCCTTCTTCATTTTTTCTTCAGTGCCGCTGATTATCTCCCTGACAGACATCTATAATCCCTCCGTTAACAAACAACCGTGCCGATCTTCTCGCCTAAGATCACACGCCTGATATTGCCGACGCGGTTAAGATTAAAAACCACAATCGGCAATTTATTATCCATACATAAACTAATCGCGGTCGCGTCCATAACCTTTAATTCTTTTTTAAGGACATCGATATATTTTAAACGGGCGAATTTACGCGCCCCTTTATCCTTCATCGGATCGGCGGAATATACCCCGTCAACCTTGGTAGCCTTTAAAATAGCGTCAGCGTTAATTTCCATGCCGCGCAAAGCCGCCGCGGTATCGGTAGTAAAATAAGGGTTCCCGGTACCTGCGACAAAAATAACAACCCTGCCTTTTTCCAGATGGCGAATCGCCCTTCTCCTGATATAAGGCTCGGCGATACGCTGCATCTCTATCGCGGTCATTACACGGGTAGGCACCCCTGTCTTTTCCAGGGCATCCTGGAGAGAAAGGCCGTTGATTACGGTAGCCAGCATCCCCATATAATCGGCGACACTGCGGTCAAGGCCAAGCCCCCGGCAGGCGGTATTTTCCTGCCCGCGCAGGATGTTTCCCGCGCCCAGGACCACCGCCACATCGACTCCCAGATCCCTTACTTCTTTGATCTGCCCGGCAATTGCCAGGAGGATCTCCGGATCTATCCCGTGGGTTTTTCTGCCCTGCAACGCTTCACCGCTGAGTTTCAGAACAACCCTCCGGTAAGAACCCTGCGGAAGGGTTTTCCCCGCAGAAAAAGACTTTTCTTTCTTTAACACCCCGCCCCCGGTTTGACAGACAAGCTTAGCCATTTATTCGCCGATTTTATAACGGGCAAATCTGCGGATAACGATATTCTCACCGATCCTGGATACCACGCTTCCCAGGTAATCCTTAATCAAAAGAGAAGGATCCTTGACAAAAACCTGCTCCAGCAAACAATGAGCCTTATAATAATCTTCCTTGTTCTTTTCGTGTTTTAAGGCCTCTTCCGGCACATCCTCTTTTTTAATATATTCCGGGCTGGCCGCGGCGATCTGCATCGCCAAATCCTTGGTGAATTTCATAAAGTCCTCGTTCCTGGCTACAAAATCCGACTCGCAATTAACCTCCAGGAGCACCCCGATCTTATTGCCGTGATGGATATAGCAATCAATTCTGCCCTCTTTGGCGGCGCGGCTCTGTTTTTTAGCGGCAATCTCCAATCCCTTCTTGCGCAAAAGCACCACCGCCTGCTTGATATCGCCATTGGTCTCTTCCAGCGCTTTTTTACAATGCGCAACACTGGCACAGGTTAAATCCCTTAACTCCTTAATCGCATCAACTGAACTCTTCATCTTTAAAATTACCCCTTCTATATGATAGATTAGACTTTTTTCTTTAATTTTAACTTGGCTTCCGCGGCGGCTTTAGAATGCGCCTTCTTGATATCTTCCTCCGAAGCGGGTTCGCTCTCTTCAACGATCTCCTCGATCTCCTTAATCTTGTCTTCCTCCTCCGGGAGAACTTCCGCGGGGATATCATTTTTAGCTTCTTCCACCTTGACGCCTTCCTGGGCCAGATAAGACAGGAATTTCTTCCTTCCTTCAATTACCGTATCGGCGATGATCGAAACTACCGCGCGGATGGATTTAGTGGCATCGTCATTACCCGGAATCGGATAATCCACCAGGTCGGGATTAGAATTGGTATCGATCAGGCCGACGACCGGGATCCCCAGCCTGCGCGCCTCACGCACCGCAGTTTCCTCTTTCTTGGTATCCACCACAAAAACCGCTTTCGGCATCTTATCCATCAGCACGATCCCGGAAAAATTCTTATGAAGCTTGATCAACTCTTTTTCCAGGCGCGCAATTTCCTTCTTGGTAATTTTTTCGAACGTCCCGTCCGTGCGCATCTTTTCAATTTCTTTCAGACGGTTAATGCTTTTTTTGATGGTGGCGAAGTTCGTCAACATCCCGCCCGGCCAGCGGTCCGTAACATAATACATGCCGCTGCGGACAGCCTCCTGTTTAATAACATCCTGGGCCTGCTTTTTAGTCCCCACAAAAAGGATAAACTCGCCTTTAGATGATAAATCTGTCAGAAAATCACGGGCGGCATTAAGGCATTCCTCTGTTTTTTCCAGATCAATGATATAAATCCCGCTCCGGGAACCAAAAATAAATTTTTTCATTTTAGGATTCCAGCGTTTAGTCTGGTGCCCAAAATGCACTCCCGCTTCTAACAACTGTTTGATTAATTCTGATGGCACGTCTTCAATCCCCCTTCTCTTTACCTCGGTTACCAACGGCAAAAACCATGGTTTTAATTTTACTGGTTAATATATTTTCCGGTCCTTATATATAGATAAACTGCCCGGACGGCAAAAAAATACCTTTTCGCTTACAATGCTCCCGGCGTCCTTATCTGGCAAGAATATTGCGGACAAGAAAGTTAATTGGGTAATTATAACAAAAATCCGATTATTTGCAACTATTTTCCTGAAATAATTGGATTTTTGTATTTTAAGCTAAAATCCCCGGGAACTTACTGCAATTCCTGGGCCGCATATAAACGCCGGTATAATCCGTTCTTTTCCAATAACTGGCTATGCGTACCATCCTCCGCGATCTCCCCTTTGTCTAAAACCACGATCCGGTTGGCATTTCTGACAGTGGAAAGCCGGTGCGCGATCATAAATACCGTCCTGCCGCTGACCAAACGGTCTAAAGCTTCCTGAACGATACGTTCGGAGGTCGAATCAAGCTGGGATGTCGCCTCATCCAGGATTAATATCGGGGCATCCTTCAACAGCGCCCGGGCGATCGCAATACGCTGGCGTTCTCCGCCGGAAAGCATCACCCCGCGGTCTCCGATAACCGTATCATAACCCTGCGGGCATTTAAGTATAAAATCATGCGCGTGCGCTTTTTTTGCCGCTTCCTCCACTTCCGAAGAAGAAGAACCCGGCTTACCGTAAGAGATATTAGCCCGTATCGTATCGTTAAAGAGCAGGGTTTCCTGGCTGACGATACCGATCTGGCTGCGTAAAGAATTCAGGCTGAACCTGCGGATATCCGTCCCGTCAATCAGCACCTTACCGCTTTGCGGATCGTAAAAACGCGGGATAAGATCCACCAAAGTGCTCTTTCCGGAACCGCTCGGGCCCACAATCGCCAGCATCTGCCCGTATTCCACTTCCAGATTAATGCCTTTAAGGACCTCCGCGTCGGCATAGCTGAACCGGATATCGCTGAATTTAACGCTTTTCTTGAAACCATCAAGGATTACAGCCGGGGAAGGATCTTTTACGCTGGGTTCCGTCTCCAAAACTTCATGGATCCGCTCGCTGGCAGCCATCGCCTGCTGGTTTAAAGCGTTAACCTGGCTTAATTTTTTAAACGGCCTCACCAAAGATAACAATGACCCCAGAAAAAGCCCGAACACACCGAAAGAAAGCCTTCCGGCAATAACTTCCCTGCCACCCCAGAAAAATACCAGGACTCCCGCCAGTACCCCCAGGAATTCCGTAGAAGGACTCAATAATAAGGAACGCTTGATGGTTTTCATGCAAATCTTATAATAATCCGAGTTTACCTTGTTAAATTTCCCGATCTCATGTTCCTCCATGTTGAAGGCCTTAACGATCCGGGCGCCCATAATCGTTTCGTAAAGCAGGGAATTAGTGTCGGCAATCTTTTCCTGCGAACGCCGGGAAAGTTTCCTTAAAACCTTCCCGACCCTCACAATCGGCAGGCTGATCAAAGGCAGAAAAATAAAAGCGACTAAAGCCATTTTGAAATAAATAAAGAAAATAACCGTGGCAAAAATAACAACCTGCAGGCTCTGATAGATCAGATCCGTAGAGCCGTAAGAAACGGCATTTTCCACGATCCTGACATCATTGGTGATACGCGACATCAGCTCGCCGCCGCGCTTATGCGTAAAATAATCCAGGGAAAGCGATTGGATTTTGGTATAAAGACGACTTTTAATATCCCGCACCACCCTCTGCCCGATATCCGACATGCAGTAGCTTTGCATAAATTCGAAAATCCCTTTCAGCAAAAAAAGCAGTATCACTATGACTACCATATAATTAAGCATAGTCTCGGGAGAGATACTGTTTATTTTATCTACCAGGGCCGCTAAAAAATCCGGCAATTTAGTAGGGACGATTATTTTCTTGTTCGTAAGGACCTTATCCGCCAGGGGAACCATCATCGCCAGGGATACCCCGTCGAAAATCGCCGAACAACCCATGCAGAATACCGCAAAGGCAAAAATAGCTTTATAAGGCTTCACAAACCGTAATAACTTCAGATAATCCTTCATTT
>JAQTRM010000038.1 GCA_028711825.1 Candidatus Omnitrophota bacterium | reverse complement strand
AAATACGGGAGCGCGCTCCGCGCGCGGAACATTGACAAAGATTGAAATTATTTTAACGGTGAGTGCTGGAGACAGGTTCTAACTTTCTCCAATACGCACCACCAATTTTTGCTTTGCAAAAATTGGTGAGACCTCGCCAAAACTTCCAGTTTTGGCGGGTCCACCAAATAATAAATTGATTATCCTGACCCCAAAGGGGAGATAATAAAATTTACTAGGGGTTAGGAGTTTCCGCCACAAAACGAGGCGGATCCGCCAAGTAGTTTGGCGGACGATTCTCCTTGAGCTCCACTTAAAATTTTTCGACAAGAAAAATTTTAAGTGCACTAAAGAGAGCGTAATGCCGCGACAAGCGGCATAGCGAATCGAATTTTGGCGGGTCCACCAATTTGCAAATAGCGCGTTGCAAATAGCAAATACAGAAGCACCGGAATAAAAACCTCAGGTTGTCAGCATGCCTTATAAAATCCTTTTCCTGGTAATACAATTTCTTGTTTTTTCCCCTTTTTTATGCCGCGCCGATTCCGTAAAATTCCCCCTATCGCATGGCAATACCTCCAAGGCGCACGCTGACTTTTCGTTTAAAGACCCTGAATTCGCGGGTAAATTTTACCCGAAAGACAGAAAGGCGCTTTTGGAAATGATCGACGGTTTTTTGGATGAAGCCGATCCTCCGGTTATTTCCGAACGTGTCCTGGGGCTGATCAGCCCTCACGCCGGTTACGGGTTTTCCGGCCCAACCGCCGCCTTTGGTTATAAGCTTATCGAGGGGAAAGATTATAAAACCGTAATTATCCTGGGGACCAGCCATCATCGTCTTTTCAGCGGCGCGGCTCTTTACGGCGGGAAATACTTCATAACCAGCCTGGGGCGGGTTGACGTCGACGGAGAATTTATTGGCAGGCTTGTGAAAAAGGAAGGCGTGATTTTTGAGGATCCGGACGCTTTCGATAACGAACATTCCGTGGAGGTCCAGATTCCTTTTCTGCAGAGGGTTTTAGGGCGTAAAATGGATCTTCGCGAAAAAAAGAAAAACCTGCCGGATTCTTCTTTTAAGATTGTCCCGGTCGTTGTAGGGGATTGTTCCCTGGAGGATTGCGAAGCGATCGCGTCTTCCCTGGCGGCGGCGATCGGAGAGAGAGAGGATGTTCTCTTGGTGGTTTCAAGCGACCTGTATCATGGATATGATTTCCGGGAGGCGGAAGAGACCGACGCTGTTACCCTGGGGTTGATCAAAGAGATGGATTACCGCAAGCTGTATTACGCTTTGCGGGAAGGCCGTGCCCAGGCCTGCGGAGGGTTTGCGGCGGTAATACTTTTAAAAACCGCGAAAGACTTAGGCTGCGGCAAGGCCGTAATATTATCGCATACCAACTCCGCGGAGGTTACCGGGGACCTGGTTAAAGGAAATTGGACGGTGGGTTATGCCAGCTGCGCGATTACCGCAGGGGAAGGAGAAAATATGTTGAGTGCCGCACAAAAAGACGAACTTTTAAAGATCGCGCGCGAATCGATCCGGGAATATCTGGCAAACGGCAAAAGAAAAGAGTTTGCCGTAACCGATCCGGCGCTGAACCGTAAAGCCGGGGCTTTCGTTACTTTAACTTTGAATCACCGGCTGAGGGGTTGTATCGGGAGCCTCACGGCGAACGAGCCGCTGTATTTGACGGTTTCTCACATGGCGGTTGAGGCGGCGGCAGATGACCCCCGTTTTCCGGAGTTGACCCTTCCTGAACTCGGGCAGGTTAAAATAGAGATTTCGGTCCTTTCCGACCTGAAGCGCGTCTCGTCTCCGGATGAGATCGAATTGGGCAGGCACGGGGTATTGGTAAGAAAAGGGGGCCGCAGCGGGGTATTTCTGCCCCAGGTTGCTGTTGAAACCGGCTGGAGTAAGGAAGAGTTTTTAAATCATCTTTGTGAAGATAAGGCCGGGATGAGTAAGGATGCCTGGAGGGACGGCGATACGGAAGTTTACATCTTCAGCGCCGACGTTTTTTCCGAAACCGGCAAATAGTAAGGAGAAGCTAAAAGATGCGGCGTTTTTTGGTTGAGAAGATTATATTGGAAGGGGAGATCTTTTTTCTAAAAGACCGGGAACAACTGCATCACCTCCGGAATGTCCTGCGGATTAATCCGGGAGATGAGGTGGCGGTTTTCGACCGTTTTGGGGTGGAGTACTTATTTACAGTCCTGGAATCCGATGAAGATTGCGTTAAGCTGAAAGTCAGGGAAAGAAGGCCGCTTAACGGGCTGGAGACGGAGATTACCGTTGCCTGCGCCCTGCCCAAGAATGTGAAGATGGACGATATTATCGATAAGCTTACCCAGCTGGGGGTTGCCCGTATTATCCCTCTGCGGACTGCCCGGGTAATAGTGAAGATAGATAAAGAGAAGGGGGCGCGGCGTTTAGAAAGGTGGGAGAAGATCGCGCAAAGCGCCCTTAAGCAGAGCCAGCGTAATAAACATATCAGGATCAGTCCGCTCACCGCTTTCAGCCAGGCTGTCCGGGAAACGCAAGGGGCCGCTCTAAAATTAATCGCTACCCTTGAGGGCGAAAGGAGAACTCTTAAAGAAGCCCTCGGCGGCAGCGGGAGGCAGTTTAAAGAGGTTGTCCTATTTATCGGCCCGGAAGGGGATTTTACGCCGCAGGAAGTTTCCCTTGCCCGGACTTGCGGTTTTTTGCCCGTCAGCCTGGGGGCTCAGGTTTTACGCGTCGATACCGCAGCGATCGCCGCAGCAAGTTTTATCAAATTCAATGCGGAAGAATAGCAAACCCGCCCCCCGTTTTCGCCGGGAAGGATCCCGGCTTCCCGCGGTAAGGTTTTTTACCCTCGGCTGCAAGGCTAATCAGTATGATACGCAGAGTATCCGCGAAAGGTTTCTTTCGCGGGGGTTCCGGGAGGCAAAAGCGGAAGAGCTCCCGGATTATTTTTTAATTAATACCTGCACCGTAACTTCTTCGGCAGACCAGAAATCGCGCAATATCATCCGCCGCTGCGTGCAGTCCGGTCCCCGGCCGAAAGTTATCGTGACCGGCTGCCTGGTGGAGAAGGATTGGGAAGAGATAAAAAAGATCGAAGGGGTTTATCTTGTCGTTAAAAAGTCTTTCTTCCCCGATGAGATAAGCGGATTTTCGCAGCGCACAAGGGCTTTTTTGAAGATCCAGGACGGCTGCGACAATTTTTGTTCTTATTGCAAAGTAGCGCTTGTCCGCGGCAGGCCGCGGAGCAAACCGTTAAAGGATCTGTTGCGGGAAGCCGGGCGTCTGGCTGCGGCGGGCTATAAGGAGATTGTTCTCACCGGGATCTGTTTGGGCTCTTACGGTAAAGGAGAGAAGAACGGGGATACATTGATTGAAGTAATCGGTTCCCTGGAAAAGATTGAAGGCCTGGAAAGGATCAGGTTGAGTTCCATCGAGGCTGGAGATGTCACTTCAGGGTTGATCCGCTGCCTGCGGAGAAGCAAAAAGTTCTGCCGGCATTTGCATATCCCGATGCAGAGCGGGGATGACCGTATCCTGCGCCTGATGAACCGTAAATACGGCCGTGAAAATTATAAAGATTTGGTTTCCGGGCTTAAATCGGCGGTACCGGGTATTTCGATTACTACGGACTGCATGGTAGGTTTTCCCGGGGAAACCGAAACCGCCTTCCGGAATACGCTCGATCTGGTGAAAAGCGTCAAGCCGCTTAAGGTGCATATTTTTCCTTATTCTGTGCGCCCTTATACCAGGGCCGCCGGATTCACGGGTAAAGTTGCTCCGGAGACGATCCGCCGCCGCGGTTTAGAGTTATCCGCCGCCGCCGCGGAATGCCGCGAGGATTTTATGGAGGGTTTTACCGGGAAGAGCGCGCGTGTCCTGGTGGAGGGAAGGTTTAAAGAACAGGCCGGATACCTCGAGGGGTTGACGGATAATTACTTAAGGGTGAAGCTGCCTTTTGCGCCCGGGGCACGGAATAATACTTTCGCGGTAAGGTTGAAATCCCTGAGCGGCGATCTCTTTACCGGGGAATATATTGACAACCCGTAACTTTGAGGATATATTTAAAAGATATGAAACAGCGTATTTATTACCATCATACGGATTGCGGCGGAGTGGTCTATTACGCCAATTACCTTGATTTCCTGGAGGAAGCCCGCACGGAATATTTCGCGCAAAAAGGATCTTCTATCAAGCAGCTTTCCGATTCCGGGGTAATGTTTGTGGTGATGCGGCAGGAAATCGACTATAAATACCCGGCGGTCTATGCCGACGATCTGGATATCAAGACATCGGTCGGCGAGATGACCGGAGTGCGGATCGAATTCCTGCATGAAATATATAACCAGGACAGCCGTTTGATCGTCAAGGCCAGGACGGTCCTGGTTTGCGTAGACCGTTCCCTCAAGCCCCAAGCTATCCCCGAAGAACTGCGGAAAAAACTTCTTTAAACCATTTTTTAAAAATGAGGTGCGGAATGGATACTTTTTTAAGGTTCCTGAAGATCAGGCGCAGCATCCGGAGTTTTAACAATAAGCAGATCCCCGCTAAAAAACTTGAAAGCTTGGTAGACGCGGCGCGTTTCGCCGCTACTGCCAGGAACCTGCAGCCCTGGGAATTCGTGGTCGTGACGGATAAGCAGGTTTTGAAGCGCCTGGCCGGTATCGCCGAGAATGGAAGATTTATCGCGGAGGCGGCGGCTTGTATCGCAGTATTTTCCGCCGATACCAAATATTTTCTGGAGGACGGGAGCGCCGCCACCTGCAATATCCTTCTGGCGGCGACCGCCCTGGGGATTGGTTCCTGCTGGGTGGCGGGAGATAAAAAACCTTATTGTGGAGAGGTCTCCCGGCTTTTGAACGCGCCCCGGGAGCTGAAATTGATCAGTATGGTGGCCCTGGGTTATCCCGACGCGAAAAATGTTTTTAAAATGATGCCCAAAAGGGAATTGAAAGAAATATTACACTGGGAGAAATTTTAATGTCTTCATCGGGATATGTGCGGATGAACGGAACGGGATGTCTTTTGCCGTTTTTGATCATATTTAACCTTTTCTTCGGCAGAAGGATTCTCGCTTCAACCGGATTATGGCTGGGCCTGGAGGCGTTTTTAATCGTTATCTTCTTGTTCAGGGCCAGGATCTTTCTTTCCGGGATCACCAAGATGATGCAGGGTGAATCCGGAGAGAGGCGGGGCCCCGGACGGAGGGACGATGTCATTGATGTCCAGGCTCAGGAGGTTAAGGAGGAGGACAAACGTTAGGAAACAGTAATAAAATGCCGGTTAAGCTTTCGTTGGTGATTCCTACCTATAATGAATCTTCCAATATCGGCGAGTTATGCCGGAGAATTACCTCTTCCCTGGAAGAAATCCGCCTTGATTTTGAGATTATTATTGTCGATGACGACAGCCGGGATCTAACCTGGCAGGTCGCCGAAGGTCTTGCGGCGCGCGATCCGCGTATCAGGGTTATCCGCCGTTTCCGCGGAAAGGGCCTGGCGCAGGCTGTAGTTGACGGGTGGAAGAATTCCCGGGGCGAGATCCTGGGGGTTATCGACGGGGACTTGCAGCATCCTCCGGAGACCCTTAAAGAGATGTCCGGCCGCATCCTTTCTCCTTCGGGCCCGGATATTGTAATCGCCAGCAGGTATGCCGAAGGCGGGAGTTTTCCGGGGAGGCGCTGGCAAAGGGTGAAATCCCGTCTTGCTATTATTCTGGCGCGGGCGGTTTTTTCCGGCATCTTAGGCAAAATTAAAGATCCGATGTCGGGGTTTTTTATTTTAAAGAAGGAAGCGATTCCCGTTTTTTCGTTGAAACCGCTGGGATATAAAATATTGCTGGAGGTCCTGGTCCTGGGCCGTTATGCTAAAGTTGACGAAGTGTCTTATCAATTAAATTTTCGGCACGAGGGAAGGAGTAAAACCGGCTGGAAACAGTATTTTTTTTATCTCTTGCACCTTCTCAGGTTGAAAAAAAGACAGATCTTCGGCAAAAAAGGAATATTCCCGAAGAAATAAATTTAAACTTGATTTAAAGCGTTCCGGGGAATATAATAAATAGAAAGATTATAAAGATTGTCGTCGGAGTTTTTAATAACGTAATGCG
The DNA here is from genome assembly GCA_028711825.1 of Candidatus Omnitrophota bacterium. GTDB lineage: Bacteria > Omnitrophota > Gorgyraeia > Gygaellales > Profunditerraquicolaceae > UBA6249. The sequence continues at coordinate 4,689 of JAQTRM010000038.1, read as the reverse complement.
CGGGACCGGAATAATATAAATAGGAAAGGAGGGCGTTTCTATCTTTATCTTTAAGATTGGAATAGAGGCGTCCTTTGTTTTTTTAAACGGAGGGAAATATGGCAACCAAAGGAAAAGGTAAAAAAAATTGTTCCATCAGTAATCCGTCGCGTGAGAATCTTTCCGAGAAGATACGTAAACGCGCCCAGGAGCTTTTTGAAAAAAGGGTCAAAGGCAATATTTCCGGAGACGCTTTAGGGGACTGGTTTGAGGCGGAGAAGCAGGTAAGATCCGAAATGAAGAAGTAGTTTTTCGCTTTCTCCGGGTCAGGATGCGTCCGGAAGAATATCTATTTTTTTGTATAAAAGGGAGCGTCTTATGAAAAGTCGCGTTTATTTTGCGGCTGCGGATAAATCGGATACGCCGGAGTCGCTTAGCGACAAGCTCAAGGGCCTGGTCCGCGAGAGCGGGGTCCTGGATTTTATAAAAAGCGGCCAGAAGGTGGCCCTGAAACTGCATTTCGGCGAGGAAGGTAATACCGGATTTATCGACCCCCGGTATGCCGGGGTGGTTTGCGACGAAGTCTCCGCCCGCAAAGGCAGTGTTTTTTTATCCGATACCAATACTCTTTACCGCGGCCAACGCCTTAATTCCCGGGATCATCTCAAGCTGGCCTATAAGCACGGTTTTACCAGAGAAAAAGTCCACGCGGAGGTGGTGATTCCGGACGATACCATTCCGGATAATGTGGTTTCCGTGGAGATCAACCGGAAATTTATCAAAAGCGCCAGGATCGCGCGTATTTTTATGGATGCCGATGCGCTGGTAGCGGTAAGCCATTTTAAAGGGCACGCCTTGACCGGTTTCGGCGGGGCATTGAAGAACCTGGGAATGGGGTGCGCCAGCCGTCAGGGTAAGCTCGCCCAGCATTGCGACCTTGCCCCGGTGGTTTATTCCGAAAAATGCATCGGCTGCGGCAGATGCGTTGAGATCTGCCCGACGGATGCCTACAGCCTGGTCGACAAGAAATCGTCCTTGGATATCAAAAAATGTATCGGTTGCGCCAGCTGCCTGGCGGTTTGCCCCACGGGTGCGATATCCGTAGATTTCGGGGTCGGCGAACAGCTGCAGAATAAAATGGTCGAATACAGCCTGGCGGTTTTAAAAGAAAAAAAAGGGAAGGCCGGGTTTATAAATTTCGCGGTTAAAATCAACAAAGAGTGTGATTGCTGGGGGCTGGAAAATTCCCGTATCGCCCCGGATGTCGGGATCCTGGCTTCTTCCGACCCGGTGAGTATCGACCAGGCGAGTTTCGACCTGGTGAACGAAGCCTGCGGCAGGGATATTTTTAAAGAAACGCATCCCGGACACGAGGGGCAGGTTCAGCTGGAATACGCCCGGGAGATCGGGATCGGAAACCGGGAGTACGAACTGATCAGGTTGTAGGGGGGTCTTTTGGCGAATAAGATGAAAGTTAATTTCGGGGGAGAAGAGGTGGAGGCGTTCCCGGTTGAGATCAACCAGTCCAATGAGCATTGGAATCAATATCTGCTGGACGACGGGACGGTAGTCAAGATGAAGCTGGTGGCGACAAAGGTAATGCGGGTGGATAATAAATTCGACATGGAAGGGAATCCTTTGTATATTATCCAGTCTACCAATATTACTTCCGTAAGCGCCCCGGATAACCTTAAGAAAAAGGGTTAATGCCGTCCGTTACGGCATCATCATACTTTACAGCTTTAGGATTTTATGTTACATTATTTTAGAAGATTTCCTTTATAGCGGTTTTTAATTTTGCACGGCAGGGCCGCCGTAGATATCAGGTTGTGATTATGATTAAGAAAGGGAGGGGAAGGAAATGAGCTTGGTACCTATTTCGATGGTGCTTATTATAGTCGGCATAGTTGTCGGGCTGCTGGTGTTTTTTTATCCTGTTTCCGTAATGAGGATGCAGGTTAAGTTTTACGAGATGATCAACTGGCGTATCGAACCGATATCTTTGCAGAAAGAGTTTAAGCGCACGAAATATTCAGGTTTATACCTGGTAGTGCTTTGTTTGTTCGCGAGCCTGTATATCAAGTTCTTCCTGATGCCTCAATAGGAAGAGTCCTGTTTGATATTCCCAATAGAAGGCCGGGTCCGGAAACCGGGCTTTATTTTTTTCTTGACATACCACACAAATGTGTGGTATATAATTAAGCATGGAAGATAAAGGCTATTTAACTCCTAAGCAGGAGAAGGTTTTAAGGTTTATCCGCAAGCGGGTAGGGGAGGGGCTCCCTCCTACTATTCGCGAAATCGGACAGGAGATGGGGTTTAAATCCACCGGGACGGTCAGGGATTATCTTAAGGCTTTAATCCAGAAAGGATTGGTGAAGAGAATGAATAATAAATCCAGGGCGATCGAGTTGGCTGAAGGAGCTGCGGTTTTTAATAAAATACCGATTATCGGCACCATTAACGCCGGCAAGCCGAATTTGGCTTATGAAGAGATCCAGGGATATGTCGATGCCGATGACCTTTTTCTGGGGCGTTTGGGTTTTAACGATGTTTTCGCTTTAAGGGTCAAAGGCGACAGCATGATCGATGCCGGGATACTGGAAGGCGACGTGGCGGTGATCAAGAAAAGGCCGGACGCGCAAAATAACGATATTGTCGCCGCATTGCTTGATAATAACGAGGTTACCTTAAAAAGATTGCGCAGTAAATCGGGCAGGTTTTATCTGGAGGCGGCAAACGTTAATTATCCGCCGATTTTTGAAGAATTCAAGGTAATCGGGAGATTGATTACCGTAATCAGGAAGTATTAGCCGTGCCGAAAGGCGGTTTTAATCCACGGGCGCGTTGGAATATTTCCGTTCCGGGAAATCTGGATCTGGAACCCGGCATCCTGAATGAGCCGGTTGAGGTCCTTGCTTGCTTTAAATCCTGCCGTATTACCCCTAAGGTTTTTATCTGGAATAATAAAGAATACCATGTTGAGGCGGTTACTTATAGCTGGCAGGAACGCCTGGGTTGCGCCCTGATAAGTTATTTTTCTGTTCTTTGCGCGGATCAGGTATATCAAATCTCCTTTAACAATTCTACTTTCCGTTGGCAGATCGACAAATTGATTTCCTAAAATCCCGGTAAGTTCGTATAAAATCCCGGTAAGTTAAGGTATAAGAAAATGAGCGTATTTTTACATGTCGATATGGACGCTTTTTTCGCTTCGATCGAGCAGGCGGTTAACCCGCGCCTTAAGGGAAAACCCCTGGTTGTCGGTTCGCGCGGTAAGCGGATGCATACCGTAGTGTGCGCGGCAAGCTACGCGGCTAAGGCTCTGGGTATTCATTCCGGAATGTCTTCCCGGGAGGCTTTTTTGATCTGTCCGAACCTGGAGTTTGTTAAGGCGGACCAGGCTAAATATATCTGGACTTCTGAACGGATCCTGGAGATATTGCAGGGTTATGGGTTTCCCTTGAGCTATGCTTCGATTGATGAATTCCAGATGGAGCTTTTCGGCAAGGTTAATCCTCTGGATTTGGGCAGGATAATCAAGGAGAGGATCTATGCGGATTTTAACATTACCGCTTCGGTGGGTATTGCCGAAAGCCGGATTCTGGCTAAGTTGGCTTCCAAGCTTGATAAACCTGATGGCTTAAGCCTGATCGATGCTTCTAATTTTAAAGATGTTTTATCGCGTACTTGCCTGGATGAGCTTCCCGGAATGGGAGGAAAAACCGGCGCCGGACTTATAAAAACCGGCCTTAAAACCTGCTGGGATCTTTACTTAAACTTACCGGGATTTTTTAAGGAAGATGATAAGAATCCCGGTAAGTCTGATGAAGGTCCTAAGTCGGTAGGACATTCTTATACCTTGCCGGATGCCCGTAAAAACCCCCAGGTTATCCTGGCCTGGATCAGGCTGTTGTCGGAGATGGTTTCTTCCAGATTAAGGCGCCAGGGTTTAGCCGGCTTTACCGTTGCGGTGCGTCTGGCCGGACCATTAATCGGTGATTTTTGCCTCCAAAAAACGTATAAAACTCCTACTAATGACGGATATGAGATCTATAAAAGAGCCGTTCAAATATCGTCAAAGATAGCCTCTAAAACTCCCCGTATACGCTTGATCGGGATTACCTGCAGCGGTCTTTCTTTTAATGCCTACCTGAATCCCTTGTTCAAGGAAGATGCCCGCAGGGAGGGCCTTTTACGTGCCCTGGACAGTATAAATAACCGTTATGGTGATGGTTCGATCTATCCCGCGGTTACCGCCTTGGCACGTTAAAGCAGAGATTTTCCTTAAGAATAAGGGCGGTAAAAATCCTCGAATAAAAGCAAAAAATCCCAATAAACTTATATGGTAAGTTTCTCTAATCTGCTATAAATAAAATAAAGCGGTAAGTTTAAGTAAATAGGAAAGCGATTTTCCACAGGATAAAAACCGGTATATGTAAACTCTTATATTCCAATAGCTTAGGAAGAGTTAGCTAATATGGATAAGTTAACATAAGATATATTATAGGAAGTAGACTATGGGGTGAAATTAGCCTTGTTCGGGTTGGTTTTTAAGGCTGGAATCCTGTTTCTGGGGTTTATTTTGTGGGCTGTCCTTCCCCGCGGGAATTTCTTTTTGCGCGGGTTTATCTTCCTCGGAGTTTTTAATGCGCGAGCTGATTACATATTGTCCGCCTTGTATCCTGATCGCCGAACCGGTGCTTATTC
>JAQTRM010000111.1 GCA_028711825.1 Candidatus Omnitrophota bacterium | reverse complement strand
AAGTCCGAAAGGAAGTAAGTCGTGGCGATCTTGGCGAAGCCGGTAAATTTTTTTAAAGAGGTCAGGACGGAATTAAGTAAAGTCTCCTGGTCGACAAGAAAAGAGTTAATGGCTTCAACGGTCCTGGTGATTACCGTTACGGGGATCATGACTGTTTTTATCGGCCTGGTGGATATGGGGTTGTCCAAGATCTTAAGCGTGGTTTTCAGGTGAGGCTTGTTAAGAGCGTTAACAAATAAGAAAAGAGGGTTTCTGACGGAATGAAAAATTGGTATGTTGTCCATACGCAAACCGGAATTGAAGAGAAGGTAAAGACTTCTTTGGATAAGCGGATTGGCGCCTCCGGACTTCAGGAACTTATTACCAGCGTGATTATCCCTACCGAACAGGTATCGGAGGTCCGTTCCGGGAAAAAAAAGATTTCGCAAAGAAAGTTTTTTCCGGGTTACCTGCTGGTAGAGATGGAGCTTAACGAGCAGACTTATCTTTTTGTGAAAAATTCTCCCGGGGTTACCGGTTTTATCGGATTGGGCAGGCAGCCCGTTCCACTCCCCCAGGGGGAAGTCGATAATATCCTTAAGCGGACCAAAGAGACCGCCGCCAAGCCTTCGCCCAAGGTGGTGTTTGAAAAAGGCGAGCAGGTTAGGGTCAACGAAGGACCATTTTTGAATTTTAACGGGACGATCGACGAAGTCTATCCCGAAAAAGGCAAGGTCAAGGTGAGTGTTTCCATCTTTGGCCGTTCTACTCCGGTAGAATTGGAATATTGGCAAGTGGAGAAGGTATAATGGCAAAAGCGATTAAAGTTCAGATTAAACTGCATGTCCCGGCGGCACAGGCTAATCCTGCCCCTCCGGTCGGCCCGGCTTTGGGTCAGCATGGCGTCAATATCATGCAGTTTTGCAAACAGTTTAACGACCAAACCAAAGGCAGGGACGGCTTGATCCTGCCGGTAGTAATCAGTGTTTACGAGGACCGTTCTTTTACTTTTATTATAAAAAGCCCGCCTTCCTCTATTCTGTTAAAAAGGGCGGCTAATCTTGCCAAGGCGTCGGGAATAAGCGGTAAAGAAACGATCGGCAAGGTAACCCGAAAACAGGTTGAGGAAATTGCCAAGCTGAAATTGCCGGATTTGAATACCGGCAGCCTGGAGGAGGCGATCAAAAGTATCGCCGGTACCGCCAGGAGCATGGGGATAGCTATCGAAGGATAAGAGATGAAAAAGCCGAGCAAAAGATATAAAGAATCCGACAAGCAATTAACTCCCGATAAGATGTATTCTTTGAAGGAGGCGGTTGCGGCCTTAAAGACAATGCCCAAGCCTAAATTTGACGGTTCGGTAGATTTACATTTTAACCTGAATGTCGACACCAAGAAAAGCGACCAGATGATCCGCGGGACGGTAGTTCTTCCCCACGGGACAGGTAAAAAGATCAGGGTTGCGGTATTCTGTAAAGGTGAACATGAACGCCAGGCGAGGGAAGCGAAAGCCGATTATGTCGGCGCTAACGAGTTGATGGATAAAGTTGCCGCCGGTTTCCTGGATTTCGACTGCGCGATCGCTACCCCTGAAATGATGAAAGATTTAAGCAAGCTGGGAAAGGTCCTGGGGCCGCGCGGTTTGATGCCCAGCCCTAAAACCGGCACGGTTACCAACGATATCTCCAAAGCGATCGAGGATGTGCGGAAGGGCAAGGTTGAGTTCCGCGTCGATAAACAGGGAGGGATCCATCTTTCGGTGGGCAAGATTTCTTTCGAAGAGGAAAAGATAAACGATAACGCCTCTAAGGTCATCGAGGCGGTTAATGAATCCCGGCCGGTTTCAGTTAAAGGTAAATTCGTAAAGAGTTTGAGCATTACCACTTCTATGAATCCCGGGTTAAGGATTGTCTGCTAAAATGAAAAAAATCGGTCAATTAGTAAAAGAGGCTTCGGAAAATCGCATCAAGGACAGTTTTAAGGCGTCTCAGGGTTTGATCATTGTCAAATATTCCGGCGTGTCCAGCCCCGATATGAGTAATTTAAGAAAGCTGCTTAAGGGTGCCGGCGCCGAATTTTTCGTGGTAAAGAACAGTATCGCCCAGAGAGCGATGAAAGAAGTGGGGGCGCAGGACTTAATCCCCTCGGTTCAATCGCCCTGCGGTATGGTTTTTGTGAAAGACGAGATGGTCGATATCTCCAAAGTGCTTTGCGCTTTCCGCAAGGAACATGAAAAACTCCTGCTTGAAGGGGGAATGCTGCAGGATAAGCTGTTGACTTTTAAAGATATTGAAACCATGAGCACCCTTCCTTCAAAGGATGCTTTAAGGGCGAAACTCGTGATGACTTTGAACGCCCCGATCCTGAAATTAGCGGTTGTTCTTAACCAGTCTTTGAAGAAATTTGTATACTGTTTGGACCAGATTAAAAATACTAAACCAAAATAACAATAATCCGTACACAGGCACCCCGCACGGATAGGCACCTGGCCCGGATAGGAATTGGGCCAGTGTTCGCCAGGAGGCGAAAATTGCGCGGGTGTTGACTGCCTGCCGGTAGGCAGGTTGAGATGGACAAAGGAGGAAGAAATGGCAACAGAGAAAATGGAAGAACTGATTAAGTCGATTGAAACGATGAGTGTCCTTGAGCTCTCCGACCTGGTTAAAGCGCTGGAAGAAAAATTCGGTGTAAGCGCTAATATGCCGGTTATGGCCGCTCCTGCCGCCGGTGGCGCTGCTGCTCCTGCCGCCGCTGCTGAAGAAAAAACCATTTTTACCGTAATGCTTACCAGCGCCGGCGCGAATAAAATCGCGGTAATCAAAGAAG
>JAQTRM010000037.1 GCA_028711825.1 Candidatus Omnitrophota bacterium | reverse complement strand
ACAGTGTTTATACTGCTTCTTCATTATTTATTACAAGCGCAAAATAAATGGTCGTTAAAAGGCAAAAAACCACCGCCTGCACAACCGCCGTCAACAGCGCCATTGACATATTAAAAAACAAAAGCGGAAAACCTGTTAATCCGAATCCGGAAAGCAGTCCCAGCAAAACTTCATCCCCCCAGATATTCCCGCGTAAACGCAAAGAAAGGCTGACCGGCCGGATCAATTCGCTGATAATATGCAAAACCAGCATAAATACCGGCATTACCACGGTAAAAGCGAGGATTCCTCTCGGCTTCCCCGCCATATGGTCCAGGTATCCCAAAAAACCCATCTCCCTGATCCCTGTATACTGCACGTAGAAAAACACACAAAGCGCCAACGCCATGGTTGTCGACCAACTGGCGGCGGGAGATTTGAGAAAAGGAACCAACCCTGCAATATTCATAAAAAATATGTACATGAACAGGGTACCGATAAATGGCGTGTATTTTCTCCCCTTATCACCCAGCATGCCGCGGACGAACTCATCCAACCCGCCCACAATTATCTCCGCCGCGCCCTGCAGCCGCCCGGGGACAAGATCTTTTTTCCGGCAGGCAAAAAACGCTATTACCCCCAGTATTAAAACCAAAAACAGGGAATAACTGACATTCTCCCAGAGATAAGCAAACTGGAAAAAAGCGTTCCCCGGGAATTTATCCGCGAGGATCGCGAGGATATCCGGCAAAGCCGGCGCACCCGCTTCATGGTTCATCTTTTATTCACCTTGGCGATAGACCTTATGAGCCGGGTCACCTCGGTACAGGCGGCGATAAAACCGACGACAACCCCTAAAAATACGCAAGCGGAGGATAAATTTAATCTTTCTTTCAGAAAAGAACCCGCCCAATAACCGGAAAGCGGGCCCGCCGCGAGCATGAAAGGAATAAACAAAACAAATCCTACCGTTTTTACCCCTTTATAAAAATCTTCTTTTCGCATCGAGTAACTAAAAAAACGACGTCGTTTATCCATATCGCGGGATTCGGACGTCTTTGTTTTAAAACGGCTACCTCACTGTAGCTAAGGTATTATGTTACCACAAATCCGGCGGCTGTCAATCGTTCTCCGCGCCGTTTACGGCCCGTTTTATTCCGTTCTTGTAGCGATATTCAGATTTTTTATACCTAATTCATTGAAAACATCCAGAAGCGCCACCAAATCCTTGAAACGCACCATCCTGTCCGAAAAAAGAACCACCTCCAGCCCGGGATAAGCCTGATGCATCCGGTAAATATCCGCTTTGAGCGTTTTTCTGGAGACCGGTTTATCGTCCAGGTATATCACCCCCTCGTTGGTAACTGTGACATTAATCTGACGGGCCTGCTCCAGGGGTTCCCCGCTTACCGAAGAAGGAAGATTAACGCGGATATTCGACTGCAAAATAAGGGGAGTGGTAATCATAAAGATAACCAAAAGCACCAGGATCACGTCCGTAAGAGGGGTAATATTTATCTCCGTGATCAATTTTTGCTTTTTCCCGGATCTTTTCATTTCTTTATCGCGCCGGCGAGGTCCATAATTTCCGAAGCGGCCAGCTCCATCTCGCGGGTAAAATCATCGATTTTCTTGATAAAATAGTTATAGGCGACCACCGCCGGAACCGCCACGCAAAGACCGGCGGCGGTAGTAACAAGAGCCTGCGATATCCCGCTGATCACCACGCTGATCCCCCCGGAACCGCTTACCGAAATATCGTGGAAGGCGCGGATAATCCCTAACACCGTCCCGAAGAGCCCGATGTAAACTGAAATGTTCCCGATCGTGCCCAATACCGGGGTCCGGCGTTCAAGCAAAGCGGTTTCCATAACAATCCGCCTTTCCATATTATTGAACATCTCCTTTTCGCCGCGGTCGAAAAAACTCAATCCCGCGTAAATTACCTGTGAAAACGGAGCCGCGGTATCCCTGGAAAGTTCCGCCGCCGCGCTAACCCTTTCTTTCTTCATCTCCTGGCGGATCTTAACCATAAAATCCGCCATTTTTACCCTGGAATTGCGGCGATAAACAATGATCCTCTCCAGGATGATCGCGATTGACAAAACCGATGCCGCCAGGAGCACAACCATCGTAAAACCCCCGGCCCTGATTAACTGCCAGATATTCATTTATCCTCTTCCTCCCGTTTATCTCTCAACCGCCGGCTAAAAACAACCCACGGTATTTTTATGCCTTTCAGGAACATTGTACATTAAATTTTTAAAAAATCGATTATTATAACTCGGGCAGGATCGATGAGCCCATAAGGTATTTATCAATCTGGTGGGCGGCGCGGCGGCCTTCGGAAATCGCCCAGACGATCAGGGACTGCCCGCGGCGCATATCCCCACAGGCAAAGACGTTCTTTTGCGAAGTCATGAAATGCTCGTCGGTTTTTACGTTGCCCCTCTTATCGAGCTCCGGCTGCAATTCTTCAAGCAATCCTTTCTTTTCAGGATGCAGGAATCCCAGCGCCAGGATCACCAGGTCCGCCTGGATCTTAAATTCCGATCCGGAGATATCCCGGATTACCGGACAACCTTTATCGTCCTTCTTAAATTCCACCCGGGCACAGGAAAGCTCCCGGACTTTTCCTCCGGAACCGACGAATTCTTTAGTCGATACCGACCAATCGCGCTCTCCTCCCTCCTCATGGCTGGTAGAAGATTTAAGCAGTAACGGGTATTTCGGCCAGGGGTAATCATTTGTCCGGCAGGCAGGCGGCTTGGGCATAATCTCGATCTGCACCACGCAGGAAGCGCCCTGGCGATGCGCCACTCCCACGCAATCGGCGCCCGTATCCCCGCCCCCGATCACCACCACGCGTTTATCTTTCGCGTCGATAAGTTTTTCAACGGGGATCTTTTCTTTCTGAACGCGGCGGTTGGACTGAATAAGATAGTCCATCGCAAAATGGATCCCGGCAAGTTCGCGCCCTGGGATATTAAGATCGCGGGGGGCGCGCGACCCGCAGGCGATGCAAACCGCGTCAAACTCATTGATAAGGCGGCTGAATTTATAATCCATGCCGATATTAATCCCGGTTCTGAATTCAATCCCGGATTCCTCCATAACCTTCACCCGGCGGCGGATAATCTTTTTTTCCAGCTTAAACTCCGGAATCCCATAACGCAGGATACCGCCGACAGCATCGTCTTTTTCAAAGACCGTAACGCGGTGTCCGGCGGCGTTTAGCTGGTCGGCACAGGCAAGCCCCGCGGGACCCGAACCTACCACCGCGATCTTTTTACCGGTCTTCTTTAAAACCGGGGCCGCCTTGACCAGGCCGTGTGAAAAAGCATACTCGATAATCGCAAGTTCGTTTTCCCGGATGGTTACCGGGTCGTCATTAATCCCCAGAACGCAGGCATATTCACACAACGCCGGACAAATCCTCCCGGTAATCTCGGGAAAATTATTGGTCGCGCTGAGCAAGGCATAGGCTTTTTCCCAATGCGAGCGGAAAACAAAATCGTTCCACTCCGGGATATAATTACCGACCGGGCAGGCCCCGTGGCAAAAAGGGGTACCGCAATCCATGCAGCGGGAGGCCTGTTCCTGGCTATGCTCTTTACCGGGAAGAACCGCTACGTCTACAAAATCCTTAACGCGTTCACAGACCGGACGGTAACCGCTCTTCTTGCGTTTAACCTTCAAAAAACCTTTAACATCTCCCATCAGCACATTCTCCCATCCAGCTTTTCGATCTTTCTCTGTTCTTCCAGGATGCGCTTATACTCCAAAGGCATCACTTTTACAAAATGCCCGATTTCACGCTTCAAATTATCATGAATATTCTTTGCCAGGGGGCTGCCGGTATATTTATAATGGCTGGAAAGCAGGAGTTTTATCATCTCGGCATCCTGCTTCTCCGGCAGGCTGAGCTCTACCATCCCCAGGTTACACTTATCTTTAAAGACCTTTTCCCTGTCATAAACATAAGCGATCCCCCCGGACATCCCCGCCCCGAAATTCCTTCCTGTTTCCCCGATCACCACCACTCTCCCGCCGGTCATGTATTCACAGGCATGGTCCCCTACACCTTCGACCACCGCCATCAACCCGGAATTACGGATACAGAACCTCTCTCCCGCCATCCCCCGGATATAGGCCTGTCCGCTGATCGCCCCGTAAAAAGTGGTATTACCGATAATAATATTTTCCTCCGATTTATAACTAGCCCTTTTATCGGGATAAACGATGATTTTGCCTCCGGAAATCCCCTTGCCAATGTAATCATTGCTTAAGCCTTCCAGCTCAAAAGTAATCCCTTTAGCGAGCCAGGCGCCGAAACTCTGCCCGGCTACGCCTTTGAATTTAAAATATACCGTATCCTCCGGAAGCCCCTCTTCCCCGTAAGTCTTGCAAAGCCGGCCGCTTAACATCGCCCCCGTCGTCCGGTTAACGTTTTTAATCGCAAGCTCATGCCGCACCGCTTCCCGCCTTTTTAAAGCCGGTTCCGCCAGCTCGATAAGCCTGCGGTCCAGGACATTATCGATACCATGGTCCTGTTTTATCAGGCAATACCTGCCGACATCCGCGGAGACATCGGGACGATAGAGGATCTGCGAAAAATCCATCCCTTTCGCTTTCCAGGGCATTATCCCGGAATCCGCCTCAAGCAGGTCGCTCCTGCCGATCATCTCATCCATCTTACGGAAACCCAGCCTGCTCATGATCCGGCGTAATTCCTCCGCCACGAAACGAAAATAATTTTCGATGTATTCCGGTTTCCCCTGGAATCTTTTCTCAAGCATCTCATCCTGGGTGGCAATCCCCACTGAACAATTGTTAAGATTACAATGCCTTAACATTACACATCCCAGGATAATCAATACCGCGGTGCAAAAACCGAATTCCTCCGCCCCCAGCAAAGCGGCAATCGCCACGTCTCTCCCGGTGCGCATCTGCCCGTCTGTTTGCAGCCGCACGCGGCTGCGCAGGTCATTAAGGATCAATGTCTGGTTGGTCTCGGAAATCCCCAATTCCCAGGGGAGGCCGACATGTTTGATCGAACTTAACGGAGAGGCGCCGGTTCCGCCGTCCCCGCCGGAGATCAGGATCATATCCGCGTGCCCTTTGGCTACTCCGGCGGCGATCGTCCCCACGCCGATCTCGGAGACCAGTTTTACGCTGATGCGGGCTGCGGGATTAGTATTTTTAAGGTCGAAGATAAGCTGTGCCAGATCCTCGATCGAATAAATATCGTGGTGCGGCGGGGGAGAAATCAAAGTAACCCCCGGGGTAGTATAACGGGTTTTGGCGATTGTCACGCTTACCTTATGCCCCGGCAGCTGCCCGCCCTCTCCGGGCTTGGCGCCCTGGGCGATCTTAATCTGTATCTCGTCGGCATTCACCAGGTAATTGGCGGTCACCCCGAAACGCCCGCTGGCGACCTGCTTAATGGCGCTCCTTTTAGATTCCCCGTTGGGGAGAGGACTAAAACGCCCGGGGTCCTCTCCACCCTCGCCGGTATTGGATCTCCCTCCCAGGCGGTTCATGGCGATCGCGATTGTTTCATGCGCGGCGCGGGAGATTGAACCGAAACTCATCGCGCCGGTGGCGAAACGTTTGACGATTGCGCTTACCGGCTCCACCTCTTCAAGCGGAACAGGCGCGGTTTCTTTAAATTTAAAAACACTCCGGATAGTAGTAGGCTGCCGCGCCTGGTCATTGATCAGGCGGGCGAATTCAAGGTAACTACGGAGGTCATTATTACGCGTGGCATCCTGTAAGGCGGCGATACTCTCCGGGTTCCAGAGATGGAATTCTCCGTCGCGCTTCCACTGGTAAAGCCCTCCCGAAGGCAGCGGACGTGCGGCTTCCGGATCTCCGCAAAAAGCCGCCTTATGACGCAGCAATGTTTCCTGAGCGATTGTCTCCAGCCCCGCTCCTCCGATCCTGGAAACGGTGCCGGTGAAATACTCATCGATCAAGCTTTTATCCAGCCCCAGCGCCTCGAAGATCTGCGCTCCGCGGTAACTCTGCAAGGTAGAAATCCCCATTTTAGAAAGGATCTTTAAAATCCCCTTGTTGATCGCCTTAATATAATGTTCCAGGGCAATCTTACGGTCAAGCCTGACCTCTTTTTCTTCCAGCAGCTTTTCTATCGCCCGGTAACCTAAATAGGGATTGACGCAATCGGCGCCGTAGCCGAAAAGCAGCGCGAAATGATGCACTTCGCGCGGCTCGGCGCTTTCAACGATCAAACTGGTCTGACGGCGTTTGGCCCTGCGTATCAGATAATGATGCACCGCGGAGGTTGCCAGAAGACTGGGGACCGCCGCATGACCCCGGTCTACCCCGCGGTCGGATAAAATAATAAAAGTATATCCCTCTTTTAAAGACTCTTCGGCCTCCCGGCGTATTCTCTTGAGCGCCTTATCCAGGGAGTTCTTCTTATCAACTTCAAAAAGCAAAGAAATAGTCCTGGATTTAAATCCGCCTTTCTTTATTTTGCGGATTGTTTCCAGCTGGCAGTCGCTCAGGATGGGATTTTTAACGAATAATTTATGGCAGTGCGCCGCGGTTTCCTCTAAAATATTCTTTTCCGGGCCCAGGTAAGTATGCAGGCTCATCACCAGCTCCTCGCGGATAGGGTCGATCGCCGGGTTGGTAACCTGGGCGAAAAGCTGTTTAAAATAATTAAAAAGCAGCTGCGGACGGTTCGAGAGGACCGCCAAAGGATTATCGTTGCCCATCGAACCTACCGGTTCCTGGCCGTCCTGGGCCATCGGACGCAGGATAAACTTAAAATCTTCGCGGCTGTAGCCGAAATTATGCAGAAGACTGGAAATACCGGAAGAGCTCTTTTTTATCTTTGCCGGAGGAAGGTTGTCCAGATCCAGGATATTCCGCTCAAGCCACCGGCCATAAGGTTTTTCCCCGGAAACTTCTTTTTTAATCTGCGCGTCATCGATAATCTTTCCCGCCTCCGTATCGATAAAGAACATTTTTCCGGGTTCCAGCCTGCCGGAATAAGCGATATTTCCCGCGTCAATATCCAATACCCCGACCTCCGAAGCCATGATCACCCGGTCGTCTTTGGTAACCAGGTAACGGGCCGGACGCAGGCCGTTGCGGTCAAGGAGCGCGCCGATTTTCAACCCGTCGGTAAATGCCATCGCCGCCGGGCCGTCCCAGGGCTCCATGAGGCAGGCGTGGTACCGGTAAAAAGCCCTGATTTTCTCATCAAGCAGGTAATTCTGTTCCCAGGCCCCGGGGATAAGCATCATCATCACGTGCGGCAGGGGCCTGCCGGAGAGATAAAGCAGCTCAAAGGCATTGTCGATGGAAGCCGAATCGCTCCCTCCCGGCACAATCGTGGGAAAAATCTTCTTCAGATCTCCAAAGGAGGCGTTTTTCAGCATCCCTTCCCTTGCCGCCATCCAATTGATGTTCCCGCGTAAAGTATTAATCTCACCGTTATGCGCCAGAAAACGAAACGGCTGCGAAAGATCCCAGGTGGGAAAAGTGTTGGTGGAATACCGGGAATGCACCAGCGCCAGGGCGCTGGAAATTTTATCGCTTTGCAGATCCGGAAAAAAATTCTCCAGCTGATGCGGCATGAGCAGGCCTTTATAAATAAAGGTCCGGCAGGAAAGACTGGGGATATAAAAATATTTCTTTTCTTCTATTGCGGAAAGACGGATGGTGTTTTCAGTTTTTTTACGGATAAGGTAGAGCTTTCTTTCAAAATCCAAATCGCTTTTTACAGCCTTTCCGCGCCCGATAAATATCTGTTCAATCCGCGGCTGGCTTTCCCTGGCGCTGTGGCCGATTTCACGGTCATCTACCGGAACATCGCGCCAGCCCAAAAGAACCTGCCCTTCAGCGCGCACCGCCTTCTCAAAAACTCCTTTGCAGAACCTGCGATCCGCGTCATCCTGAGGGAGAAACACTAATCCCGAAGAGTATTCCCCTTTTTCGGGCAGATCGATCTTAGCCTGCGCGCAGGCGGACGCAAACAACTCATGAGGAAACTGGATAAGTATCCCCGCTCCATCGCCGGTCTTGGGATCCGCTCCGGTAGCCCCCCGATGGCTTAAACGCCTTAAAACTTCCAACCCCTGACTGACGATCGCGCGGCTTTTCCTGCCCTTGATATCGCAAACAAAACCTACCCCGCATGAATCGTGTTCTGCGGCCGGGTCATATAATCCTTGCGGCTGCGGTAAATGTTTATAACTCATAAATCCTTCTTCCACCTTCCGGCATCGATCCCTAATTTTTTGATCTTGGCGCGCATAGTATTACGGTTAATGCCAAGAATCCGGGCGGCTTTTAACTGATTTCCATCGCATCGTTCCAGGGTCTGTTCCAGGAGAGGTTTTTCGATTGCCTCTAAAATAGATTTATATAATACACCTTTTTTTTCAATAAACAATGAATTTTCTAATTCGATAACCTTATCCTTGATAAAAGCCATATCGCGGATACAGTTCTTTTTCACCAGGCGGATCACATCGCCGCGGTTTTCACCGGAAAAGGCATACCCCTCTTCTTTAAGCATTTTTGCCAATGCCTCTTTAGTTCTAAGCTCGTCTTCGGTGATCAGGATAGTAATCATAAGGTTCAACCGCCGGAGCGCTTGCCGGCACAGCTTTTAAGTAGAAGATGCACAAACTTTATGCATCAATATTTAGAAAAATAGACGCCCACCCGGCAAAAAAACGGATTTTTTGCCATGTGAACGTCTATGTTCTGCACTTGCAACTCAAAGCACCACGCTGTGCTTATCGTTTTTAAATTGTTACCCCGCAAGACCCGGAAAGCCTCGCTTCCCAAAACGGAGATAAAAGAAACACTCAAATTGACACAAAACCCGCGCCTTAAGACGACGCCTAACGGGATTTACTTTATAAACAGCATCTCGCGATACTTGGGAAGATCCCAGGCATCGTCGGAAACCACACACTCCAACTGATCGACATGCTTGCGGATATGCTCCATCAAAGGCTTAAGCTCGTTAAAATAAAGCTCCGCGCGCTTCTCGTCGCTTACTTTACCGGCCTTCTCGAGCAGCTCCACCATTTCCTTGGCGTTGCGGCGCACGTAATAAATCTTAACGACGATTTCTGCCAGATGGTCCTTTTTATCTTTCAACGCCGCGCCGTCTACCTGCAGCCCCGCGTCATTCTGCAGCTTCACCAAAGAATCAAGGGTATCCGCCAAAAGCTGCTCATATTTATATCCTGCCGGGACGACCGAAGCGTTAACCATTTCATTCAAGGTATTAGCTTCAATCTCAAGGGTAAGATTATATAAATGGATCCAGATATGGTAGCGCGCGACCAGTTCTTCCCTGGAAAGAACCTTGTATTTTTCAAAAAGCGCGATATTTTCTTTCTTCATCAAGGCCTCCAGCGCTTCATAGGTCGAAGCGATGTTGGGTAGTTTGCGTTTTTTAGCCTCTTCGACCCATTCTTCCGAGTAATTATTACCCTCAAAACGGATATCCTTGGTCTCTTTGGCGATCTTGGAGATTACCGTGAGGACCGCGGAGTTAAAATCCTTGCCCGCCCCCTTGGCCTTCTTGATCTCTTCGGAAACATAATCCAGGCTTTCGGCGATGATAGTGTTAATGATCGCGATCGGCGTAGAGATGTTCTGCGATGAGCCAACGGCCCGGAACTCGAACTTGGCGCCGGTAAAAGCGAAAGGCGAAGTCCGGTTCCTGTCGGTAGTATCCTTGTTGAATTTCGGCAGCCGTCCGATACCCAAGTCGATAATATCGCTCTTGGAGGCCTTGGATTTAACCCCCTTCTCGATCATGTCCAGAATAGAAGTTAACTGTTCCCCGAGAAAAACGCTGATGATCGCCGGAGGGGCTTCGTTGGCGCCTAAACGGTGCTCGTTACCGGCCATGGCGACCGAAGCGCGCAGGAGGTCGGAATGAAGATATACCGCTCTCAAAACCGCGGCCAAAACCGCCAAAAACTGCAAATTGTCTTCCGGGGTCTGTCCGGGATTAAGCAGGTTATTCCCTTTGTCGTCGGCCAGCGACCAATTCAGGTGTTTGCCGCTGCCGTTGATGCCCGCGAAAGGTTTCTCATGCAAAAGGCAGACCATCCCGTGCCTTAAGGCTACTTTTTTCATCAGATCCATAAGCAGCTGGTTATGATCGGCGGCAATATTCGATTCTTCGAATACCGGGGCAAATTCATATTGATGCGGGGCAACTTCATTATGCCGGGTCATCACGGGGATACCTAATTTATAAGCCTCTTCGGCAACCTCAAACATGAAATTCACTACCCGTTCTTTGATCGTGCCGAAATACTGGTCTTCTAACTGCTGCCCCTTGGGACTGGGAGCGCCTACCAGGGTGCGTCCGGTCAAGATAAGGTCCTGCCGCAGATTATAATAATTCTTATCGATCAGGAAATATTCCTGTTCCGGGCCGCAGGTAGAAAACACCTTCTTGGCATCCTTGCGCCCAAAAAGTTTAAGCAGCCCCAGGGCGGAGTTATTCAACGCCTCATCGGAACGCAAAAGAGGCAGTTTCTTATCCAGGGCTTCCCCGTGATAAGAGATAAAGATGGTGGGAATACAAAGTGTTTTACCGTTTTTACTTTCGATAATAAACGCCGGGCTGGAAGGGTCCCAGGCGGTATAACCGCGCGCCTCGAATGTCGCGCGTATCCCGCCGGAAGGGAAACTGGAAGCATCCGGCTCTCCTTGAATAAGTTTATTACCGGAAAATTTCTCGATTACCTTGCCCGGAGAAACAATCGAAATAAAACTATCGTGTTTCTCCGCGGTAAGCCCGGTCATCGGCTGGAACCAATGTGTATAATAGGTAGCGCCTTTTGCGATCGCCCATTCTTTCATCGCTTCGGCGATCTCGTTGGCCTGGGCCAAAGTGATCGTCTTGCCTTCGGACATCCAGGTCTTAAAGGCCTCAAAAGTAGTTTTAGAGATATGCTTCTTCATGGTGCCGACGCTAAAGGTGTTCTCGCCGAAATAAGAAGACGCCTTTCTCGGTGAAGTTACTTTTTCAAGTTCCGTGCTTTTGATCTGGAATAAAACCTTCTGCCTTATACTCATCTTTTCCTCCCGAT
>JAQTRM010000036.1:9424-11588 GCA_028711825.1 Candidatus Omnitrophota bacterium | reverse complement strand
CTGGCCCAAAGGCTGGATCCGAAAAATATCCGGGGAATCCGAAAATGAGCAGTGAAAATATTATTATCCGCGGGGCGCGGGAACATAACCTGAAAAATATCAACCTTACCCTTCCGCGCAACAGATTGATCGTGATCACCGGCTTGTCAGGTTCCGGGAAATCCAGCCTGGCTTTCGACACGATTTACGCCGAAGGCCAGCGCCGGTTCGTGGAAAGCCTTTCCAGCTACGCCCGGCAGTTCCTGGAGCAGCTGCAGAAGCCTGACCTGGATTTTATTTCCGGGCTCTCTCCGGCAATCGCCATCGAGCAGCGCTGCGCGGGCGGAAATCCCCGTTCGACGGTCGCCACGCAAACCGAAATCTACGATTATTTAAGGGTCCTTTTCGCCAGGATCGGTAAGGTCTATTGTTACCAATGCGGCCGCCCGATCAAAAGCCAGAGCGCTCAGGAAATCGTGCAGTCGATCGCCGTTTCTTATTCCGGCAAAAGCGTTGAGATACTCGCTCCGCTGGTGCGGGGAAAGAAGGGGCAGCATCAGGATATTTTACTGCAGATACAGAAATCGGGGTTCGTGCGCGCCAGGATCGACGGTAAGATTTATGAGCTTCCCGCCGCGGTAAAGCTGGCGAAATATAAAAATCATGATATTGAAGTGGTGGTAGACCGTTTAACGTTGAAGCCCGGAGACCAGAGGAGGCTTACCGATTCGGTGGAGACGGCGCTCAAGGCAGGCTCCGGAACGCTTATTATCGGTTCCGCGGGAGAGGCGGATAATGTTTTCAGCGAGAAATACGCCTGTTTGCACTGCGGTATCAGCTACGCGGAGATACAGCCGCGTAATTTTTCCTTTAATTCTCCTTACGGCGCCTGCCCGGAATGTAACGGCTTGGGGACAAAATTGGAGTTTGACCCGGAGCTCGTCGTCCCGGACAGGAATAAAAGCATCAATGATGGGGCGCTTGCGCCCTGGAAACGCGGGGGGCGCGGTTATATGCTTTATTACCGCTGGCTGCTTCGCCAGTTAAGCCACCGGTTGGATTTCGACCTGGATACCCCCTTTAAGAAGCTGCCTAAAAGCGTGCAGAAATCTCTCCTTTACGGCAGCAGGGAGATTATCGGGAGTAAACCTTTTGAAGGGGTAATTCCGCACCTGGAGAGACTGTTCCGCCAGACTGACAGTGATTACCTGAAAGAGGAGATTAGTAAATTCATGTCCACGCTTTCCTGTCCGGCCTGTAAAGGCGCAAGGCTTAAGCCTGAGAGCCTGGCGGTAAGGATCAACCAGAAGAATATCAGCCAGGTCAGCGCGATGTCCGTTAAGGAGGCCCTGGATTTTTTCACAAATCTTGAGATGACAGAGAAGGAAAAAACGGTAGGATATCAGGCGCTCAAGGAGATTTGCCAGAAACTGCGTTTTTGTATGGATGTGGGGCTGGATTATTTAACATTGGAACGCAAGAGCTCCACTTTGTCCGGAGGGGAAGCGCAGAGGATACGCCTGGCTACCCAGGTGGGGTCCGGATTGATGGGGGTTTTATATGTCCTGGATGAGCCGAGCATCGGGCTCCACCAAAGGGATAATGAGAAGCTCCTGGCGACCCTGAAAGCCCTGCGCGACCTGGGGAATACCCTGGTGGTGGTGGAGCATGACGCCTCTACGATCCTGGCGGCGGATTACGTCGTGGACCTTGGCCCGGGTGCGGGCAGGCATGGGGGAGAGGTGATTTTTTCGGGAACGCGCGATGAGCTTTTGAAAAGTAAGGAATCTTTGACCGCCAAATACCTGCGCAAGGAACTGCGTATTGAAAGTTCGGCAAAGAGGGACTGGCGGGGCAGCAAATATCTCGAGCTTAAGGGTGCTTCCAAGCATAATCTTAAAAATATCGATTTACGTTTCCCGCTGGGGAATTTTATTTGTGTAACCGGGGTTTCCGGATCCGGTAAATCCACCCTGGTTAACGACATTCTTTATCCGGCTCTTATCCGGCAGCTGCGTAAACCCGGTTCCGCGAAACAGGGCGCTCCTTCCGGGGATTATAAATCGCTTAATTTTGCCCGGGAGATCGACCAGGTAATTGTGGTGGACCAGGATCCTATCGGCCGGACGCCGCGTTCCAATCCGGCGACCTATACCGGAGTCTACAGCCATATCAGGGATCTTTT
>JAQTRM010000036.1:6892-9324 GCA_028711825.1 Candidatus Omnitrophota bacterium | reverse complement strand
TGCGAGGCGTTTGCTTCTGAAGACCCCCATGAGACCGAGCTTTTGTTTATGGCCCGGAAGGCGTATGAAGACGGATTTTACGAAGTAAGCCTTGAGATACTGGAAAGGTTCCATCGGGAATATAAAGATTCCGCGGAGGCCGGCCAGGCCCTGCTTTTGAGCGGCCAGTGTTATTTTTACCAGGGGCGTTACCTGGAGGCTTTATCGGTTTTTGAGTCTTTGGAGAAAAGTCCTTCTTCCTCCGGGATAAAAGACGCGCTTTGTTTCTGGACCGGGGAGGTGCATTTTAAAGCCGGTAACTACGATAAGGCGGTATTTTTTTACCGGAAACTTATCGAGAACTATCCCCGTTCGCCGTTTCTTCCCGCGGCATATTATTCCCTGGGATGGTCGTATTTTCAACTCTCCGAATTTAATCCCGCCCTGGAGAATTTCAAGATATTGATCGAAAAATTTCCCCGTGAGCCCCAAAGCAAGGACGCCGCTTTTAAACTGATTGAATGCCTCTATAACCTTAAGGATTACCGGGGGGTAAAGGCAAAAGTTGATCCGGTGCTGAAGATCTATAGCGGCGACGCAATACGTTTATCCTATCTTTATTTTTACCTGGCGGAGTCGGAATATTATCTTGAGGATTTCGCCGCCTCAGGCGAAAACTATCAGAAATCCGCGCAGGCGTCGCAGGACCCCAAAATCCGGGCTTTGGCGAAACTCGGTTTGAGTTGGGCCTATCTTAAGCTTGCCAGGTATAAAGAGGCGGAAGATGCGCTGGCGGAAGTTAACCCCGCGGATCTTGATAAGAAAAACAGGGATATTTTTTCTCTCGGCAAAGCGATCCTGATGTCTTCGACCAACCGGGTTTACGAATCGAAAAAGATATACGCGCTCCTGGCACAGGAGAGCGCGGATCCTTTAATATTGCTCCAGGCTTACCTTGGAGAAGGCGACGCTTTATTGAACCTCTCCGAATACCGCCAGGCGATAGAAGTATACCGCAAAGGACTGGATAAGGCGGAGGGCGCAGGAAGCGGGATGCCGCGTGAGCTGGCGGAGAAAATGCGTTATAACCTGGCCCTGGCTTATTTTAAGCAGGGAGAAACCGGGGAGGGGGCGAAGATCTTCGACCGCATGATCGCGGAGGCCGGAGATCTTGATTCAAAAGGCAGCTTGCTTTTGCAGCTGGCGGGGATATACGGAGATGCCGGTGATACCTTGAAGGCCGAGGGGGTATACCGGAGAATCCTGGATCTTTCCAAGGAATTTCCTTACGCCGATTACGCGGAATACCGGATCGCTTCGGCGCAGCTTGAAAGGGGGGAATATCCCCGGGCAGCCGCTTCTTTCCGCAAGATACTCAAAGATTACCCGCGGTCCAAGCTGCTGTCGGATACGCTCTATGGTCTAGGTTCGGCGTATTTCCATGGAGGGGATTACGCCGGGAGCTGCGAGATCTTTTTAAAATTCCGCACGGTATTCAAGGATAACCCGCTTTATGCCCGGGCGTTATATATGCTGGGCTCATCTTTTATGGAGTTGGGTAAAGCCAAAGAAGCCCTGGAGGCTTTTAATAATCTTTTAAAAATCAGCCCGCTGGATGCCGAATTGAAACAGGGGGCGGAATACGAGGCCGCGGATTGTTATTACCGCCTGGGGGAAGAACGTGAAGCGGTAAGCCGTTTTAAATCGTTGCGTTCCCGTTACCCTTCTTCAAAGTTTACCCCGAGCATTATGTGGTGGCTGGGGAAATATTACTACCAGGTTAAGAATTTCGACCTTGCGCGGAGGTACCTGGATTCCCTGTCTAAAGATTTTCCGGAGAGCAGATTTACCGCCGAGGCCGCTTATCTTCTGGGCGAGATTTACCGGGAAGGCGGAGCTTTGGAAAAAGCGGAGGGGGAAATCAAAAAAGCGGTTAAGCTTGGAGATGAAGAATTGCGCTCCCGGGCGGCAATTGCCCTGGCGGATATTTTTGTCAGGGAAGGGAAGCCCGCGGCCGCACTGGAGGATTATGACGCGCATATAAAAGAGAACCCGGCTTTAAGAAGCGTTTTTATCCTGCAGGCTGCCCGCGGTTACTATCAGGCAGGTAATTACAGCGAGGCGAAAAATATCTACCGCATGGCATTACAGGAAGCCATTCCTTCGGATGCGCCGGATCTTCATTTCGAATTGGCGGAGGTTTACGAAGCCCTTTCAGAGGATCAGGAGGCGATCCGGGAATACATTACGGCCGCCGGACTTTATTCCCGGGATCCGCAATTATCCGCGCGGTCATTTTTACGCGCGGCTAAACTTTACGAAGATAAGGAAGATTACCGCGAGGCCCTTAAAATATACCTGCGGGTTGCCGAGCGTTTTCCTTCGCTGCCGGAATCCGGGGTAGCCCGGGAGAGGATGGAGGCGATTAAGAAATAAGCTGGCAGCTATCAGCT
>JAQTRM010000036.1:3169-6792 GCA_028711825.1 Candidatus Omnitrophota bacterium | reverse complement strand
AGGAAGATTACCGCGAGGCCCTTAAAATATACCTGCGGGTTGCCGAGCGTTTTCCTTCGCTGCCGGAATCCGGGGTAGCCCGGGAGAGGATGGAGGCGATTAAGAAATAAGCTGGCAGCTATCAGCTATCAGCTGTCAGTCGTCAGCTTTCAGCCTTCGTAGGCGGACAAGCGGGCATTAACTTATGTCGTTATCGCTCCATAAGTTAAGCTGAGTATATCCTTCGTTTGAACGCTTGAAAGTTTCTTGCGAAACTTTCTGCGCAAACTTCCGCCACAAGCGGATACTTGCCGATCATTTTCGGCAAGGTGCAGGATTAATTTCCGCCGTAGGCGGACAAGCGGGCATTAACTTATGTCGTTATCGCTCCATAAGTTAAGCTGAGTATATCCTTCGTTTGAACGCTTGAAAGTTTCTTGCGAAACTTTCTGCGCAAACTCAGGATTAATTCGGGCATTAACTTATGTCGTTATCGCTCCATAAGTTAAGCCCTCATTAAAAAATCAGTTGACTTATTTGTAAATGTTTATAAAATAAAGTTCATGGAGGGAAAGATGATTATTGAAATCGGTATAACCGCGGGTGAAATCTGGCATTTCCTGGATCAAAAGGGAGAGGTAAGCCTGCAGGATTTATTTAAAGGAATTGATAGAAGCCACGAAAATATCCTGATGAGCTTAGGATGGCTCGCCCGGGAAGGTCATGTTGTTTTAGTTCAAGCAAACAACGACTACCGGATTTCTCTCAGGAAAGATGCCTGATTCTCGTAAAAGAGGAGTCATACTTTTTCTTGTAATCGGAGTGGTTCTGGTAGTTTCGATTTTGTCTACCGCGGTTTTAAGGATTATCTCCAACCATTCACGCTTAACGCATCATGTTGTCAGCCGCATTCAAGCCGAATATGCTGCCAAGGCGGGTATAGTTTATGCCCTGGAGATGTTAAGAACCAAAAATTGGACTTTTTCTCCTTCGAATTCATGCCCCAGTCCTACCGGATGCACCATCGAAGACGTGAATTTTCCTTCCTCTATACTTGATGAAGATGATGACGGAAAGCCCGAAGTCCATATAATTTTTTGCCCTCCTACTCCCAGTGGTGAAGGGTGCCAGTATACTACCTCAGGGGAAAAGCATTATTGCACTCCTCCGGCGGGAATAGAATTTTGTATTTATTCCACAGTCGATTTCACCTATTCCGCTGCCTAATTAATACCGCATTTAACGCATTCTCTGTCTTTACGCCCCAGATAAAAACCAGTATTCTTTTATTTACAAATCGGTATCTTACTTTTTCTTTTTATACGTTCGCCGCGCGGCTTTAAGGTGAGGAAGCAAAAGCGGCTTGAGTATTACTTCGACTTCACTTGAGCAAGCTTTGAGTATAATCAAAGCACAATTCCGAAACAAATCCCGGGGTTTTAGCCCGGAATATGCGAAAATTGATAATAAGTAAGTCTATTATAGTTCATAGTATTTTAGGTAACATGTTTTCTCGTCGATAAAAATTATGAAAGTAAGTATAAGTAAGTTTAGATAAGTAATTAATAAAAAACACTTGACAAGATAATTAGATTATGTTTTAATTAATAGCGTAATACTCTATAAGAGGAAAAAAGAAGTCAATATGGCTAGATTACTTTGTATCGAAGAATTAGCGGATTACCTTCAGCTCAAAAAGCAGACCATCTATAACTGGCTTAATCAGGGAAAGATTTCCGGGATTAAGGTGGGAGGAGTATGGAGGTTTGACCGCAAAGATATTGATAATTGGCTAAGGTCCAGAAAGCGTGAATCCAGAGGACCCGGATCATCCGAGTCGGGAGATAAAGTATGAATTCCTTAGGTATATATTTCGGGATTAAAGATATCAACCTGGTAGAGACTAGCGGCAATAAGATCCTCAATAATATCCGCCTGCCGCATCCCAAACTTGAAATATCGGAGCTGGAAGAAAAAGTCCCGGTTGATGTAAAGATTATGGCGCTTCTGAAAGACGCTTTCCGCACTTACCGTATCAACGCCGGTGAAGCCACCTTCTGTATCTCGGGGCAGGATTTAGTCATCCGAACTTTCGAGATCCCGCTTTTGCCTTTGAACGAATTAAGGAACGGCGTAAATTTCGAGGCAAAAAAATATATTCCTTTCAAGCTGGAAGACCTGGATTACGACTTCCAGGTTTTGTTCAACAAAAAGAATAAAACCAACCTGGTGCTTTTTGTGGGGATAAAGAAAGAAATCCTTTCCGAATATATTTCTTTCGCCAAACAGCTCAACCTTAAGATTAACGCGCTGGAGTATTCCGCTTTCAGCATCCTGCGTTTTATGAAACTCGCGGGACTCAAGGATACCGGTGTTTTCGCAAGTTTATGTTTCGATTTTAACAGCGAAGACGAAGCGAATTTTACGGTTTTCGAAAATGGTTTTTCGCTTTTTAGCAGGGATTTCGACCTGGCGGGAGAGCCCGCGGGTTTCGAGCAGACCGCCGAAAGCGATCTGCTTCAGAAACAGGACAAACTGAAAAACGAGATCCGTATTTCGTTCGACTATTACAACCGGAAGTTTCCGGATAAAGAGGTAAAAAACGTTTTTATAATTTCGAACAAGGAGGGGCAGCAGAACGTAAAGGCTTTCTTTACCGATACTTCTATCCCGGTTAAATTTGTGGATACCCAGAAGGTCCTGGGGAAGACTACCAGTTATTCTTCCATCCTGGCGAAAAGCTTCGCCGCGTCTTTGTTCCGTTCCGCCCCGGTGAAGATCAAGATAAACCTTATCGGTTCGAGGGGGAAAGCCGCGCGCGCAGCCGCGCCCTCCAGCGGTTCACTCGCTTTCCTGGAAGGTATCAAGATCGACCCGAAATTCATTTTATTGGGGCTGATGATATGCGGCGGCGCTTTCTTTTACGGTTCGATGCGCACCAAGGCGGCCCAGCAAAAACTTGAGGAGATAAAAAGCCAGCGGCTCAAGATTTCCTCCGCCGCCAATACCGATAGTTTTCAGGATCTTTCCGCTTTAAGCGCCAAATACAAGAAGAAGATCGGCGCGCTGGACAATGTGGTTAAGAACCAGATTTATATCACTCCCTTGCTGAGCAGTATCCCGCGCGATCTCCCGAGGGGTGTCTGGCTGGAATCTTTCAGCCTGGGGCAGTCTAAAGGTGTGCCGCTGGAGCTTACCCTTAACGGCCAGTCTTATCTTAACGATAGCGATAAAGAATTTGAAGCGGTGAATATTTTTATCACTAATTTGAAAAGGGATCCGGTATTCTCGAAATATTTTAAGGAAATCGTGATCGGTTTTATTGACCGGAAGGTTTTGCAGGGCAAGAGCCTTGCGGTATTCAAAATCGTCTGCAGGAATTTCTCGGAGAAGAAATAAGATGATTAACTACGAGGCAATAGAAAGAAATAAAAGCAAGATCGTCAATATCGGGATAATTGTCCTGGCGTTGATCGTCGCTTTCCAGCTTTATAATTCCGCTAACAGCCAGGTCGGTATTCTCTCCCAGCAGGAAGATAACGAGCTTGAAAAGAACAAGGTCGTGGAGGATATCGTCACCCTCGAAAAGAAAGCGGATATTTATAATAAAACCTTTGTGAAGAAAGACCTGCCGGTGGTAATGG
>JAQTRM010000036.1:0-3069 GCA_028711825.1 Candidatus Omnitrophota bacterium | reverse complement strand
ATTCTCTCCCAGCAGGAAGATAACGAGCTTGAAAAGAACAAGGTCGTGGAGGATATCGTCACCCTCGAAAAGAAAGCGGATATTTATAATAAAACCTTTGTGAAGAAAGACCTGCCGGTGGTAATGGATATTATTTCCGGTATCGCCAAAGATACTTCGGTTAAGATCGTCTCGATCAAGCCTTACACGGAAGAAACGCTCGACAATTACCTCAATGCTTCTTTTTCGGTTACCTTGAGCGCGCCGAGCTATCACGCCTTGGGAAATTTTATCAGCGAGCTGGAAAACCATAAGGATATTTACCTGGTAAGCGAAATCAATATCAATTCCGCTTCTCCTGTCGGCGGTTCGGAGCAGGAAAAAAATGCGACGGATCTAAGCGTGGCTTTAAAGATTAATACCGTATCCTATATAAATAAATGACAAAACCGGCATTTAAAAACATATTTTCCATTATGGTTTTCCTGGCGGCGGCGGTTTTAATCCGGCCGGCGCAGGCGCAGGAGCAGACCCCCGCTAAATTGATTAAGCGGCAGGTTATGGAGTATAATTCGGGCAAGATGCGTGATCCTTTCAGGACTTATCTTATTAAAGACGAACCCGAGGTAAAACCTCAGGAAACCGGCCTGCCGGTTAAACCGGATTTTGATATTAGTAAATTGCAGCTGCAGGGGGTGGTCTGGGGTGTTAAAAATCCGCAGGCGATCATTAATGGCAAGGTTGTATCGGTCGGCGACCTGATTGAGGGCGCGGAGATCGTGAGTATCGATAAAAAAGGGGTTACCTTAAGTATTAACGGGGGGATCATGGATCTGTCTTCCCCCGGGCAAGTTTCTACCAAAACGGTAACAAAATTATAAGGAGGAATAAATGAAAAGAATATCCATAACTATTTTAGCTGTCTTTTTTCTGATCTTCGCCTTTTTTATTCCTCACCTGAACGCGGAGGATCGTTCCCCGGGCCCCGGCCCGGATGTCAGTATCTCGATGGATTTTAAAGATGCCAGCCTTAAGGATATCCTGAAGGTATTCTCCATCCAGGCGGGATTGAATTTTATCGCTTCCGAAGGGGTGCAGGACAGGAAGATCACTCTTTATCTGGATAAGGTTCCTCTGGCGCAGGCAATGGATAAGATTTTCAGCGCCAACAATCTTTCCTATGAGTTGGACGATAAGGCCAATATTTTTGTGGTAAAAGAATGGGGTAAGGTAGGGACGGAAACGGTCACGAAAGTCTTTTATCTGAAAAACGCCACGGTTTCCACTTCTCCTCTAAGGGAGGAGATGTCGAAAAGCCTGATCGTCGGAGGCTCCGGGAGCAGTTCAACCTCTGTTTCTTCCCGCAACAGGTTTAAGGAAGAGAGTGAAGGAGGGATCAGCAGCGTAGTGAAAAAACTGCTTTCTGCAGCCGGTTCGATGATCGAAGATTTTCGTACCAACAGCTTGATCGTTACCGATACTCCGATGAAGATTAATATTATCGGGCAGGTAATTGCTTCACTCGATATTCCCGTGCCGCAGGTAATTCTGGAAGTGGAGATGCTGGATGTCAGCAAGAACGCGGTAGATAAGCTGGGATTTGAATTTGGGGATACTCCTTTTACCGCAATCCTTACCGGCGCAACCGCCGCCACAGGATTTCCTTTCGGTTCCTGGAGCAAGACCTTTGACGCCGCAAAAGGTTCCCTGTCGATTAACCCGACAGGCAGCGAATATCAGATGCAGCTGGATTTTATGAGAAAGCAGACCGATACCAAATATCTGGCGCGCCCTAAACTGCTTACTTTAAATAACGAGACCGCCGTAATATCGGTTACTAAGGATGAAATTGTGGGGAGGAACGATACCACCGATACCACCTCTGCCGGTTCGACCACCTCTGAGGATTGGGTGAGATCTACGGATCTGGCGTTAACCAAAGAGGGGACCGGAATTTTCTTGAGCGTAACCCCGCAGATCAACCTGGAAACAAATGAAGTTACGATGGTGATTTACCCGAAATCCAGCGTTTCCAGCTTAAGCTCCCTGAGTACGACTGAAAATCCGCAATCGGACGTGGAGGTAAGAAGCACGAAATCCATCGTTAAAGTAAAAGACGGGGAGACCGTAGTCCTCGGCGGGCTTATCCACCAGGACACCTCGATCGTTAATAAAAAATTACCGATCCTGGGGGATATCCCTATTATAGGAGCATTCTTCCGCCATAAATATCAGAGCGCCGGGCTGGAAAGGGAGTTGATAATTTTTATTACTCCGCGTATAATAAGAACTAATAACAACGGTGACCATCTTGCCAAGGTCCCGGATGTCCGGATGCCGATCCGCGAACAGGCGGCGGAAGTGGGCAGGAACAGGGATTATATTATTAATTCGAATATGAACAAATTCGACAAGGCGATTAATGGTAAAAGATAATTATTTAAGATTAGGGGACTTCTTACTAAAAGAAGGGATTATTACTACCGCCCAACTGGAGAAGGCCGTTGCTACGCAAAGGCAGGAGGGGGGGCGTTTAGGAGATGTCCTGGTTAAGTTAGGCGCCGTAAAAGAAGAACAGGTGCTGGCGGCTTTGTGCAAGCAGTTGAATATGCCTTATTTTTCCCTGGGCACCGGCATGCTTAAGCCCGCGATGGACCAGGGCCTGGAAAATCTTATCCCCCATGAATTTGCCTTTAAGAACGCGGTGCTGCCGCTTTCCCGCATGCTGCGTTCCCTGACGGTCGCGTTATCCGATCCGCTTGATATCTTATTGATCGACAGCCTCAGGAAGCTTACCGGAAGCGAGATTAACCCGGTAATCGCTACCCGTTCGGATATCCTGAAAGCGATCGAGGAGTTTTACGGTAAATCCTCCATGCTTAAGGACGTGGTAGATTCCAGCTACGAGATAGACAGCGCGATATCTTTAAAAAGCGAGGATATGGGGCAGGAACTTAGCCTCGATAAGCTTATCGCCAGGGCGGAAGAGGCCCCGGTGGTCAAATTGGTGGACCTTATTATCCGTCAGGCGATCAACGAACGCGCCTCGGATATTCATATTGAACCTTTTAAAGACAGGATTTCCCTGCG
>JAQTRM010000110.1 GCA_028711825.1 Candidatus Omnitrophota bacterium | reverse complement strand
GAATTGCGCCGGTGTTGTGTCTCTACACAAGGAGGAAAAAAGAATGGCATCACAAGAGAAAGTGAAATCGATTATAGCTGAACAGTTAGGCGTAAAACCCGAAGAAGTTACCCCCGAAGCATCTTTTGTGGATGATTTAGGCGCGGATTCCCTCGATACGGTAGAGCTGGTCATGGCCTTAGAAGAAGAGTTCGGTATTGAAATTCCCGATGAGGACGCGGAGAAGATTACGACTGTCGGCGATGCCATCAAATATATTGATGAAAAGAGCGCCAAATAAAATATAATTAATCGCAGATATTAAATTTACCCCGCATTTTCAATCTCTGCGGGGTAAATTTATGTTAATCACATTATGAAAAAACGAGTAGTTATTACAGGTTTAGGCACGATTACCCCGGTGGGGAACGACGTTTCTTCTTTCTGGCAGTCTTTAAAGGAAGGGAAGAGCGGGGTGGGCCCGATTACATATTTCGACACCACAGGTTTTGATTCAAAGATTGCCGCACAGGTTAAGGATTTCGATCCGGCCGTTTTCGGAATTTCCCATAAAGAGGCCAGGAGGACGGCGCAGTTCGTGCAGTTTTCGATTGCCGCCGCCAAACAGGCGATGGAATCTTCCGGGCTCCAGATGGATAATGAAGACCGCACCCGCATGGGGGTATTGATCGGATCCGGTATCGGCAGCCTGCATACCATCGAGGAAGAGCATAAAGTCCTGCTTAATAAAGGGCCTTCGCGGCTTTCTCCTTTTTTAATCCCGATGCTTATCGTAAACGAAGCCAGCGGGATGGTGGCGATCGTGCATGGCTTGAAAGGCCCGAATTCCTGCGTGGCTACCGCCTGCGCTTCGGGATCGCATGCTATCGGGGAAGCCTACCGGACGATTCTTTACGGCGATGCCGATATCATGCTTACCGGAGGGACGGAGAGCTGTATTGTGCCTACCGCGGTGGGAGGATTTTGCGCCTTAAGGGCGCTTTCGACCAGGAACGACGATCCTAAAAAAGCCAGCCGGCCGTTTGACGGGCAGCGGGACGGGTTCGTGATGGCCGAAGGATGCGGGTTGGTGGTTTTAGAGGAATTGGAGCATGCTTTAAGCAGGAATGCGGAGATTATCGCCGAGATCAAAGGTTTCGGCATGAGCTGCGACGCTTATCATATTACCGCTCCGGATCCCGAAGGCGCGGGGGCAGCTCAGGCGATGTCGGGGGCGCTGAAAGACGCGGGGATGAACCCCGAAGAGATCTCTTATATTAACGCGCACGGGACTTCAACTAAAATGAACGATAAGATCGAGACCTTGTCGATGAAGAAGACTTTCGGTGAATATAGTAAAAAAGTGATGATTTCTTCCACTAAATCCGTTACGGGGCATCTTTTAGGGGCGGCGGGTGGAGTGGAATTTGTTGCCTGCTGCCTGGCGATCAAGGATGGGGTTATCCCTCCCACGATCAACTATGAGAATCCCGATCCGGATTGCGACTTGGATTATGTGCCGAATACCGCGCGTAAAATCAACGTAGAAGCCTGCATGTCAAATTCCCTGGGGTTCGGCGGACACAACGCCTCATTGATTGTAAAAAAATTCAAGAAATAAAACAGCCTTAAGTCTTAAGCTTACAACTTACAACTATAATGGGTTATACAATCGCGGAAAAAATATTATTGAAACACGCTTTTCCCGCCGGGAAAAAGACGCTCAAGCCGGGAGAGTTTATCCAGGCCAAGGTGGATGTCGCCCTGGCTAACGATATTACCGCTCCTTTGGCGATCGCCGAATTCAAGAAATCCGGCACCGGCAAGGTTTTCGATAAAAATAAGATTGTTCTGGTGCCGGACCATTTTGCTCCCGCTAAAGATTTAAAGAGCGCCAATCAATGCAGGATTTTGGCGGATTTCGCGAGGGAGCAAGGGATAAAAAACTATTTTGAAGTAGGGTGCATGGGGATCGAGCATGCCTTGCTTCCGGAGAAAGGGATTGTCCTGCCCGGGGACCTGGTGGTAGGGGCGGATTCCCATACCTGCACCTACGGCGCCCTGGGGGCTTATGCCACGGGGATGGGGTCTACCGATTTGGCGCGCGCCTATATCGACGGGAAATGCTGGTTAAAAGTCCCCGCTTCCGTAAAATTCGTATACAAAGGCAAGCTTAACAAATGGGTTTCGGGAAAAGACCTGATCCTTTTTACGATCGGGCAGATCGGGGTCGACGGGGCATTATATAAGGTAATGGAATTTTCCGGGCCGGCGATCCGCGCTTTGAGCATGGACGGCAGGTTCTCGATGTGCAATATGGCGATCGAGGCCGGGGCAAGGGCGGGGCTGATCGAGCCGGATGAAAAAACCAGGAAGTATGTCGCCGGTTTCAAGCGCAAGCCTAAATTTTATTCTTCCGACAAGGACGCGCATTACGAAAAAGTATATGAATGGGATGTTTCTAATCTTGAGCCGCAGGTTGCCTGTCCGCACCTGCCCAGTAATGTCAAGCCTGCCGGCAGCCTGAAAAGCGTTAAGATTGACCAGGCGGTAATCGGATCCTGCACTAACGGAAGGATCTCCGATTTGCGGGTCGCCGCGTCTTTGTTGAAAGGCAGGAAGGTTGCCAAAGGGGTTAAGCTTATTGTTTTTCCGGCAACCCAGAAGATATATCTTGAAGCGGTAAAAGAAGGACTGGCTGAGATTTTTGTCAAGGCAGGAGGGATTTTTTCCACTCCTACCTGCGGCCCCTGCCTGGGCGGCCATATGGGGATCCTGGCGGACGGGGAAACGGCGATTGCCACCACCAACCGTAATTTCCTGGGCAGGATGGGAAGCCCTAAATCTTTTGTTTATTTGTCGAATCCCGCGGTGGCGGCGGCATCGGCGCTTACCGGTAAGATCACGCACCCGGATAAGATAAAATAAGCCTCTTAACAGGCGCAGGATAAAAATGATTATTAAAGGCAAGGT
>JAQTRM010000035.1 GCA_028711825.1 Candidatus Omnitrophota bacterium | reverse complement strand
GAGCTTACCGAAGGAGGTTCCGCCAGGGGAAACTCCAGCCATCTTTCCTCGAAAGGGGCGTTTGCCGCTATTTTAAAATGGCAGACATTAATGTTGTAAAGAAATGAATTTTCTCCGGAGAAAAGAAAGTTTATTTTAGGATTTTTTTTCCATTCTTCTATGAGATTATCCATCGCCCGGCTCCTGGCCCAGACGATCCAAACCCCACGGCATCCTTTTTCCAAGAAATATTTCTGTGTCTGTTCTTTTCTCTGTTCCGGAGAGAAAAAAGAGACCAATTTATCTTCACCCCGGCCCCAATAACATCTAACGCAATCCCCTCCGCCCTGACGCTCCATAATAAAGACTTTTTCTCCCGGCGAGAAATTATCCGAAACAAAAGATACCGCCTCCCGCCACTGATCCTCTCTGGTAAAATAATAGTAGGTGGCCGCCGTAAAAACAATAAAGAAAAGCTGAATCAAAAAAACGGCCCGCATGAGCCATTTATTCCTGAGACGAACCATGCCGTAAGCGAACAATAAATAGTAAGCACCAAGAATAAAATAGATATATCCTAAATTCTCAAAATAATGTTTTAACACAAAAACGAAAAAGAAAACGGTGCCTACCGGGATAACGATCCAAAAAAACAACAGCATTCCCATTTTTCTTGTCCGGCGTTCGGCAAGCAAATTGCATAGCCCTTTAAAAGCGAAAAACGCCATGAAGCACGGGGAAATGTAAAAAACGGTTTTCGCCGCCGCCGAAAGGATTTTTGAATAATAAACCCGGTTCTCCAGCGAAGGCAGAAAGCCCAAAAACTGCAACAAGTTAAAAAGCGAGTGATAAATATGACCAATTTCCATTCCGCGGACGTACCGGCCCACGGGATCATGGTTTACCGACAGCACCAATAAGGGAAACGGAAAAAAAAGAACGACGATCAAGATAAAAAGAAAGATGAATTTCTTAAGCGTCCTCTTATCCCCTTGCCAGAGAAAAAACGAAAATAAAAATTCGAAGGCCAGCGCAGCGACGCTCGAAAACGAAAGCAACAGCGCAGCGTAGATTGAAACCGCATATCCCGCCCAGTATCTCAAACGCCTGCCATCTTTCATCCTGATCAAAAACCATACCGAAAGTAAAACAAAAAAGCCGGACCAGCTATACATCTTAGCCTGGCGGGA
Source organism: Candidatus Omnitrophota bacterium (assembly GCA_028711825.1). GTDB lineage: Bacteria > Omnitrophota > Gorgyraeia > Gygaellales > Profunditerraquicolaceae > UBA6249. The sequence goes on along the minus strand of JAQTRM010000035.1, from coordinate 10,701 downwards.
TACGTATATACTTATCGGGCTGGCCGCAAAGATCAAAGCTGCAATAAGAGCGGGGAATTTTCCCAAAAGCCTCGCCCCAATCTTAAACACTACATAAATGGAGGCGGTGCCAAAAACAACCGATAATAACCTGAGAGAAAATTCGCTGCTTCCGAAAAAACCCATCCAATAATGGATTAGGAAATAATAAGCAGGCGGATGCACCGCATCAAAACTCTGCTGGATCAGTTTGCCGATCGGCATCTTCGCCCATATCGCTATGGTGCACTCGATAAGACTAAAGGAATTGGCGCCAAGATTATAAATCCTTAAAAACGCCCCCAGGGCAACAATAAATAAGCTGGCCGCCAGGACATACTTTCCGGGCAATCCGCCCGACCGGGAAATCGTTTTTTTCATCGACCCTCCTTAGCGACGGCAAAAGACAAAGAATATCTTTCTTCAAATAAGTATATAAACCCCTTGAAACTGACGCACGTCAGCCATCCAATTAACCTGTTTCTGATGGAATTAAGCTGCCTTATAAAATCAATCCTTCGACTACCCTTAAGGCTTTAGCCCGGGATAAAAAAGCACCGCCTCTGAAAAGAGAATATTCATAATCTTCAAAGAAACCGTATCCAATGATCGTAAGATAAAAAGTCCGGGGATGAACATCTAAAGTATCTTGAGATTGATGCTTAAGAGTATTACGGGATAGTAAAAAAAGGTTTCTAAATGTCAATAACGGAAAATACCTTTTAGCGGATAAAGGATGCTGCGGTCTATCTTTGAGGCCCGAAATCGACTGGAAACAAAAATCATAGAAAATAAAAAACGCCGGGAGGGTCGTTAAAAATCCTATTTTACTTTTCATGCAAAAATCTCGGAGATTTTACGGAAAAACACTAAAGTTCGATATCGATACCCGCAATATCAGCGTCTTTTACCAAAACGGGATTGTTTTTATAGGACTTGAACCGCTCCCCTGCTCCACTGGTAACATATACTGGACCGCTATTTTTAGGCACCTTGAGAACGTATTCTCCCGGGGCAGACAAATCGGTAAAATTGATGTTCGGCCTTTCGTAATCCACCTTACCTACCCCGACATGGATAATTTCCCCGTTAAAATTGGCTACACTTATCCGACCTCTGATGGTTACGGTAGAGAGCTTGCCTATTGAAGAAGAAACATCTTCATATAATTTTATATCTACACCTTCGACATCCGAAGACCCGACCTCCACCGGATTCCCGTAACTGCCGATCGCCTTTTGGCTCTGCCGGGATTCCAAGTCTCCATTAACCGCGGTAATATATACCGCCCCGGAATCAACCGGCACATTCAAAACATATTCTCCCGGGGCATCGATAGAAATCGAGTTGATATCGGGCACTTTCCCCTGAGAACTGCTGGCATTTATGTAAATCGGCCCATTCTTGTAATTATCGAAAGTTACCCTCCCCTTAATCGCCACTGCCTTACCCTGATAATTATTCATTTTATTATCTATCAAGGTGCCGGACATTACGATGTCAAGATCTTCTATGTTACCGGCGTCCACCATTAACGGATTAGAAGAATATTTCCCCCAGGCCATATATTTTAATCCTTCAGGGGTATTTTCAGCGATATAAGCTTCCAGAAAAATTTTTCCGCTGTGCGGCGGGACGGAAACAAAGAAAAACCCGGGCGTATCAAGAACTGTTGAATTCAGCAGCTTAAACTTTTTCCCCTCGTAAGAAGTCCCTCCTTCATTTACCGCTACCGTAATTTCTCCACTGCGGTATGCGTCAAAAACAACCTTGCCGGAGAGAACAATCTGCTCCTCCGCCTTAACGGGAGCTTTCATTTTGCCGGGGTCTCCCGTGTTAACGGAAATCCCCGCTTTATCAAGTTTCGCTGCTTTGTCTGAAGCTTCCGTTGTTTCGGCAGCCGCGGTTAAAGAAAAAGCGCTTATCAAAAAACAACCTGCGATAAAGATCACTTTAAGATTGCTTTTAATCATCGCCCCTCCTCCTTTATGTCTTCTGACATGAAACGTTCATTCAAACCTTTAATAATTATTATACCTCACTTTAACGCGAATATCCCGTAAAAAACACCCCTCAAATAACATAAAAAGCCGGCCCGACACCACTGCCCAATCCTTCGGCTCGCTTCATTCGCTTGAGGATAACGAACACAATCGAACCAAAACTGTGGTTTGCTTTATAATCGTGCTTCGACTGCATTGAAGCATCCTAAAATAAGCCGAAGAAACGCTCAAGAGCGGCGCATTCTTTCCTCATCCTAAAGGGCGGGGTTTAAAAACCACCCAATATATCAAGAATCATACCAGCGGGGTTTTCTAAGCCGCATAAACCCGGTAATCCCTTCGAATTTTTTCCGCCCCATAAGGGTATCCGCCACTCCCAGAAAAAGCATTTTTACGGTATTGCGCAGGAACCACCAGTAAAGCCCTCTTTTATGTTTATACGGAGAAAACAGGCCGCGGATCAGCCAGTGCGGACGGCATAAGACATACCGCTTGTTAAGTTCCATGTTCAACCCGGCGAATTCTTCCAAAGAAAGGTTATTTTCCGAACGCATGATCGGGGTAGACCAGTCGTATTTCTTGAAATCTTTAACCTCCAAAGCGTCATTCTTTAAGGCTTCCTGATAGAGGAACGTGCCGGGGACCGGAGCAACCGGATGGAAAGCGGGATAATCGATATCTATCTCAATGGCGTATTTTACCAATTCCAACATCGATTCGCGGGTATCAAAAGGCAGGCAGGTAACAAATGTCCCTTGGCGGAAAACCTGCGGGTATTTCTTTTTAAAAATTGAAAAAACATCTTTGATCAAATCACGGGTATAAACGGATTTCTGCACTTTACGGAGGTCTTCGGTGCAGCCGCGCTCTACCCCGATCAGAGGATGGACCAACCCCGCCCGCACCATCTTTTCCAATACTCCCGCTTTCTCATCGCGCAAGAGATAATCCGCCCTTAAAAAAGCCCACCAGTGCAAATCCCTGTAATTTCTTTTCAACAAACCTTCGCAAAAATCATTCGTCCATTTAAGATCCACATTAAAAGTCGGATCCGCCCACAAAATATATTTACGGCCGTATTTCTGGTAAGAAATATCCACTTCTTCCAGAGTTCTTTCCACGCTTTTAGTCCGGTAACGCGGAGACACCTCCAATTCCCCTTTTTCAATCTCGGTTTTTAATTTCTGCCCCCAAAAGGTCCAGAGAGAACAGAAACTGCACCTGTCCACGCAGCCCCGCGAGTGCTCCAGAGTGACGCTTTGCGGCCAGAGGTATCCGAAAGGAGCATACTTGCCCATCGGCATCAGATCGAAAGCAGGCAGGGACAGGGCATCCAAATCCCTTATCAGGGGCCGGGCGGGAGTCCGCACTACGCCGGATTTATCTTTATAGGCAATACCTTTGACCTGCGATACGCCGCCCCCCTCCCGGAGCGTCCGGATCAAATCCACAATTGTTTCTTCGCCTTCAAACCTCACGATAAAATCTATCGGTGCCTTATCAAAGGTATAATCTACCATCCAGGAAAAAAAATGCCCGCCGGCAACCGTAATTATCGCAGGGTCTATTTCTTTGGCCAACCCAAACAGCCTGATCGCCTCATGAGAATAAAGCGCCTCCTCACCCGCCCCGACCATATCGGGGCGCTCTTCTTTTATTATCCGGCCGAGACTCTTCCATCCGATCTTAAGCGGAGGGCAATCAATAATTTTAACCTCCATATCGGGCAGCCTGGCCCGGATCTCTCCGGCAAGGCAAGGCAGCCCCAAAGGAAGCAAAAAATTATCAGATTCGTTGATAAACGGCCACAAAAACCTCGGAGGCCTGATCAATAATATTTTTTTCATTTTTTTTGTTAAAATACCGGGTGGCCTTAAAAGAAATTTTTCGGCGGTCCGCACACCTTTTCTAAAAAAGGGTCTTCTGTGTAAAACAGAATTTTAATATAATTTATTTCCCCTTCTGCCTATAGGATCGAACCCGAACAATTCCTCTAACCGCTGCGGGATTTTATCGGAAAGAATCGCCAGGCTCGCTGCGGCTAAAGATAATTTCTCCGCAAAAAGCTCACAGCTTCTTTTATGAGGAACAGCGGGGTCTCCGCTGAAGAAATAATTAACGTTCAGGCACGATCCGGTTGACCGGCAAAGGCTAAACAGCTCGCAGTCTTTACGGCAATACTCGAACCGCCTGCTTATCTTTTTAATAAACGCTTTAAATTTCCGGGAATCGATTCCGCGGGTTGTATCTCCCAGCTCGAATTCGGACACCCCTAAAAATGACGTGCAGGGATAAATTTTACCGTCAATACCAACCGCAATCTGCCCTTTAGCCGCAGGGCACCCTCCGGAAACCTCGTGGTTATAATACAACCTCTGCATCAACTTGAAAAAACGGTTAAAAAACGTCTTGCTGTAATTCAAATTTCCCGAGACAACATCATCGATATATTTTAACGCTAATTTTTCATAAGTTTTGCATAAAAGCGCGTAACTTTCTGCGGAACTGAAAAAACTCGCTTCCTGCCCGGGCAGGAAGCTATGGCAGGCATCTTCGCTTTCAAAAAGCTCGATCCGCTCAAAACCCAGCCTTCTTAAATTTTCGTACAATTTCACCATATCGGGAAAAAAAGGTGTCACCGTCGTCCGCCCGACCAGCCTTTTCATTACCGCCGCGGGCATCTTCTTGAGGTTTGAAAGAATTAGATTGAAGCTTCCTTTTTGATTGATCAGCGGCCGGTTATGGTCATGCACGGCCATCGGCCCGTCGATACTAACCGCAATCTGCACCCCTTGATCGATCAATTCCTTGGCCAGATCGGGAGTCAAAAAAGTACCGTTGGTTGCCAAGAGAAAATGAAAGGTAACGCCCCATTTTGACTGGTTCTTGCGGCAATAGTTAACCGTTGCCCGGAGGGTATCAAGATTCATCAAAGGCTCGCCGCCATAAAAATCAACCACCAAATCTTTATCCTTGCCGCGGGAGGCAACTAAAATATCCACTGCCCTTAAAGCGGTTTCAGGCAGCATATATTCATTTTTAGCATTATTACTGAATCTACCTTCCTGCTTTCCGGTAAATTTCCGGTTGGAGTATTTTCCATGGTCATTCCAGCAATAAACACAGCGGAGGTTACAGCTAGAGGTTAAATTAAGGGTTAGGTCGGTAAGGCAACGGGAGGCATTTTTATCGGCGCTAAACGAAGTTTTTTGTGAAGGAAGGGGGAAAAGTTTATTCACCTCCGGAGGAATTCCGTATTTTCCCGCTAGCCCTTCGGCTTGCCGCCGGGAGAACGGATCCCGGGAAAACGATATCTTTTTATTCCAGCTTTCCATCCGGCCATAAATCTCGGGGGAAAGATCATAAAAATCTCCGGTAACCGTGGAAATACCGATATAGCGGCCTAATTTATGGAACAGCACAGCGGGAACAGCGCTCTTGATAACACACCTCCGAATAAAATGGTATTATCTTCTAAGACGGCCGGAATGATAAAATTAGAAGCTGGAAAACGCGTTTAATCCGTATGAAAAAAATTTACCAGAGAACCCTGCCTGAACGGCAGTAACGGGAAAGCTTTTTCTTCTTTTTTGTGGTTTTATTTACTTTTCTCGCCTTCGTTTTCTTACACGTCTTCTTGATTTTCATAACACACCTCCTTTTTTAAATATACTCCTGTCGCCGGAAACCTGCAAGCATTATTTGACAAAACATATACCTTTAACGCGCGGTTTTATCTTTATCTTGAGACGGGTTCTGGTATAATCATAGCTATGGATAAAAAACCGCTTTCAAATGAAACGCGGCTGGCTTTCTCCTGCGCTAAGGTAGAAATGGGAGAAGCTGACTTGCAAACGGCTGCCATCCTGCTCAAGAAACCGCTTAACTGGGGGGCGTTGACCGAAATTTCCCTCTACCATGAAACACTGCCAATCCTTTATTATAATCTAGCAAAAATCGGTGCCGACGGCATACCGCAAAATATCCAAAAACTATTCCAGGCCTCCTACGAAACGACCCGCCGGAGGAATCTTCTTCTCTGGGAAGAATTCATTTTCCTCCGGGACAAACTGGGGGAATCCGGACTGGAGATCATCCCCTTAAAAGGCATTATCCTTCAAAAAACCCTCTATCGCGACGCAGGATTAAGGCCGATGCGCGATATCGATATCCTGGTCCGGGAAGATGCCCTGCGTCATTGTGAAAAAATAATCATTCAGCTGGGTTACCGCAAGCACCTGAAAAGGCTTCCCGAAAAATACTGGCGGGCCTCCCAGCACCATTTTAATTTCTACCATCATGAAAAAAATGTGATGCTCGAACTGCACTGGAAGATATCACCTTTGCAGCCTAAAAACGTGCGCCTTGAAGAAATCTGGGGCAGGGCGAAAAAAAAAGAAGTCGACCTGCAAAAGATCCTGTCTTTATCCCCGGAGGACACTTTGCTTTTCTTATGGTTGCATCTCGGTAAAAACATTACCAGCCTCTGCGGCCTTAGAATGAAAAATTTATGTGACATCCACGAAATGATCCAGCAGAACCGCCGGGACCTGGACTGGGATTATATTTTGAACAAAACAAAAGAATGGGAAATTAAAAACACTTTTTTATTTCTGCGCGGGGCGACGAAAGAATACCTTAATACCCCATGGCCGGAATACGCCGGGATAACCCCGCCCGGGGAAAAACCTCCCCGGATACCGGGCGCAGAACTAAAGCCTATTTCCAAAATACAATCCGCGTTCCTGATGCTTGCGATATCGGATAACCTGCGCACCCGCCTTAATCTGATCGGACGCTGGCTTCTGGCGTTCTGCCGGAAGATAAACCCCTTATTTTATATTTCATCAAGCGGTAGATAAAAAACGGGTTCCCGATCAGGTATCTTTTCCACAGCCTTCGCGGTTCACTGGCAAGCCGGTAAAACCATTCCAGGCCTACCTTCCCCATCCATCTCGGGGCGCTGCTTTTAAATCCTGAAAAGTTATCAAACATCCCGCTGCCGGTTACCCAGCAAAGCCCAACCTCCAGATTCTTCAAATGCTCAAACGCCCATTTCTCCTGCTTCGGCACGCCCATGCAGACAAACAAGATATCCGGTTTCAACCTATTAATCTCGGCGATAATATTTTCTTCCTCAAGGGCCGTAAAATACCCGTGGTGAAAACCCGCGATGTTTATGGAAGGAAATTTTGTTTTCAATTTTTCAACAACCCCGTAGACGATCTTTTCGCTGCTCCCCAGAAAGTATGCCTTTATCTTCTCCGCTGCCAGGCGGTTGAATATCTTCTCGGAAAAATCCAGGATGTTCACTCTTTCCGGCACCCCCCTGCCCAAAAATCTTGACCCCCAAACCACGCTCATACCGTCGGCATAAACGATGTCCAGGGAATTAAGTATCCGGCGGTAATCCGTGTCTTGAAAAGCGATGTTCGAACAATCCGCGTTAAAATAGGTAATCATCCGGTGTTTAGCGGAAAAGGCAAACTCCACGACCTTATCAATCAACCCCTCGCAGGTAATCATTTCAACCTGGACGCCCAAAAAATCAGTTTTCATTCTTCTGCGAAGGGTTTAATTTCTTATAAATTAACAACTTTCCTCCATCCGGCCAATCCATACGACTTAAAAGTATGAACCTGCTTTTTAAAGCGGAAAAATTATTTTCCGCGCTTTCTATAAAATGCCGCATATACGGTTCGTTCATGCTTTTACCTTCCTGGTCAATCACGTAATCCGCGTCAGCGATCATATCAAAAACATTCAGTCTCTGTGCCATCATATTGGCCCTCATATAGTTCCAGTCGCAAAAAACCTGAAAAGGTTTTCCCGCAAGATAAGCCATATACCGCAAATGCCACATTCTTACATTGTCCGGAATAATAAAAATAGATGTTTTTTCCCCGCCGCCTCCGAAAGAACTTATCGTCTTAAGTATCTGGTTGTCAGCCAGAGAATATTCACTGTAATCCGCCGGATGCGAACCGGAGGCGCTGCCGGAAACCGCCCAACTGCCGAAATTAAGCAGGATAATCTTATCCGGCAGAAAATAATTCTTTTTCGCGCTTTCCGGGATCTTTAAAGATAAAATCCGCCCACTCATAACTTTAACCGGCAGAGGATAAGAAACAAAAATCAGCTGGGCGATTCCGAAAACAGCGATCAGCATTATCAAAAAGGTTCTTGGTTTGCCGAACGGTATACGCATGATGCCGATAGCGCTTATCAGGGCGATTGCCGGCAAAAGTGGCATAGTATATCTTACGCCGGTTACTTCCATATTAAATCCCATCGCGGCCCTGAAATAACCGGTCAATACCCAGGGAATAATTATCCAAAGCCAGAAAAACACTTTATTTTTGATTTCCGCACGGCTGAAAAAATATCCTCCGGTAATAAATATCAGGAAAAAGAAAAAAGAGACCTGCCAGTTAATAAATCCCCAAAGATACCATAAAAACCCTCTTAAGCTGTTAATAAGAAGGCCTGAGGAGGGGACGCTTGTCGGCCAAGCTTCCACATACCCGGGATAAACCTTGCTTAAAACTTTATAAAAATTTGTGGAATAGTAAGGAGCGCATATTACAAGGGCGAGAATGCCGAAAAAGATAAGACGCCGGACATACCCTTTCAAATCCCCTCTTTCCCGGCGTAAACTGAAATAACCTCTTCCTGCCGCATAGCCTAAAGGGGCGGCCAGAAAGATAATGAAAGTCGATTTTGTCAACATCCCCAGCCCCACGGAAATAAAAAACAAAGCGGAATCCCGGGATTGTTTAAAATCATCGCAGGCAAACAAAAAATACATGCTCAAAGCTACCATCGCGGTAAGCGGCAGGTCCAGCATATAAACTTTCAGCTGGTTGAAAATTACCGGATACATGCCGATGATAAAAGCCGCCAGAAGCCCGGATTTCCTTCCGGCAAGCTTAAAGCCGATACCGTAAACCGAAAAGAGCAGCACTCCCAAAAAGACAGCGCTGCTGGCCAGAATACTTACGTTTTGAGCCGTTCCAAAGAGGAAATAGAAAGGGGCGGTAAAAATCATTACCAATGGAGGGTGCAGCTGGATAGTATCAATACTTAAAGGAACGGCGGAAAAAGAAACATGTTTCAGGATTTCATACACCTTTAGACTGGCTAAAAAATGCCGGTATGAATCGTAGGTAAAAAAGGTGTGGTTAAACCTAAGCCAGATAAAATTATTCGCCAGGATGCCGGCCCATAAAACAATCAGCCATATCCGGATTTTAGAATCTTTTGTCATAGTGGAGCCTCCCATAGGCTTTAACCCATGGCTCCCTCCTAAAGCAAAAATCAAAAAACTTATTCATCCCCCGGCTTCAGCCCGGGGGTTTCTTCTAAAAGGATTAAAAATTTGCGGAACCCTCCATCCTCTTATCCGGCAAGAAGAATTCCCGCTTTTTCTAATAATACGCAAGGCTGCCGGATGCCTTTGTCTTTTTTACCGCGAACCAAAAAATCAAAATGCTTGACGGCAACAACACCAGACAAAACATCGCCAAGACGGCTATCGCCGGCAGCAGTTCCCGCAAGCCATACCCTTTAATCATCGCGTTTCTTAAAGCCTCCAGAGAGTAAGTAATGGGCAAAAGATGCGAGATAAAACGCAGCTTCTCCGGCAAAACGGAAACCGGGAAATACACCCCGCCGAAAATTCCGGAAACCAGGCTGATTATCCAAACAACCGGATCCCCCCTTTTAAAAACCATAATGAACGCTGCGGAAATGATGCCGACCGCAAAAGAAGAAATGATCGTCAGGGAAATAATGAGAAAAACCGCCGGCAGATTCGGGGCGATGAATCTCGCCCCCAAAAAATATATTCCGAACAACAAACAGAAAAAAGCGTTCAGGGAATTAAAGATAAAATCCCAGCATGGCAGGCAAATAATCAAAACCGGGATCTTAAGAGGAGCGAGAAAAACCGCTTCCAAGGTGCCCGTTACCTGTTCTTCCCTTAAGCTGACCGAAAAGGTCTTTAAAGACAAGGAAAGATAATTATAGAAGGCAAGGCCCAGCAGGACGTAAGGAAAATATTCCCCGTGGTATTCTTTAAGATAAGGGCTGATCCCCCGGCCAAGCATCTTGGCGATAAAATAAAACGTCAGCACCGAAGCAACCGCCCCCAGAAGATTAAGGACGAAAAAAAGCCGGTAGCTCACATTGACCAGGAAATTCTTTCTTATAAAAGCCGCCAGACGAAAAAAGAACATCATACCAGCCCCTTAAGGACCTCCTCTGTTCTGCCGCAAGCCTTAATTGCACCCGCCTCCATCAAAGCGGCATATTCGCAAAGTTCTCCGGCTTCCGCCAGGTCATGGGTAGCCAGGAGAACGGTCATCTTTTTCTGCCGCACAAGGCTGTCTTTAATAAAAAACCTGAGTTTTTCGGCGCACCAGGGGTCCAGGCTTTTTGTCGGCTCATCCATAAACAGGATCCGCGGATTATGAAGAAGGCTCCGGGCCAACGCCAGCCTTTGTTTCATCCCCGCGGAATACTCCTGGAACCGCTTATCCGGCTCTTCGATCCCCAGAAGCCCGCACAAATCATTTATTTTCTGCCGGACTTCCCTGCGCCGGAGGCCATAAAGGCCGGCAAAAAAATCCAGGTTTTGCCTGCCCGTGAGCCTCCAGTAAAAACTGCGTTCCTGCCCGGA
>JAQTRM010000109.1 GCA_028711825.1 Candidatus Omnitrophota bacterium | reverse complement strand
CTGAAAGCTGTTAATATCATTTGACATCTTTTTATGCTAAGGTTAAAATAAGTTCGCTAACCAGGAGGTAAAGATGTCCAGAATATTAAAAATCATTTACATTTCAGCTTTTGCGTTGTTCCTTGCCCCGGTTTTTCTTTTTGCCGAGGAAATTACCGTGACCACCTATTATCCTTCTCCCTACGGGATCTATAACGAACTGCGCGCCAAAAAGATGGCGATCGGAGATGACTATATCGACTCCGGCAGTTATACCTGGGAAGCCGTAAACGGCGACGGGGGAGAGGTCGACGTGGATACGGATCTTATCGTGGAGGGGAACGCCGGCATCGGCACTTATATTCCCCAAACAAGGCTTGATATCCGCCGTACGATTTCGCATACTTATCCCACTGCGGGACAAGTTTATGGTTCCTTGCATATTTCTCCGGAAACTTCCGCGGCGGCGGATAACAGCGCTTCTATAACTTTCGGGGCATGTCAGGGGGTAACCAGCGCCCAGGCGGGTATTTATGTCCAGAGTTCCGGAGCTTACGGGACAAAGATGTATTTCGGGACCACCAATGTTTACGCTACCGGTTCGCAGGTCAGGATGATGATTGATCAGCTCGGTAATGTGGGTATTGGAACGCTCGTTCCGGGTTATACCCTTTCAGTGGCCGGAACGATCTACGCCAATGGTTCTACGATTACCGCGGGTTCCACCACTTGGTCGGATATCCGCCTGAAGAAGGATATCGAGCCGATTGATAATGTTATTAAGCGTTTGTGCGGGATCAGGGGGGTATATTATTCCTGGAAAGACAATGAATTCACCAAGAATTTCCCCAAAGGCAGGCAGATCGGTATTATCGCGCAGAATATGGAGGATGTTTTTCCGGAATTGGTGACGACGGATAAGAACGGCTATAAGTCCATCGCCTATGATAAATTTACCGCGGTCCTCCTAGAGGCGGTTAAAGAGCAGGAGAGAAAAATATTCGAGCAGCAGGAAATCAATAAGGCCCAGCAGATGCAGATTGTCGGTTTAATATTCAGGGTGGAAAAGCTTGAAAAAAGATTAGGAAAATGCATAAGGGATCTGGAGAAGAAAGCGAAGTAGCCCGGTTTTGCGCGTATCTTTTTTTGCGTTTTTCTGCCGTTCTCCGCTCCAGCTATTGAGGTTTAAGATTTTTATTTAGGGCTGTTCCCGTAAGGGGCTGCCCTTTTTATTTTAAACCGTAATTAAATGTTAGATATTTCTCCTTTTTACGTCAATTGGGGTAGAAAGGAGGGTTTTGTCAGCTTTCAGCCATCAGTCTTCAGCGAAAAACCAGTAGTTAGTAGATAGTAGTTAGAATGCAGGGGAAGGCGAAAGACCAAATACTGTTTTCTCTATATTCTGTTCTTCTGCTTTTACTGAAAACTGACCGCTGACCGCTGACAGCTGAGAGACAATATTAGTTTGACAGTCTAAATTCGGCAGGTTATAATAATTGCTTAAATTTTAATAATCGCCTGTTTTAAGGCAGGCAGGGAGGTTTGGAATGGCGGTTGAAAAGAAAAAAGAAGAAACAAGAGAGGCTTCTGACCGGCATAAGGCATTAGAGCTGGCGCTTGCCCAGATTGAAAAGCAGTTCGGCAAAGGTTCGATCATGAAGCTGGGGTCGCATACCAAGGCGGACGTGGAGACGATATCCACCGGGGCCTTGACCCTGGATCTGGCCTTGGGCGTGGGCGGGCTTCCCCGGGGCAGGGTGGTTGAGATCTTCGGCCCGGAGGCTTCGGGAAAGACTACTTTGACGCTGACGGCGATCAGAGAGATCCAGAATAAAGGCGGGGTGGCGGCGTTTATCGACGCCGAACATGCTTTCGATTCATCCTATGCCAAATTGATCGGGGTGAACCTCGATGATTTGCTTATTTCACAGCCGGATACCGGCGAACAGGCGCTGGAGATCGCGGAGACCTTAGTGCGTTCCAACGCTGTAGATATGGTGGTGGTAGATTCAGTGGCGGCTTTAACTCCCCGCGCCGAGATCGAAGGTGAAATGGGGGATTCCCATATGGGGCTGCAGGCGCGCCTGATGTCCCAGGCATTGCGCAAGCTTACCGGGGCGATCAGCAAATCCCGCACCACGCTTATTTTTATCAATCAGTTGAGGGAAAAGATCGGGGTGATGTTCGGTTCTCCCGAGACCACTCCCGGCGGGCGGGCCCTGAAATTTTATTCTTCGGTAAGGCTCGATGTGCGCCGGATCGCTTATATTAAAGAAGCCGACAGGATTATCGGCAACCATGTCCGCGTGAAAGTGGTAAAGAATAAAGTCGCTCCTCCTTTCCGCGAGGCGGAATTCGATATTATGCATAACGGGGGTATTTCCAAGCCGGGCGCGGTGATCGACGCCGCGGCGGCCCTGGAGGTAATCTCCAAAAGCGGGACCTGGTTTTCTTTCGAAGACAAAAAACTCGGGCAAGGCAGGGACGCGGCGATAAAATTCCTTAAAGAAAATCCGAAATTACAGGAAGATATTGAAAAAGAAACGCGTAAAAAATCAAACTCCGCCTCTTAACGCCGAAGAGGCCAGGGCTTATGCTTTCCTGTTATTGAAATTCCGGCTGCGCAGCGAAAGCGAACTGAAATTCCGGCTGGTCCGGAAAGGTTTTTCTGAAAGCCTGGCTTGCGCCACGGTTGACTTCCTGAAAGAAAAGAAATTTATCGACGATGACCTTTTCGCGCGCAATTGGGCCGTTTCCAGGCTGAAACGCCCCTTTGGTTTGGTGAGGATCCGGCGTGAGCTGGCCCAAAAAGGAGTGCCGGAAGCGGTGGTGCGCGGCGCCCTGGATCAGGTAAAAGAAGGCTACCGGGAAGATAAGGTTGTGGCGCAGCTGGCGGAAAAGAAGTTCGCGCAATTAAAAGGAGTGGAACCGCTCAAGGCCAGGGCAAGGGTTTATGGTTACCTGATGCGGCGGGGGTTTTCCCCGGAAGTCGTCGGGGAGGCTGTGAGTAAGTTATAA
>JAQTRM010000034.1:8969-12023 GCA_028711825.1 Candidatus Omnitrophota bacterium | reverse complement strand
CCCGCCTGCTGCACCAGCGTAAAATAAAAAGTATCCAGATAAACCGGGGAGCGACTACCGGGGAAATTATCGCTTTTTTTTCGGTGATTTCCATGGCGCCGAAGGATATTTCAAAAGGAGGCGGGGTTAACGCGCTCCTGAATAAAAAAAATCTGGAAAATTTTATCGTTGAAGAGTTGGATTATTCCGCTTTCCTGGGAGGAGAGGGGCAGGAGTGTTCCGATATCTGGGGTTATATGCTTCGGGACGCCGTGGGCAGCGGAGACCGGGGCAAACTTAATAATTTCGCGGATAATTTCGGATCCCTCATTAAACGCGCCAATCAGGAAGAGATTTTTAAGACCGATGAAATTCCCGCCAATATCAGTGATTTTTTAACATCCCTGAAGGAAAATAATAAAGAACAGTTTGACAAGTGTTCCAAAGAGGTTTTTCTTTGGCTGCTGCGTAATAAGAAATCGATCGACCAGGAGAAATTAGAGAAGCTGAAACTTGTTTTTCAAAGCTTAAACCATGATGAGTTGAGCGATCTGCTGCTGGAAGGGCTTTATAAAGAGGACAATTTCGACGCTTTAAGCCTGGAACTTTTTTCCAGGATCTCCCAGCAGAAAAATCCTCCCCGGATCGCCGAAAACTTTTTAAACAAGATTAACGCGGCCGAGCGTTTCAGCCATAATCCCCGGGTAATGAAAAGGGTAAAAGACCTGTTGTCGGTGTCCAGCCAGGACGACCAGATGTCGGCGGTATACCGGAAAACCCTGGAGTCCCTGGTTAAGGATATTTCTCTGGAAGGAACTTTGGTTTTCGACCAGAAGTCGCTCCGTAAGAATTATCGTTATATCGTCCTGAATATTCTGGCGGTAGACAAAGAAGAGGAAGGGATATACCTGGCGTCGGAGGCCGTGGGGAAAGAGCTGGAGGGGGCCCTGGAGGATGAGGACCTGGATTTTTTCAGGGATTTTTACGGACTGCTGGTGAAACAGAAAGAGGAGGGTAATAATTCCTGCTCCGGGGCTGAAAAGAAGCTTTCCGTTTTTATCGAGAATATCATATTGAATCAGCCGTTATCTCCGGAGAAGGAGTTTTTCCTGGAAATGGTTTCTTCTGCTTCGCAGGATATGAATTTTTACCTCGATAAAATATTTAACGCAGAAAAAACGGATAGATATGTTTTAATCCTGTTCTTGAGGTTCTTTCCGGGAAATCTTGAAGCTTTTTACGCGCGGGTGAAACAGAGGGTCCACGATATAGATTTTATCTTTAACCTGATCGATACCCTGGGACAACTTAACATGCCGGTAACCCTGGCGATGCTGGATAATATTTATTCTACGGCTAATGAATTGATCAAAATCGGGATTTTGAAAAATATGCGTAAATCCAGGAGGTCGGATACGCAGTTTTTACTGCGCCAGCTGGATACCGACTCCCCGCTTTTAAGGAAAAATCTGCTTTCCGTTTTAATCCTGAATCCTAAGACCAGCGAAGCGGCGCTGGAGCTTTTGTTCAATGTCCCCAGCTTTTGCGGAAGGAAGAACGATCTTTTAATCGAGAATATGCAGATTGTTTCTGATCTGGGGATTATCGAGGCGGCCAGATATATTCATGATCTCAGCCGCCGGAGATTTTTTTGGAACCGGAATCTGCGCAATAAGGCAAGGCAGATCCTGAAAGGTTGGGATGTTAAATAGTATCGAAACGGCATTCAAAGGGCTGCTTTCCTGCCTGCAGTCTATCAAGATGTACGGGGAGTCCCACCCGATGTTTCAGAAATCGCTCGACAGTACTTTCGAGGCTTTTAGGGAAGTTTTTTCCGAGCGCCAGGAGGTGGTGATCGGGATTGTGGGGGAAGAACTGGCTTTCGAAAAGGAGATCCTTTTCGACCTGGCTAAATTCCTGCGCCCGGCGATCCTCTATCTGAAAGAAAGGCATATCGAAAGGATTGCTTTTTACCGCGGGTTGAACCGGGAAGAACTGTTGAGATTTGTTTGTTTTATCGCAGGCCCTAAAGAGGATTTTAAAGGCGATTTTCAGGCTTCCCTCAGCCTTGCCGGAGTGGAGCATATCAGCATCGGCAGGCTGAAGGTCTCTTCGGGCCAGGAAGAGGGGGAAGGCCTCCCGGACCAGTCGGAGCTTTATAATTCTTCCGCGGATGTCGTGGGCCAGGCCCTAAGCGGGGTATTGAATTCCGAGAAGGTCGATCAGCTCGCGCTTAAATTTTCCCTCGGCAGTATTATGGAAAACTTTAGTTCGCAGCGCCAGGAGATGCTGAAGCTGGCTACGGTCAAGAAATATGATATGGGCACATACGTGCATATGCTGAATGTCTCAATTTTTTCCATGTATTTTTCTTCCCGCCTGGGTTTTGAAAAGGCGGATATCCTGAATATCGGTATTGCCGCGATGTATCACGATATCGGGAAACTTTATATTTCCCGTAAAATACTGCATAAGCCCGGCCAGCTTACCGAGCAGGAGTTCGGTAATGTTAAAAGCCATACCCTGATGGGGGCCCAGATTATGCTGAAATATACCGATACCCTGGGGATCCTGCCGGTAGTAGTAAGTTTCGAGCATCACCTGAAATACGATTCTTCCGGTTATCCCCGCCTGCCTTTTTTAAGGAGCCAGCATATCGCTTCGATGATCGTTTCGATCTGCGATGTTTATGACGCGCTTTCGCAAAGAAGAGGGTACAAGCAGGATTATTCTCCGGATGTGGTTTATAATATTATGAACAAAGACCGGGGGAAAACTTTTGATCCGGAGCTGTTGGATAAATTTTTCAAGTTTATGGGTTTTTGGCCGGTGGGTGCGGTAGTAGCCTTAAACGATGAAAGCGTGGCAATTGTGGTAAGCCAGAATGAATTCGATATCCGGAGGCCGAAGGTACAGATTGTTTGGCCGCAGGAAAAGAAGCGCCAAGCGGATCTTTTGGAGGACCAAACCTTAAGTATTCAGAGGTATTTGAACCCCTGGAAAGAAGGGAAGGAATTCCTGAAGCTGGCATAATCTTCCAGCTGTTAGTCATCAGCCCTCAGCTATCAGCTGAAA
>JAQTRM010000034.1:5381-8869 GCA_028711825.1 Candidatus Omnitrophota bacterium | reverse complement strand
GGATCTTTTGGAGGACCAAACCTTAAGTATTCAGAGGTATTTGAACCCCTGGAAAGAAGGGAAGGAATTCCTGAAGCTGGCATAATCTTCCAGCTGTTAGTCATCAGCCCTCAGCTATCAGCTGAAAACGGAAAAGAGCAGTAGTTAGTATGTAGTATTTAGTAGATAGTAGGCAGAAGGTAGAAAAACCAGTAGATAGTAGATAATATGTAGTATAAAGTATAAAAAACCTGGAATAGGGCAAAAGACTAAAATAAAAGACGCAGCTCTTTATCTTTGATTCTACTTTTTATACTAACTACTATATACTATCTGCTGCTTTTTTTATGAATTACCGGTTACGGATTACCTCTTCATAACTATTTGTATTTTTAACAGTTGTAGATCAACAGGGTGTCCCCTGGAAGGACGTCCCCCGAAGAGATAGATTTGCTTTTGGTTTAAGATTTTGAATTAATTACCAGTTACGAGTTACGATTCCTGTTTTGCTGAAAGCTGATGGCTGAGAGCTGATAGCTTAAAATTAAAACATTGACATCCCCGCACCCTGATGCTATAGTTATTAAAACAAGGGCGTTTGGGAGCCGAAAATCCTCGGCACTAAGCGCCTTCTTTGTATAAATCTATGACTACTAAATATATTTTTGTTACCGGCGGCGTAATTTCGAGTTTGGGGAAGGGTATCGCTTCCGCTTCGATTGCCAAAATCCTGGAGTCCCGCGGGTTAAAAGTGACCCTCATGAAGCTGGATCCCTATATTAACGTCGATCCGGGGACAATGAATCCTTACCAGCACGGCGAGGTTTATGTCACCGAAGACGGCGCGGAGACCGATCTGGACCTCGGGCATTACGAGAGGTTTACCCGCGCCAGGATGACCCGTTTCAATAATTCCACTACCGGGCAGGTTTATAATACCGTGATCTCGCGCGAGCGGCGCGGGGATTATCTGGGCAAGACCATTCAGGTTATTCCGCATATCACCGGCGAGATTAAAAACCGGATTAAAAAGGTCGCCGAAGTAAGCCAGGCAGAGGTGGTGTTGATTGAAGTAGGCGGGACGGTGGGAGATATTGAGAGCCATCCTTTTCTGGAAGCGGCGCGTCAATTTAAGCTTGATGCCGGGGAAAAGAACGTTTTATATATACACCTGACTCTGGTTCCTTATATTAAGGTCGCCGACGAGATCAAAACCAAGCCTACCCAGCATAGCGTGCAGACCCTGCGCCAGATCGGTATTCAGCCGGATATTTTGATCTGCCGGACGGAAAAATCCTTGTCGGAGGATGTCCGGGATAAAATATCATTATTCTGTAATGTAAGGAAGGAGGCGGTAATTGAGTCTCCCGATGTAGAATCTATATACCAGGTCCCTTTGGTTTTTAAGGGGCAGATACTGGATGAGATAATTTTAAGCCATTTTGGCCTGATCGCCAAGCCTTCGGATTTGAAGGACTGGGAGAAGAACGTGGTGGAACGCCTGTTTACTCCAAAAAAAACGGTCCAGGTGGCGGTAGTCGGCAAGTATATCGGCCTGCAGGATGCTTATAAATCCATTTATGAGGCAATTACCCACGCCGCTATCAGCAATCAGGTAAAGGTTGAGGTTAAGAAGATCGATTCCGAGGACATTGAAAAATATGGTCCCGAGAAGTTGCTTAAAGAAATTGACGCGGTACTGGTTCCCGGGGGGTTCGGAGGGCGCGGCATAGAGGGGAAGGTAAAGGCAATTGGTTTCGTCAGGAAGAATAAGATTCCTTTCCTGGGGCTTTGCCTGGGTATGCAATGCGTGGTGATGGATTTCGCGCGGAATGTCTGTGGCCTGAAGGACGCTAACTCTACGGAGTTCAAGCCCAAAACCCGTAATCCGGTGATCAGCCTTTTGAGCGAGCAGAAGGATGTTCAGGACCTCGGCGGAACGATGCGCCTGGGTGCGTATCCCTGCAAGATCAAGGCCAATACCCTGGCATCACGGGTATACCGCGCCAGCTCAGTCATGGAACGCCACCGCCACCGGTATGAATTTAATAATAAATTCCGGAAAAAACTTGAGTCCAAAGGAATGGTTTTCTCCGGGATTTACCAGAAAAAAAACCTGGTGGAGATCGTGGAGCTTAAGGACCATCCTTATTTTATCGCGGTACAATTTCATCCTGAATTCAAATCCAAACCCGATGCGGCACATCCTTTGTTCCGCGAGCTTATCCGGGCCGCTTCAGAAAAAAAATAAAAATGCGGGCAATTCTTGTTTTAGAGGACGGAAAAATATTTAAAGGCCGCTCCTTCGGCGCCAGCGGTGAGGTTACCGGGGAAGTGGTTTTTAATACCAGTATGGCCGGTTACCAGGAGATTCTTACCGATCCTTCCTATAAAGGGCAGATTGTGGCGATGACTTATCCTTTGATCGGAAATTACGGGGTAAACAAGGAAGATGTCGAAAGCCGCCGGATTTTCCTGGAAGGTTTTGTGGTCAAGGAGTATAGCAAGATCGCCAGCAACTGGAGAAAAGAAAAAAGTTTAGGCGCATACCTGAAAGAGAACGGTATCCCCGCTATCGAGGGGGTCGATACGCGCGCCTTAACCCTGCATATCCGCAGGCAGGGGGCAATGAAAGCGGTTCTGTCTACCCTGGATTTCGATGAAGCGAGGCTTTTGAAAAAAGCAAGAGCCGGCAGGGGGTTGGTGGGGGTGGATCTGGTCAAGGATGTTACAGTTTCTAAAAAATATAACTACGCGCGCCAGGGAAAACCCGGGTTGAAAGTGGCAGTGCTGGATTGCGGGGTAAAATATAATATCCTGAGGGAGTTGGCGCGCCATGAATGCGATGTTACAGTCCTGCCCGCCCGTGCTACCGCTAAAGAGGTCCTGGCCTGCCACCCGGACGGGGTTTTATTATCCAACGGCCCCGGTGATCCCGCGGCGGTAGATTATGTGGTTAAGACGGTTTCGGCTTTGATCGGGCGTGTTCCGATTTTCGGGATATGCCTGGGGCATCAAATGCTGGGCCTTGCTTTGGGAGGCAAGACTTACAAGCTTAAGTTCGGCCATCACGGCGCAAATCATCCGGTGAAAGATCTGAAGACCGGAAAAGTCTGCATTACCAGCCAAAATCACGGTTTTTGCGTGGATATCGATTCTTTGCCCAAAAAAGACATCCAGATCACGCATGTTAATCTTAACGACAATACTCTTGAAGGGCTGCGCCATAAAAAGTTTCCGGTTTTTTCCGTACAATTCCATCCCGAGTCCGCTCCCGGGCCGCATGACGCCGGGTATTTGTTCGGGGAGTTTGTGAAGATCATGAAAAAAAACAAGGTCAGCCGTAAGCGGTAAGTTATAAGCCACAAGCTTACCGCTTACGGCTTTTTAAGATGCCTAAAAGAAAAGACATTAAAAAAATAATGATCATCGGTTCAGGCCCGATTGTAATCGGCCAGGCCTGCGAGTTCGACTATTCCGGTACCCAGGCCTGTAAGGTCCTGAAACAG
>JAQTRM010000034.1:2032-5281 GCA_028711825.1 Candidatus Omnitrophota bacterium | reverse complement strand
GCTTTTTAAGATGCCTAAAAGAAAAGACATTAAAAAAATAATGATCATCGGTTCAGGCCCGATTGTAATCGGCCAGGCCTGCGAGTTCGACTATTCCGGTACCCAGGCCTGTAAGGTCCTGAAACAGGAAGGTTATAAAATCATTTTGGTTAATTCCAACCCCGCTACGATCATGACGGATCCGGAGATCGCGGATAAGACTTATATCGAGCCGATTACCGTGGAGGTAGTGGAAAAGATTATCGCCAAGGAAAGGCCGGACGCGCTCCTGCCTACCCTGGGCGGGCAGACCGCCTTGAATACTACTATCGGGCTGGCGGAAAAAGGGGTTTTGGATAAATATAAGGTTGAGACGATCGGGGCGGATATCAAAGCGATCAAAAAAGGCGAGGACCGCCAACTGTTTAAGGCGGCGATGAAAAAGATCGGACTTGACCTGCCGAAAAGCGGAAGGGCATATAACCTTAAGGAAGCGATCGCCGTATCAGAAGAGATCGGTTTTCCTTTGATCATCAGGCCGAGTTTTACCATGGGGGGCGCGGGAGGGTCGATCGCCTATAACCTGGAAGATTTTAAGATGCTTGCCAAGCGCGGCCTGGAATCCAGCATTATCAGCGAGATCCTGATCGAGGAATCGGTAATCGGATGGAAAGAATTTGAGCTCGAGGTAATGCGGGATTTAAAAGATAATGTGGTGGTGGTCTGCACTATTGAAAATTTCGATCCGATGGGGGTGCATACCGGGGACAGCATTACCGTGGCCCCGATCCAGACTTTGAGTAACCGGGAATACCAATTGATGCGTAACGCCGCGATCGCCTGTATCCGCCAGATCGGTGTTTCCACCGGAGGTTCAAATATCCAGTTCGCGGTGCATCCGGGAACCGGGAGGATGGTGGTGATAGAGATGAACCCCCGCGTTTCGCGCAGTTCGGCGCTTTCCTCCAAGGCTACCGGTTTCCCGATCGCCAAAATTGCCGCCAAGCTCGCCGTAGGTTATACGCTGGATGAGATCCCAAACGATATTACCCGCTTGACACCCGCCTGTTTCGAACCCGCGATCGACTATTGCGTGGTAAAAATACCGCGGTTTACTTTTGAAAAATTCGCATCGGCCGATAATACCCTGGGGATTTCGATGAAGTCGGTGGGGGAGGCGATGGCGATCGGACGGACTTTTAAGGAAGCCCTGCAGAAAGGGCTGCGCGCCCTGGAGATAAAAAAATCCGGCCTGGAAAGCCTGCTTTTTGATAAACCCGGCAAAGTTAAGGCGGGAAGCGAGGATATGGATAAAATCCGCCAGAAACTCCGCCAGCCTAACGCCGAGAGGATTTTCTATATCGCTGACGCCTTCCGCGCCGGCATGAATATTGAAACGGTGCATGAACTGACCGGAATCGATCCCTGGTTTCTGTATAATATCGAAGAGATCGTGAAATGCGAGAACGAACTGTTTTTGAACCGGAGCAAACTTTCTCCGGATTTATTGAAAAAAGCCAAGGAATACGGTTTTAGCGATAAACAGTTGAGCGATATCCTGTCTTTAAGCCAGGAAAAGATCTATGGTTTAAGAAAGACATGGGGTATTACCGTGGATTTCAAGCTTGTGGATACCTGCGCGGCGGAGTTCCAGGCACATACGCCTTATTTTTATTCTACTTACGACAAATGACCGGGGACTATTCCGGAGGCTGCGGCATACGCCTTTGGCCAAAAACAATCGATTATGCCAGTTAAAATAAAATTCCTTGGAGGCGCGCGTACGGTTACCGGTTCGAGCCATCTGATCTCGGTAAACGGGCGCGATGTTCTCCTCGACGGAGGGCTTTTTCAGGGGCACCGCGAAGCGTTCTACAAGATCAACACTACCTTCCACTACAATCCGCGCACCGTCAAGGCAATGGTCCTTTCGCACGCGCATATCGACCATTGCGGGAATATCCCCAATCTTGTCAAACAGGGCCTGCGCTGCAAGATCTATACCACTTCAGCTACCAAGGATTTGGCGGATTTGATGCTTACCGATTCCGGGAAGATCCAGGAAGAAGATGTGCGTTACCTGAATAAGATCAACCGGCGTATCGGTTTGCCTTTACGCAAGGCTTTATATACCGCAAAGGAGGCCTCCCGGGCGACCCGTATCTTCCGCTCCATTTCTTATAATCAGAGATTTTGTATCGCCAAGGATGTTTTTGCCACGATTGTGGACGCCGGACATATCCTGGGCTCGGGGATTATTGTTCTGGATATTAAAGATGCCGAGCGCACGCTGCGCTTGGGGTATGCCGTAGACCTGGGCAGGAAGAACCTGCCGTTATTAAGTAATCCCGTTATTCCCAGCGGCCTGGATTATTTGATCTTGGAGTCTACTTACGGGGGGAGGATGCACCGGCCGATCGATGAAGCGCAGTCTAAGTTGAGAGAGGCGATCAGCCGGGCGGTGAGGAGGGGAGGGAAGGTGCTTATTCCTTCTTTTACCCTGGAACGCACGCAGGAGGTGATTTATTTCCTGAATGAATTGCTTAAAGAAAAGATTATTCCTTCCGTACCGATTTACGTCGATAGCCCGCTGGCAACCAATATTACCGAACTTTTTAAATATCATTTGGATTTTTTGAATGAAAAGACCCGCCAGGCATTCAGCCGGGGTGATAATCCTTTTGAACTGCTGAACCTGCGTTTTATCAGGGAACAGAAGGAGTCCAAGGCTTTGAATACCGATAAGCGCCCGATGATTATTATCGCCGGCAGCGGGATGTGCGAATCGGGCAGGATACTGCATCATTTGCAGAATAATATCGAGGATTCCCGCAATATGATCCTGGTGGTAGGGTATATGGCACAGGATACTTTGGGCAGGAGGATCGTCGAAAAGACTCCTTTTGTGAAGATATTCGGCATGGAATATGAACTTAACGCGGAGGTGGTGGTGATTAACTCTTTTTCCGGCCATGCCGATCAAGGGGAATTGTTGGATTTTGTTTCAGGATGCGTCTCTTCCTGCGCCGCGGACCGTCCCCTCAGGCAGATCTTCTTGGTGCACGGGGAGTTCGAGCAATCCCAGATACTGGCGGATATCCTGGCTTCCAGGGGATTGAAGGTCAGCATCCCCGATAAAGACGAAGAGGTATTGCTTAATTAGGGGATTTATGGTAAAGTAATTGCCTAAAATCAGGCAATAATCTGTATTGGCAATATCCCTTTGTTTAACCGCCTGGAAATTTTTGAAAAAATTTCCAGGCAAGCTTC
>JAQTRM010000034.1:0-1932 GCA_028711825.1 Candidatus Omnitrophota bacterium | reverse complement strand
ACTTTTGTCAATGTAGAGCCTTTGGCGAAATCCTCCAAGAAGTAAGATGCCGGATCCGGCCAGGAGTTATTCCCGCCAGAAATATTTTCTCAATATCTTTGACGCGGTTTATAATTTTCTCCTGCTTTTGGTTTTTTTGAGTTCGGGATTTTCCCTGTTTCTGGAAAATTTTCTTTCCGGAATCCCTTTGTCCGGCTATCCTCTGGTTTGCGCCTATCTTTTATCTTTTCTGTTCTGCTGTTATCTTTTGAACCTGCCTTTTAATTTCTACTCGGGTTTTACCCTGGAACATAAATTCAATCTTTCGAACCAGAAGCCGGGAGCATGGTGGCTGGACCAGCTGAAGTCCGGGGTATTGGCTTATGCCTTTTATCTTATTTTGCTTACGGCTTTTTACTGGGTGCTGGCACAATTCCGCCCCTGGTGGCTGGTAATTTCTGTTTTCTGGATCATCTTCAGCGTGGTCCTGGCAAAATTGTCGCCGGTTTTAATTATTCCGTTGTTTTTTAAACACAAGAAGCTGGAAGATGAAGTTTTAAGAAAAAGGATTTTTGATTTAGCCGCCAGGATGGAAGTGGAACTGCTGGATGTTTTTCAGATCGATTTCAGTAAAAAGACCCTTAAGGCTAACGCCGCTTTTACCGGTATGGGTAAGACACGGCGGGTGCTTCTGGCGGATACCCTGCAGGATAAATATACCGCCGATGAAATAGAAGTGATCCTGGCGCATGAATTCGCGCATTACCGCCTCAGGCATATTCTTAAACTTATCGCGGTGAATTCCCTGGTAACCGTAGGGATATTTTATCTTATCTTTAAGACCAGCGCTTATACCCTGGGGATGTTTAAATTGGAATCGCTCTCTCAATTGCCCAGCCTGCCGCTGGTTTTGCTTTATTTCATGTTTTTCGGGATGATCGCCCAGCCCCTGGAAGCCCTGATCAGCCGAAGGTTCGAGAGAGAAGCCGATACCCTGGCCCTTAAAGTCACCGGTTCCCGGGATGCGTTTGTCAGCCTTATGGAGAAACTTGCCGCCCAGAACCTCGCCGACCGTTCGCCGCACCCTTTGATCAAATTCCTTTTTTTCAGCCATCCTCCGATCGATGAACGCATAAAACTAGCCCGGGAATACAAAACTTCCTAGAGCATGTTCTTTCCGGATCTTTAAGCTAAAAAATCCATGATAATTTTTGCCGCGCGCCCGGCCGCGCCGGGGCCTCCGAGGGAATCTTTGACTTCTTGCAGGGCCTGGTTCATTTGTTTTGAGCAGGAGGGGTCGTTGAGGAGTTTCAGGGCAGTCGTGGCAATCTTTTCCGGGCGGGCATTAAATTGGATGAATTCCGGCACAATCTCTTTCTTTGCGATGATGTTGACTATCCCGATATAGGGTATTTTGATCTGCGGACGGTAAAGCAGGTAGTTGAATAAGCTCGTTTTATAGATAATTACAAAAGGTTTTTGGATGATCGCCGCTTCCAGGGCGGCGGTTCCCGAGCAGACCAGGCTTGCCTGGGCGAGGTCCAGGCAGTCGGCCGTTCTGCCTTCGATAATTTTCAAATCCAGGTTGCCGTAGGATGCGCATATCCGGGAGTATTCTTTTGCCTCCAGAGCGGGGGATTTGGCGATAATAAATTGGGTCCCGGGATTCTTTTTATTGATGATCAGGGCGGATTCGAGCATTAAAGGCAGGATCAGCCTTAGCTCTTGCTTACGCGATCCCGGCAGCAGGCTGACGATAGGCTTGCCGGGGGTTATGCCGGTTTCGGCGCAGAGGCCTTTTTTATCGGGTGAAGGCTTCACTAAATCCAGCAGCGGGTGGCCTACGCGTTCAACCCGGAGGCCGTGTTTTTTGTAGAATTCTTCCTCAAACCTGAACAGTACAATATTTAAAGAAATAAATTTTTTTATCCGCTTAACCCTTTTTTCGCGGGA
>JAQTRM010000108.1 GCA_028711825.1 Candidatus Omnitrophota bacterium | reverse complement strand
TAACCCCTAAGAAACCCGCCAGCTTTTTCTCGAACTCCGCGGCATACCTGCCGGTAGTCAGCCAGAATTCAAGGGAAGCATCGACCAGGTTAACCAGCTCGCGATAGTCATATACCCTGCCGGCATAACGCACAGGCGAAGAACCCGGGATAAATTTATCCTTTGCCTTTTGAGAAAAATAAAATTCTTTTACTTTATTTAATATCTCTTTTTTTAATTTTTCTGCCATAGCTTCTTTCATCATATCCTTCCGGATAATTCTCTAAGGGCGAGTCGCGCTTCTTTTTCTTCGAGGTCATTTATTTTATCAGGATTAATGCCTTCTTTCATGATAATCAAAGGAAGTTTTCTCCCTACCCTCTTCTTATCCTTTTTCATTGCCGCGATAATATCCTGCGGCTTAAGAAGATATCTCTTCGGCTTAACAAAAAGAACGGGCAACAATAACTCCCTGAAAAGCCTATCCTCCAGGCGGCAAGATAACAGTCCGCGCGCCCTTGAAACAATATTGGCAAGCATCATGCCGGCAACTACCGCCTGGCCGTGCGGAATCTTAAAACTGGAAACTTTTTCAAGGGCATGCCCGAAACAATGCCCGTAGTTCAAAAGATTCCTTTTACCTTGGTCAAATTCATCATCTTCAATATATGCTTTTTTGACTAACAACGAATTACAAATCGCTTTTAAAATGGCTTTTTTATTCCTGCGGGCAGCTT
Source organism: Candidatus Omnitrophota bacterium (assembly GCA_028711825.1). Lineage (GTDB taxonomy): Bacteria > Omnitrophota > Gorgyraeia > Gygaellales > Profunditerraquicolaceae > UBA6249. The sequence goes on along the minus strand of JAQTRM010000108.1, from coordinate 2,345 downwards.
CCGGCAAAAATTTCAGTATCGCATTCAGGTATTTTTCTTTCCACATAAGGTGCAACTTGACTATTTCACCTACCCCGCTGTAAAAATCCAGGTTCTCCTGCGTATCGATAAAGCTGCTGTCGACAATAACGCGGTGCGGCGGGTAAAAAGTGCCGACTAAATTCTTGTAGCTTTTGTAATTAAGCGAAGTCTTGCCTCCGATACAGCTGTCAGCCTGGGCCAGTAGTGTCGTAGGGGCATAAATCCATTTTATCCCCCGGTACATCGTAGAAGCCAGGAAACCGCTTACATCCTGAATAATCCCTCCCCCTACAGAAACCAGGACAATATTCTTCTTGGCGCTCCGTTCGATCAAGGCGTCATACAAATCCATGACTGTTTTTAACGTCTTCTTAAATTCATCCGCCTTAACCAGCTTTACCTGGCAGGCATCTAAGCGTTTAAAGCGGGAATTTTTATATAAACCCCACACCTTTTCATCGATGACATAAAAAACAGAATCCTTACCCCCTTTGCCGATTTCATTGAGGAATAAATCGAACCGCCCGAAAACTACTTCATAATCACGAATTCTGGATTTAACTTTGATTACACGCATAAATAACCGCCGTCTATAGCGATGGTCTGGCCGGTAATATAGGTATTTTTATCGGAACAAAGAAAATAAGCTAATTCCGCGATCTCCCCGGGATTGGCCAAACGCTGTAAAGGTATCGATTTTTTGATCTTTTCCAGTTCTCTTGAGGTATTATTTTTCCGCGTCAGCTCGGTATCGACATACCCCGGAGCGACACAATTAACAAGCACATTATAAGGGGCAAGCTCCACCGCCATAGACCGGGTCAGGCCGCCCAAGCCGGACTTAGTCAAAGTATAGGTCACCCTGCCCGGCTTAGTGATCAGCCCCCAGATGGAACCGATATTCAGGATCCTGCCGTATTTTTTATGCATCATCCGCGGGGCGACATTGCGGATGATATCCAGCGGAGCCAGGAGATTAACCTGTATGGTTTCCTGGATGTTCCGCTCCTCCAGGCTTACAATTCCACCCAACATATTAATCCCGGCGTTATTCACCAGGATATCAACCGGGCATTTAAGCCCGGCAAGATAATTAGCGATTGAATCCTTACTCAATAAATCCAATTCTTTCCGTCCGGGAGCCAGGACATTTATCCCCTGCTTTTTAAAACAATCCGCGATCGCCAGACCTATTCCCCTGGAGGCCCCGGTAACTAAAGCGTTCTTTTTCTTCATCATCACTCCATTCTTGCTAAAATTGTTTGGTGGATTAATCTTGCCTTAAAGACGGAATAATCATATTCGCGTTAAATTCATCTTTACCTAAAAACGGGAACATATCTTCCAGGGGTTTAGAGATTATTCTTCCGTCATCCTTTTTCTCTGAAGAAAGCCGCGGGACAAACTTATAATCCTCCTCAAGCATAACTTCGCATAAAAACGCCTGTTTTGACCCTATAATCCTGCGAATTTTTTCAACCATACCTTTATGGCTGGCAAGCCGCGAGGATTTAATGCCGTAAGCTTTAGCCACCTTGGTAAACGACGGAAAACTAACCCCGGAACCTTTATCGCATCCGATATAGGGCAGGCCGAAAAAATTCTTCTGTGTTTGTTTTATTGAACTGTATCCGCCGTTGTTTAATACGAATATTTTAATCGGTAATTTATTATAAACTACCGTCTGGAGCTCCTGGATATTCATTTGAAAACTGCCGTCGCCGGCAAGACAGATGGTATTGCTTTTATTAGCCGCCAGGCAAGCCCCGATGGAAGCCGGCAGGTCATAACCCATCGAAGCGCAGCCGGAATTCCAAAAAGCCCTCGCGTTCTTCCTTACAATCCCCGCCTGAAATAAAACCACGCATGCCGTAGCATTCCCGGCGACAATCGTGTTGGCCCCGGATGCCGCACTAAGCGCCCGCATAAAATAATAAGGGTTTACCCGGGAGGACTTCTTGTATTCCGGCAGGACAACCGGATATTTGTCTTTTCTTTCCCTGCACCAGCTTAACCACTTGCGGTAATCTGGCAATCGGGAATGACTTTTCAAACATTTGTCTAAAAAATACCCGGCGTCGCAATTGATGGCGACATCCGGTTTCAAAGTAGGTTTCTTTAACTCCGCCGGGTCGATATCTACAATCACCTTCTTAGCTGCCCGGGCGAATGTCTTCCAGCCGTAACTCACCTGCCTGATATTGTTCCTGGAACCTACGGAAAGGATAAAATCGGAATTCTGCAACGCGAAATTACCTGCCCGGCTGCCAAGAGTGCCGATCCTTCCGATAAAATATGGGCTATCTGAAGGAACCAGATCAAAA
>JAQTRM010000107.1 GCA_028711825.1 Candidatus Omnitrophota bacterium | reverse complement strand
GATCTCCTCCCTTAATACAAAAAACCACCGGGGAATTTTCCAGGGACTCCTCCGGGAAAAAAGAGACATGATCCCCGGCCAGGATAAACCTTAGATCTCTGCCCTGCTTGGCTTTGCGCATAAAATCCCAATGGTCCCGGATCAGAGGAGTTTTAGTTTCCATGATTACCGCGTCCGGAGCGAAAGCGGAAAATTTTTTCATGAAATCCAAAAAGGGAAACTCGCGATTTATCCCGTCCAGGAAAAGCACCTCATACCCCTTTTCTTTTAAAAGGGTTGCCGCCAGGGAAGGCAATAACGGATGGATTTTCGAGGCGCGCGAAGAAGAATAATGAAACCACCGGTTCTGCCCCAGATGGGGGAATTTCCCTTTTTCCGGGGGAACAAATATCACCGCCGCTTTCTTAACTTTCATCTGCGCCTCTCCATCCTTCCCGCCGGCAGAAATACCGCGCTTAAAAAACCGCAGAATACCGCCGCTTCCCGGAAAACAAAAAAAGGCAAAAGCATTAACGCTTCAAGCGGCCTTTTTTTCCGCAAAAGGTAGAAGGGGTAGAATAACAGGCGTAAAATAAACCCGCACCTTCCGGCAAACCCCAATTCCAAAAGGCAATTATAAGGCCTGCGGTTCCGCCCGATAAAAAACAATCCCCTTCCCGAAACATACAGCGCCCGCCACATCGAAAGAAAACTATTCCGGTAATAATGCGATACGGTTACCGCGGGGTCGTAAAGGATGCGGTATCCCCGGCCCCTTAAACGATAGTGCAGCTCCGCGTCTTCATTCATGGATAGCCCCGGCCGGAAACCCTCATCCAGGTCGAATATCTTCCGGAGATAGGAAATATTATTGGTCATCAGGGTTTTCACCGCGCATTTTTCCGCGGGGAATTCATAACAATTATCTTTTTTGCCGCTCAAGATATTAAGACAATTAAACCATAAAAGATAGATGTCCTGCCAGAGGCGGCAGATCAGGCTGTTCTGGTAAGCGTTGAGGACCTTCCCCCCGATAATATCGAAATCTAAAAGCCCGTAAGAAGCGGCAATATTCTTGACCCAATCCGCGTTCACGACGCAATCGTCATCGGTAAACGCGACGACATCTCCGGAAGACGCCTTGATACCCGTGTTCCGGGCGTAGGCGACATCGGGCTTTTCCTCCCGCAGATACTTCAGCGGCAGTAAAGCGCAGTAAGAAGCGGCCACCTCCGCGGTATTGTCGCTCGAGCCGTTATCGACGATAACCACCTCTTCGGGCAAGACTTCCTGTCGCGCCAGGGAAGAAAGGCAGCGCTCAAGCGAAGCGGCCCGGTTAAGGGTAACGACCACCACGGATATCCTGACCCCCGCCGGATTATTCATTTTCATGCATCCTGCAGGGAGCGGAAAGCCCCTCTACCGCGGCGATTTCGCCCGGGCGGAAACATAAAGGATCGTCGGAATCGAATCTCCCGGCCGCCAGATATTTATGAGAGATACACCCTCCCCCGCAGATATAATTAATCCCGCATTTCAAACAGGCAGGAGACATCTTCAGCCACTCCTTTTGCCCCTCCCTGAATAATCCCCAGGCCTCTTTAAGGCTGACCGTTCCGATATTGCCGAGGGATAACTCTGAAGGCGCCGCCGGGCAGGGAAGAATATCGCCGCGCGGTCCGACCACCATCATATCGCGGTAACAGGCGCAAACGCTTTGCCTTAAGACAGCGGAAAAATAATGATAATCCCCGTATATTTTTTTGTTCCGCGCGTAGAAATCCCTGAACTTCAACAATCCCTGCCCGTATTCCCGGGCGCTGATCTCCAGTCTTCGAACGGCATCGCCGCTGCCGGCGGGGATATATCTTTGTAAAACCGGCCAGGCGCCCAGGGCTTTCGCCTCCTCGAGAGTCTCCTCCAGGTGCGGATATTCATAACGCGTCAGGACAAGAAAAACAAAGACCTTCAGCCCGCGCTTCCTGCAGTCCCGGATACAGGAAACCAACTTTTCGAAGTTATCCGACCCGGTATGCCTCCGGTAAGTTTCCCGGTCATGGCTGAACTTAAAAACCAGTGAAAGCCTTGTTTTCTTATCCAGCCCTTCCAGGAAATCCATCCACTCCCGATCGATCAGGGAACCGTTGGTAAGTATCTCTATTCCCAGCCCGAGTTCCGCGGCGCGCGCGAGCAGTTCCCGGAATCCGCGGTATAAAAAAGGCTCCCCGCCGGAAAAGGTAACGATCCTCACGCCGAGAGCCTTAGCCTGGAATAAAATATCCAGGCATTTCTCCAAAGGCATTCTCGAGGTATTCCTGTCTTTTACATAACAATAGACGCAGTCGAAATTACAGTCATCCGTAACCAAAAGCTGCAGGACTTTGGGAAAATTGAAAAACCCGGAGTATAATTTCCGCGCAAGAAAAGATACGCAGGGTATATTTTTTGCGGCCGCCGCTAAGGCGCCTTTGAATTTGGCCGGCAGATTCATAAGTTATCCTGGGATTATCGGCCGGGAATAACCCGCCCGTTATACAATATGGGTTATTTTATCACAGCCTCAGGGAAATACGGACTTTTTTTAGCACCCCGGAGAGGATCCGGGCCGCCCGGTGTATTGAATCTAGAAATATCCCCGCTGGCGTTCGATATGCCTTCTGGCAAGCTTCCACTCCAGGGGAAAACCGAAATATTTATGCTTCCAGCGGGCATGGCCCAGGAAAGAAAGGACACGGTATAAAAAATCGTAGGGAAAACGGTTAAACCTCAGAGGAACCGTGTAATCCGTCGAGCAAAAATCCACCCGCGAGATTGCCGAAAGGGTCTCGATCAGGCCGCGGTACCTGCCGCTAAGCCAGGGGGCGCGGAAAGAACCAAAGTTATAGCTTCCCCATTCCTCCAGCGAAACCGGGGGCTTAAACCCGAATTCTTTTGCCTTTTCACAAAGAGGAGTTTTAGGATAAGGGGTATAAACGGTTATCCCGTAACGGATATTGGGATAGGCCCCGGCAAGTTCATCCATCAGCCCCAAAGTAAGTTTCAGGTCTTCTTCAGTCTCGGTGGGAAAACCCAGGATAAAATTAATGTCGA
>JAQTRM010000106.1 GCA_028711825.1 Candidatus Omnitrophota bacterium | reverse complement strand
CAGCAAAGAAACCGCTTCCCGGTTATTACGCATGCTCAAAGAAATCGCCGCGATTAATTTCGTATCGTTATCCGCATCACTCAACGCCGCGTATAAAGTCTCATGAACTACCCGGCTGTCATCCTGGCCCAGCATAAAGATACATATCCGCCTCACCTCGGCGGCATCCGGATTGACAATCCCTTCTTTATCTTTAAACTCTTCTAATAAAAACTCCAATTCTTTCCTGTCCACCTCAACCTGCAAAGCCGCTTCCGGGTCTGTTTTTATCTGTTGATACAACAAATACGCCTTATTCCATACATCTACGTTTTCTTTCCCAAGGTAATTGTGGATCGCCTGCGGAAAATTAAACCCGGTAACTTGCCTTGCGCCATCCGTTATCAGGCCACCAAAACTCACTCCGCCTATTATAACAGCAGCAATCCAAATATGCATCAGATTAGGAAGAAAATTTATGATACTGCGGAAGGCGGTTTTGAAAAACGGCTCTGTCCGGCGGAATAAAGATAATATCCCAAGCCCCAGGACAGCAAATCCCAGCTTTACGGCTTCTCCCAAATTAATAAGCAACCCGGAATCATTCAATATGCTAATTAAACGCTGTAAGAAATTATTAACCCATTCCCAATTCAAAACCCCGGATAATGACTGCAATAAATCAGATAGCGACAGGCTTGCGGTATCGATATTCAAAAGCGGGACAACCGCCGCTCCCGCCAGGTATCCCAGAACAAAAACCGGTAATTTAACAAGCGCGAAAGAAATGACCCCGGCGATAACGGGGAATTTCAAAGCAAAATTTCCCCAGGGCCTTAAAAAAGCGGGGGGCGTCTTAAGTCCTTTTATATCTTGTTCAAGATTGCGATGCGACTTCCCTTGTTCAAAATAACCCCTTACAAATTCGCAACGCGATATATAGCGGTCGATCTCCGAACATAAAAATTCATATAATATGGAAATCAGGTAAGGTATAAAAATAGCCGCCAGGGCCCCGGTTAAGATAAGCCAATCAAGTTTACCCAGGGCGATAAACACCGCCGCCCCGCCCGCAGCCGCCAGTATGGCGTTCTTTAAACTAAAGAGCGTTTCCGCAGTCGAACCAAGGCTTGGGCGCACCTCTTCTGCCCTTTCGCTGTAATCATCATCCGCCAGCCGGATCAAGGCCGACCTTTCTTTAGCGGTAAATTCTTTAAATAAACCGCCTATCCCGAAGAAGAACCTTGCGGGATCATACTCAAAAATCCTTCTTACATTCTCTGTTAAACAGAAAAAGCTGGCGATGATTAACGACGCAAGGATTGAAACGGCGGCGCTTAAAATCGGCATCCCCCAAGCCGAAGAAACAACGTTAATCAGGGCGTAAGCCCCGCCTGATAAACAAACCAGGGGCAGGAATATATGTATAAAACGATTAAGGAATCTTTTAATTATTCCGTCATCATCCTCAACCCCCGCCACCCAGGCACAATCATCATCGATACCGGATAAAGCGATACTTCCCTTACCGCTGACATGGTAAATACGGTTAACCTGGCCCTCTATTTCCTGTTCAAGCGGATCTTCATCCAAAAAGATACGATCCGCTTCCGCCTTTAAAATCTCCTTTACTCTATTAATACGATAAGCCGGCGCGCCGATACCAGGAAAAGTCCTTTTGTCGGATTCACTTAACCCACTGATAAGATTATTTATCAGGTCTTCTCCTTTACGTTCCCGCAAATAACCAATAAGACAATTTTCTTTATAAGTTTGTAAATTACCATCAAGGGTATCCGCCGATTCTACCCCCAATTCCCTCTCATCACTCCTGGCAGGATAAACATAAACCGGATCCGTTCCGTTTTTCTGCTGGATTAAAAAATTAAAATTCTGGCCGGTATAAAATCCCCCTTGAAAAAATTCAATCCTCTGTTTCACCTGCTCTGCGACATCAACTTCGTCTTTATCGGAAATACCATACCTGGCGCGGAAATTCTCTTCGCAGGCGCGGCGAACTTCAGGACGATAGAGAAATGAACTTTCTCCGCGGCAGGCTCCCTTTTCCAGAAGACGCTGGTCGCCGTAAAAAACAACCTTCAAGCCTTTCTTCAGTCCGCGCGCGGCTAAAGCGCTGAAGTCCACATCCGAAGTTATATCGCTCCTGCCCAGGGAAGAGAACGGGTTATCCTTGTAGATTGTCCCTGCCGCCATACGCTGTATATGCTCCCCCGAGCCGTCAAGATTGAATAAAGTGGAACCGCCATAATCAATAGTAATAACATACCCGGCCTGGAGCAGGCCTGCCGTTCCTTCGATATACCCGGGGCCTCCGGTGTTGACATAAGCGGTCAGCGGGCCCTCCAGATCCTCTACGGCCTGCCTGATCTGTCCTTCGTTCTCATCAAGAAAATCCTGCAATTCAGGTATTTGCGCAACAGGAACAAATATTTCCTTGTAATGCACGTTATTATCAAAATACCTTTCAAGCCTCGCGTCATTCTTGCCCGCGAGCATATTTTTTATGCTTATGAAATCTTCTTTAGATAAATAAGCTTTCCATTCCCGCGGTTGAATACCGCTGCCATCTAATAATGCGCGTTGTGACGCTATTATCTTATCGGCCTGCGGACCGGGTAAAACCCGGCGCAAAACAGAATTCTTTACCCAGGGAGCGATTACCGCCGCCCCGGCTTTACCGTCCGGAGAAAAACGCACTTTGTAGACTTCCATTTCGTCCACCAGCTCATTCGATAATACTACCCCCTTAATGCCGTCCGGAATTAAATCTCTTGAAGCGGAGATAGCGCGGGCATCTACGTCATAAACAGAGACCTTACCGCAAAATCCGGAGGTTTTCTCAAGCTGGATCCGGCGTAATGCGGGCGCGCGTTCCCCGATGGCATACCGTAATTGCCTGAAGAAAATTGACCGGCGCTCATCCCTGGCCGCCATTTCCCCGGCGTAAGTAAGTATATCGAAGGCAAGCGTCGCTTCACCGGCGCCAAATTCAAAGATGGTAAAAACTTCATCTTCCCTGATACTGCCCGCTTTCAGCATCCCTTCCCACATTGAGAAAATATTCTCCGCGATCATGGATCC
>JAQTRM010000105.1 GCA_028711825.1 Candidatus Omnitrophota bacterium | reverse complement strand
CGCTGGAAATAAAAAATGCCAGAACCAGAGTTTCGTTTTACCAGCACCTGGCAGGAAGATTCGCCGCCAAAGAAGCAGTCTTTAAGGCCGCCGGGGATGACCAGCTCTCCTGGCAGGATATCCAGATTCATAATGACGAAAAAGGCAAACCCTTTTGCTCATTCTTAAACGGTAAAGGAAAAAATATCAACGTCCACATCTCCATCTCGCATGTCAAGACTTATGCGGTTGCCAGCGCGACTGTCACGGCGAAAACCTGATTCCCACAAAGGAGACTACGGGAAAATCCTGGTCCTGGCGGGTTCGGCCGGATTTTCGGGAGCGGCGCGGCTTTGCGCCGAAGCGGCCATGCGCAGCGGCGCGGGAATGGTCACGGTCGGGATACCGAAAAGCATTAATTCGGCTTTCCTGAAAAACAAGGCCAAAGAGATCATGACCCTGCTCCTCCCGGAAACAAGAGAAGGGACTTTAAGCTTAAGGGCCCTGAAAAAAATAACAGCGTTACTCGAGAAAACGGATGTCCTGATTATCGGTCCCGGGTTAGGCAGGAACGGGGAAACCGGCAACCTGGCAAGAAAAATTATCGGCGCCTCGCGCCTTCCGACAGTGATCGACGCAGACGCCCTTAACGCCTTAAGCTCCCATCCGGAGATATTAAAAAGTAAACAGGGAGAAAAGATACTCACCCCGCATCTTAAGGAAATGTCGAGACTTTCCGGGATCGGGATCGACTGCCTGAAAAAAAATAGAAAAAATATTGCTAAAAAGTTCGCCAGACACTATAATAGTACGATTCTCCTGAAAGGTAACCGCACCTTGGTAACCGACGGGAATAAAAATTTTTATCTTAACAAAACCGGAAACCCCGGCATGGCTACCGCGGGAAGCGGCGACGTATTAAGCGGTATCGCGGGCGCTTTCCTGGGCCAGGGATTAAATGCTTTCACAGCGGCGAAATATGCCGCCTATATCCACGGGCTGGCCGGCGACATCGCGGCGTTAAAAAAAACCCAGTTAGGCATGATCGCTTCGGATATTATCGACTGTATTCCCGCGGCAATCAAAAAAAGCATTTAATGCCGACGTAGCTCAGTTGGTAGAGCGGCTGTTTTGTAAACAGCGGGTCGGGGGTTCAAATCCTCTCGTCGGCTTAATTTGTGAGACCGGCCCGCAAAGGGATGCGGGGAAAAATTCCCCCGCGTTTTCCTGCCTCACCCTGTCTGCCGACAGGCAGGCGGGCGGGTAACAGCGATAAATATATAAAGATCTTTAGATAATCGGGCAGGTACCCAAGTGGCCAAAGGGGACAGACTGTAAATCTGTTGCACCCGTGCTTCAAAGGTTCGAATCCTTTCCTGCCCAATTTACCTTTTTGTCTTATCTAGGTAGAGGTAGAGGCGGAGAAAATCCAAAGGTTTTCTTTGCCTATACCTCTATCTTTACCTGGGGATTTTTTTCTGTATCTTTCGCGGGAGTAGTTCAGTGGTAGAACAATAGCCTTCCAAGCTATGAATGGGGGTTCGATTCCCCTCTCCCGCTATGACGTTGCGGGCATCATAAAAAACTTGCAGCCCGGACAAGCGGATAAAACCAGCCCTTCAGTGTTTTTATCTAAACTGCGCAAAAATACCGTTCTTTGCAATATATCCTAAAAAACTTCGGGCGGCATTAAAAAATACCGCGCTTAATACTCCCGGATAAAAAACCTGGAATCCGGATTTTACGCAGAGATATTAACGGAGTAATCGCGCGCTAACAGCACAAATATCCGATTCGGCGGAAAATCGCCGCTAGCATTAAGCTGCCTTTTAACAAAAGGGGACTAGCGATGCTTTATAAAATCCTGGTTGTAGATGATGAGATAACCGTAAGAAACCTTTTCGCGGATTTTCTGAAACGCGAAGACTGCCTGCCGGTTACCTGCGCCAGCGGCGAAGAGGGCTTGGAAATATTAAAAAAGAGGCCTTTGATGTTGTACTGCTGGACATAAAACTCAAAGGGATGAATGGGCTGGAGACACTGCAGGAAATAAGAAAAACTCATCCCGGGCTTCCGGTAGTAATGATCACCGGTTTCGGATTTGATGAAGAATTAATATATAAAAGCAAACAACTGGGATGCTGCGGTTACATCGGCAAGAATATCCCAATGGCAAAAATAATCAGCACCTTTAAACAGTTTGTAAAAGAAGCAAAAACTAGGGATGCGCAATAACACAAAAAAGGAAGGTTCAGGAATAGATGACGCCTAAATTACGTATCGGGGTATTGGGGGACGGCGGATGGGGGACTACCCTGGCGGTCCTGCTTTCTCAAAAAGGATACCCGGTCACCCTTTGGGGAGCCTTCGCGGATTACGTAAAAACGATAAAAAAAACCCGGCGCAATCCCAGGTTTCTTCCGGGAGTAAAAATACCCCCGGCGGTAGAGATAACTTCCGAAATATCGCAAGCGGTATCGGATAAAGAAATCGTAGTGCTGGCAGCCCCCTCGCAATTCACCCGGGCGGTTTTAAAAAAAATCACAGGGGGGTTCGATAAAAAAACCATATTCTTAAGCGTTACTAAAGGGATTGAAATTGCTTCTTCACAGAGGATTTCCGAAATAATCCACGCTGAATTGGGAAATGTAAAACTGGCGGTTTTATCGGGTCCGACGATCGCCGGAGAGGTGGCAAAAGGAATACCGACGACCGCAGTCGTCGCCTCAAAAGACAGGAAGGTGCGCAAGATCATCCAGGATGTATTCAGCACTAAAAGGTTCCGCGTTTACACCAATCCCGATATTACGGGGGTAGAACTCGGCGGAAGCTTAAAAAATGTCATCGCCATCGCTTGCGGCATCTCCGACGGCCTGGGATTCGGCACCAACACCAAAGCCGCCATTCTTACCCGGGGACTGGCGGAAATTTCAAGGCTGGGAATAGCGATGGGAGCCCGGGTAAAAACCTTCAGCGGAATAAGCGGGCTAGGCGATCTGGTAACCACCTGTATCAATAAAAACAGCCGTAACCGCAGCCTGGGAGAGATGATCGGAAAAGGTAAAAACTTAAAAGATATCTGCGGGCGGATGAAGATGGTTGCCGAAGGAATCCCTACCGC
>JAQTRM010000104.1 GCA_028711825.1 Candidatus Omnitrophota bacterium | reverse complement strand
ATATCGATTTTTACGCCGACGTCTACGGGGTAAAACCCGGCGAGCGGAAGGAAAAAATTGAAAGCCTGCTTGATTTTTCCGGGCTGCTCCCTTTTAAGAGCCGTTTCGCCGGCAAGCTTTCCGGCGGTATGAAACAGAAGCTCGGGCTTGCCTGCGCCCTGGTGCATACGCCGAAGGTGCTTTTTCTGGATGAGCCGACTAACGGGGTCGACCCGGTATCCCGCCGCGATTTCTGGAATATACTTTATGACCTTCTGAAGGATAAAGTAACGATTTTTTGCTCTACCTGTTATTTAGATGAAGCGGAACGCTGCCACCGGGTGGGGCTGATGCATAAAGGGAAACTCCTGCGCTGCGCCACCCCGGACGCGATCAAGAAAGAATGTGGGGTTAAAACGCTGGAAGAGGCGTTTATTATGATTATTAAGGAAGAAGAAAAGACAGGATAAGATAAGTTAAAAGAGGGGATTGCGATTTAGCGATGAATGACGATATTGCCGTAAGCGTAAGCGGCCTGGAGAAAAAATTCGGGAGTTTTACCGCGGTTAACAAGATTAACTTCGAGGTAAAGCGCGGGGAGATCTTTGGTTTCCTGGGGCCTAACGGGGCGGGAAAGTCCACGACTATCCGGATGCTCTGCGGGATCATCGAGCCGACCTCCGGAAGCGGGCTGGTGGGAGGGTTCGATATCATCCGCCAGCAGCATAAGATCAAGGAGAATATCGGCTACATGTCGCAGAAGTTTTCCCTTTATAATGACCTGACCGTCGAGGAGAATATTAATTTTTACAGCGGGATATACAGGATCCCCAAGGCGGAGAAAGAAGCGCGTTTTAAGGCGGTAGTTGAGACCGCCGGGCTGGAGGGGATGGAGAAAACCTTAACCTCGGTTTTGGCCGGAGGCTGGAAACAGCGCCTGGCTTTAGGCTGCGCGTTGATCCATAGGCCCCGGATAATTTTTCTGGATGAGCCGACCTCGGGAGTCGACCCCATCACCCGGGCGAATTTCTGGGGGATTATCAAGGAGCTGGCCGCCAAGGGAGTAACGGTTTTTGTGACCACCCATTATATGGATGAAGCGGAAAATTGCAACCGCATGGTGCTTATTTACCACGGCACGATCATTGCCTCTGGCACTCCGCAGGAGATGAAGACTAACGGGATGAAGAACGATGTTTATGAAATTTCCGTATCTTCGGCTTACCAGCTTCTGGAAGGGGTCGCCAAAGTAGACGGGGTCAAGGAGGCGGCGCTTTTTGGGTCTAACATTCACGCGGTGATTACGCGGCAGGAGGCGGTGCCGGCATTAAAGAAATTCTTTACGGATTCCGGGGCAGGCGAGTTCAGTATTAACAAGATTTTGCCGTCGCTGGAGGATGTGTTTGTTTCCTCAATCGAGGATTACGACAGAACGCATAAACAATGAATTTAATAAGAGTTAAAGCTATCGCCAGGAAAGAATTCATCCAGATCCGGCGCGACCCGCGCAGCCTGGCGCTGGCGCTGATCATCCCGATATTATTGCTTTTGATCTTCGGGTACGGCCTGTCGCTTGATATCGACCGGGTGCCGATGATGGTCTGGAACCAGGACGCTTCTTCGCAAGTTTCCCGGGATTTCCTGCTTAATTTCAGGAACTCTAAATATTTCCAGATTGTCGGCGAAACCGATAATTACCGCGAGATCGAAAAAGCGATTGATTCCGGTAGGATTATGATGGCAATGGTGATCCCGAAGGATTTTTCCCATTATCTTGAATCGGGCAAGCAGGCGCCTTTACAGTTAATTGCCGACGGAAGCGACGCCAACACCGCTACCATCGCCCTGGGGTATGTGCGGTCGGTAGTCAGCAATTACAACGTGAACCTCCTGAAGAATACCCTGATCAGCCGTGGCTTCGGGAGGTTGGGCACGATCCAGGCGCGGCCGCGGCTCTGGTTTAACATGGGGCTTAACAGCACCTGGTTTATCGTACCGGGGGTAATCGCGATGATCATTATGATTATCGCGGCGCTCCTTACCAGTATTTGCGTCGCCCGCGAATGGGAAAGGGGGACGATGGAGCAGCTGATCTCCACTCCGGTGAACGCCCGCGAGCTGGTAATCGGAAAATTCCTGCCGTATTTTGCGATCGGGCTCCTGGATTTAACTATCGCGATCCTGATGTCGAGGATATTGTTCCATGTGCCTTTCCGGGGGAGTTATTTTCTGCTGGTGGCCTTAAGTGCGCTTTTTTTGACGGGGGCGCTTTCGCAGGGGATACTGATCTCGGTGGTTGCCAAAACCCAGCTCATGGCAAGCCAGCTGGCGACGCTTACCACTATGGTGCCGACGATGCTGTTGTCGGGTTTCATCTACCCGATCTTTAATATGCCGCAGTTTATCCAGGTAATTACTTATTTTATTCCCGCGCGCTATTACGTGATCGTGCTGCGGGGATTGTTTCTGAAAGGCAATGGCATTAAAGACATGTGGGATGAGGCTTTGTTTTTGTTCTTGTTCGCCGGGGTGATGTTTTTCTTCTCGATAAGAAAGTTTAAGAAAAAGGTGGCTTGATGTTTGAACGGGCAATCGCGATTCTGGTTAAAGAATTCAAACAAATCTTCCGTGACCCGCGGATGCGCACGGTAATCTTTATCACCCCCTTGATCCAGATCATTATCTTCGGCTATGCCGCCAACCGGGATATTAACCGTGTGCCGACGGCGATCTTCGACCGGGATAACACCAAAGAGAGCCGCCAGCTCCTGCGGGATTTTACTTATTCCAAATATTTTGTCCCGGAATATTATATTAACAGCGGCGTTGAGGAGAATAAGGTGCTCGATGAGGGGCTGGTCAACCTGGTGATCCATATCGACCGGGGTTTCGGCCGGAACCTGACCGCTAATAAGGACGCCAATGCTCAGCTTAACTTCGACGGCTCCGACTCCAATACCGCGATGATCGTGATGGGGTATGCCAATACGATTATGAGCGATTATACTTATTCCCAGCTTAAAAGAGAGGCCCAGGATATGGGCTGGAACGGCCCTCTTCCGTCGGTGGACTTGAGGGAACGCGCCTGGTTTAACGGGAATCTTATTTCAAGAAATTATTATTTTCCCGGGGTTATCTGCA
>JAQTRM010000103.1 GCA_028711825.1 Candidatus Omnitrophota bacterium | reverse complement strand
TTGCGGCGCCGGAGATAAGCGGTAAATAAAATAAATAAACCTACCAGGCCGCCGGAGATCGTAGCGTACGCCGCTCCCCGGATCCCCAGGGAAGGAAAACCGAATTTCCCGAAAATAAGGACATAATCCAACCCTACATTGGTGACCATCGCCGCTACGGAAGCGAACATCACGATCCTGGTGCGCGCGATCCCGGAAAAGAAACCGCTCAAGCTGATCCGCAGGAGACTGATGATCGAACCGTAAAGCAGGATCTTAAGATAAGCATCCTGCGGAATAAGCTGGCCCGGGCCCAGCCCCATCAAAACGAACATCCGGTAGGCCGCCGGGCGCAAAAGAAGCACCAAAGGATAGGCGAGACATGAAAAAATCATGGCCTGGGTAAGCACCAGGCTGCAGTCTTTTTTTCTCCCCGCGCCGAGGTGCTGGGCGACCAGCGCGGTGGTAAACCCCACCAGGCCGGTAAAAAAAGCCATCAACATCAGGCAGGTCAGCCCCCCGCCAAGAGCGGCATTCATGAGGTCCGGAGCCAGATGCGACAGAAAAAGACGGTCGGTAAAAACCATCGCCGTATCGCAGGCGTGCGAAATAACCATCGGCAGGGAGATCGCGATTACCTCCGCCATCCCGCCTTCTTTTAAATGTTTTTTTAGCGCGGACATTTGGAATAAAGTTAAACGGTTTTATTTTTCGGATAAGGCCGGCATCATAATTTATCTTACCAATGGTTCTCATGGATCTGCTGCGGATTGAATTTATCCTTGGGCTTATCTTTGCCGGAAGGCAGGCCTACGGGGATAAAATTAAGCGGTACGACATTTTCCGGGATGCCCAGGATCTTCCTCAGGGCGCGGATACGTTCCGGGTCGGGAAACACTCCTGTCCAGACCGCGCCCAGCCCCATCGATTCGGCGGCAAGCAGGATATTCTCCGAAGCCGCGCTGCAATCCAGCATCCAAAAAGAAGCGTCTTTCCCGCCGAACTGCCGGTTAAGATCCCCGGTAACCACGATCGCCGCCGGGGCCTCAAGCGCCATCTTGGCGTAAGGCATCGCCGCAGCGATCTTTTTTAACACCTCCTTATCGGTAATTACGATAAAATCCCATGGCCGGCGGTCAACCGCGGTAGGAGCCGCCATTCCCGCCCGCACCAAAAGCATCAGCTGTTCCGGAGTAACCTCACCGGGCTGATAGGCGCGCACGCTCTTGCGTTCGAAAATCGTGCGCAGCGTGGGATTGACCGCTGTTTCGCCGGCAAAAGAACTCTCCGCAAACCCGGCAAAAATACAGATCATGGCGAAGGCCGCCGTTAAAATTTTTATCATTCCGCCCCCTCTTAACATAATCAGAAAAGATACGTCAACCCGCAGACACCGAAACCGCTGTTGATACCCTTATTCGGCTGCTTTATATCGGAGTTGGAAAGATGCCGATAACGGTATTCTGCGGTAAAAGCGACGTTCTTCTTCAGGAAGATATGCACCCCGAATCCGGCATATTCGTTAAAATTAAACTGTGTCCCCTGCTCCAGGGTATGCTGGGAAATATAAAGGAAACCCGCGCCGCCTTTAAAATAAGGCTGGATACGGGAACTCTCCGGAAGAAACCCGATCTTCAGCAGGAAATTATTGCCGACCTCGATATTCCCATGCGGGTCGGTCACCGCGGAAATAAAAGGTTCATCGACAAATTGCAGGAGACCGGGAGGATTGATCCCTATCCTCTTAAAAAAGGGCTTAATATCGAAATCCAGGTCCAGAAAAAACGGGATCATGCTGTATTTGCCTTTTCCTTCCAGGTGCCCCGTCGCAAACCCCGTCAGGAATTCTATTCCGGCAAGGCATTTCTTCCCGGAGGGCTTTTCGGCGCGCGCAGGAGCTTCTTTCGCAGAGTCCGGGGCCGCTGTAAAATCCGTAATGCGCGGCTGCGGCGCTGCCGGAGATTTGGAAATTAACGGCTCTTCCCGCGTAACAGGCTCTTCCGCCGGGACGACAGATTTAAGGAAACGCTTTACCGGCCGGGAAACAACCGTTCCCGCGAAAATAAAAGTAGCGACCAGTAAACTTAAAACTACCAGCAATATGACCAACTCTTTATTTTTCACTTCACCCTCCTGGATGAAAACAGTCCTCTTGCTTCCGGGCTGGATTATCCGCCAAAAGTCCTTCTCCTGCTTGTCTTACGGATCTCCTTTTCGCTGGACCATTCAAGGATCCCGGTAGAAAGATTTTTCAAGTTGAGAGTAAATTTGTAATAAACATCCTTGAGGCGCGCGTTCCTCTGCTCAATCTCCGAGATATTCCCGGTAAGCATATATTCGGCTCCGATCTGTTTTCCGGATTTAACCGCGGTAGCCTGATCGGTCATCCCGCCCTCCTGCTGCGTGCGGATCTCCTCAAGCGCCGCCTCATCGGTAGTGCGGTCGATAAAGCGGAATTTTCCCGACTGGATCAGCCTGGCGCGGATGGAATCGGTAATCGATTCCGTATCGATATGCTGCATCGTCTTGTTCTTGATACTGTCGACGGTAATTACCGGGCGGCGCTGGCTGGTGGCCTCTACGATCGGAGGAAAAACCAGCAGGGAATCCACCATGGAAGAGGCAATCTGCTGCAGGTCGGAAGAACTGAAATCGGTGGAAACCGTCTGCAGGGACTGCGCGTCGCCGTACTGGACCACCGGGGTGCTGGCGCATCCGGCAAAGACCGCAAAAGCCGCCAGGACAAAAAATGATAAAAGGTTTCTTCTCATCTTTACACTCTCCTTTTTATTCTTTGGACCTTATTTCAATCTTGAATTCCTTGACTTCGGGATTAGGCGCCAGCGCCTGGATACCCTTGGTCTCTTTACCGTATAAGACCAGGGGCTGCCAGGGCGAAAATTCCGGCAACACCTCCATACCTTCAGAATTATACCACCGGAATTTATATTGTAAATTAAGAGTATCTAAAGATTTTGAGAAAACCGTGACATTGGCCTGCAGCAGGTCTCCCGTAAAAACGGTCTTTAACTCCGTTATTTTGATATAACGCGCAAGCAAAGGATTGTAAACCGTTACTTTGCTTTCCCGGATATCGCCGCCGGACCCCCGCATGGATGAAGCCGAGCCGACGATACCGGAAGTGCCGCAGCCGCCCGTCAAAACGGCCAGGAACATAACTGCCGCCGGGATTAA
>JAQTRM010000102.1 GCA_028711825.1 Candidatus Omnitrophota bacterium | reverse complement strand
GGCCCCATCGTCTAGCCTGGTCCAGGACGTCAGGTTCTCAGCCTGTAAACACGAGTCCAAATCTCGTTGGGGCTACCAACTCCGGTTACCCGCCACAAATTGTGGCGGGTCCGCCGAGCAGTGCGGCGGAGATTCCGGTTAATACCATTGATCGGTTTTTCCTGCCATAAAATGCGCTGTATGCAAAAGGCATAAATTTAATTTTTGATCTTGCTAGTACGTTTTAGGCATCCCGGTGGAATGGTTTTAGGCTCTGGATCAAGACGTAGAGGTATAAAGGGAGGGGATATGAAGAGGTATATTTTCTCTTTGGTCTGCATATCTTTAGGCCTCTATGTTTTCTGCGCGCCAAGCGCCTATTGCGAAGATAACCTGGCGGAAGAAACCGCCGCACCGATATCCGAGGCGCAGCAGGTTTTAAATACAGGTTTTAAAAACATATTTGAAGATGGTAATCCGCAAGCGGCAATAATAGAATTTGAAAAGGTTGTTGTGCTGGAACCTGGAAACTCCCAGGCTTATTTCGGTTTGGGCTCGGCTTATTTTATGCAGGGGGATACCGCCAAGGCCGAAAAATATTTTAATAAGGCGATTCTTGCGGATTTTGAGAATGCCGCGGCTTACGAAGGGTTGGGTAATTGTTATTTTTGGTACGGGGATTATAAGAAAGCCAGGGAGTATTACGAAAAAGCGATCGTCATAGATAAGGAAAGGCCTTGGGTTTATTTCCACCTGGGGAGGCTTTATTCTCTGACCGGCAATAAAAATGCCGCTTTGAAACAAGCTGAAATCCTGGCGGGTTTAGATAAAGATCTTGAGAAGAAGCTTAGGGAACAGATCGCGGCTGATAATCCGTGATTTTTAAAATTTTTAAGGAGACCGCTTGCTTAGGCAATAGGCGGTAACTATTGGCCAAAAATGAAGATAAAGGCCGGAACCTGGTTATTATTTGTCCTGCTGGCGGTTTTCGGTTTAGGGGTCTGGTGCCGCCTTGAATATCCGCGTTTTTCCTTCCTGGAATTCCCGTTCGATAAGCAAAAGGCGATATCAACATCAGAAGATTACCTTCGATCCAGGGGTGTAAATGCGGAAATATACTCCCGGGCGGCGGTTTTCGGTTCGGATGAGGGATTTAACCGTTATTTTCAGCACGCCCGCGGCATAAAAGCGGAAGAAGAGTTTATTAAACGTTACGATTACGATCTTTTTTACTGGCTGGTAAGGTATTTTAAGGAGTCCCAGAAAGAGGAATATCTTCTTTATCTAAGCCCCCGGAACGGCAAGGTTGTTAAATTTCTGCACTTGATCAAGGATACCGAACCGAGGCCTGATTTAGGCAAAAGGTTCGCCCAGGAAAAAGCGGAAGGTTTTTTAAGGGATTCTTTCGGCGCGGATCTGGATAGCTATGATTTTCATGAAGAAAAAATAAGGCGTTATGAAAACCGGGTTGAATACGTCTTTTCCTGGGAGAAAAAAGGAGTTTATATCCCCTGGAAAGGCGGCGGCGGAGGAAAGCTGCTGACAGAGGTTACAGTATCCGGAGATCAGGTAAGGGAGTTCACCCGGAATAAATTCGACCTCCCTGAGGGGTTTACCCGGTATGTTCAGGAGCAGCTGGTTTTAGGGGAGTATCTCTATCACATTTTTTATTTTATCGTTTTTCTCCTGCTGGCATTTTCGATCAGTATCGTTCTAAAGAAAAGACAGGAGATCCTGCCGCGCATAACCAAGAATTGGTTCTACGGCCTCGCGGGATTTTTGATAATTATCAATACCGCGGGGTTTTTCAATAACCTCGAAAGTATTCTCATTCATTATCCTACCAGCGCGCATCTAGGCTCTTTTCTCGGGTTGTCTTTTATAAAATGGATGTTTAACATCGGTTTCCTGGCGTTGGGGCTGATCCTTCCCGGTATCGCCGGAGAGACTCTTTGCGGTGAGGTTTTTCCGGAAAAACAGGGAATTTCGTTCATTTCTTACCTCAAAACCGGATTTTTAAATCGTGCTTTTTCGGGATCCGTCATCCTGGGTTACCTGATCTGGCTGGTGATGCTGGGGATGCAAGCGGTAATTTTTTATTACGGGCAGGAATTTTTAGGGGTCTGGCGGGAATGGCAGGTAACGGCATATTTTTCTTCTTCTTATATTCCGTTATTCGGAGCTTTTGTGATCGCGGTCAGCGCCAGCCTGAATGAAGAGATTTTTTTCCGCCTCTTCGGAATAAGCCTGGTTAAAAAATATCTTAATAATTTTATTTTTGCCATACTACTGACATCTTTGATCTGGGGGCTGGGGCATACGATGTATGCTATTTTCCCGGTATGGTTCCGGGTAGTTGAAATTACCATGATCGGGGTTTTTTACGGAGTTATTTTTATCCGCTTCGGCATTATTCCTCTCATCGTGGCGCATTATTTGTTCGATGTGTTCTGGTGCAGCGCGGTTTACCTGCTGGGTCGCGGTAATCCTTCTTTGTTCTACGTTTCACTGGGGTTGTTGGGGTGGCCGCTGATTTTTGCGACTGCGGGTTATTTTTTAAATATTATCAAGCGGGAGAGGCCGGTGCGGCAAATGTTGGGACCAGTGCAAAAATTTAATCTGGAGGTTTTAAAGGCGTTTATTGCGGCGCGGAAATCCGCGGGTATCAATCCTGCTGAAGCGGCGGAAGAACTCCGCAGGAATAATTGGGATTATTTACTGGTAAAACTGGCGGTAGAAGAGTTTTTAAAGGCCTGGGAAGAAAATAAGGTAGATAATCTGCCATGATCCCCGCCGGGATAAAATTTCCCTTGCATTTTTTGAGGGTTTATAATATCATAAAAAAAATAAGCCGCCGGATTAAAAAGGAGGTTCATGCGTAAGCATATATTTTTCTTAAAATGTTCCAGTGTAGTGGTTAAGGTCGCTGCCTGGATTATTTTGTTTTTAGGTATCTTTGGTGGAAGCGTTATGTTTTTCGGACAGGAGCAAGGCAGCCCGCGCTGGCCGGGAGCGGTCGTTCTGGTGGCGTATTCTTTTGTGTCCGGGGTTTTGTTCTTAATTGCCAGAATGAGCGATATACTGGTTAAGATTATCAGCCAAATAAAAGAAGATTAGTTTTTAGCCATTATCCTAAGGAGGCAAATATGAGAAATAAATTGTTATTGTTTTTGGCGATTGGTTTATTATCCGGCAGCATG
>JAQTRM010000033.1 GCA_028711825.1 Candidatus Omnitrophota bacterium | reverse complement strand
TTCTCTGGAAGAGGTTATCGGGGAAGTTTAATGATCCGGGGTTTTTGGTATATTAAGAATGGAGAGCGGTTATGATCGAGATCGAGGCTTTAAGAATGGCTCTTGCCAAAGAGCAGAACGCGGTAAGAATATACCAGGGCCTTTTGGCGCAGCATCCGTCATTGAAGGAATTATTTTCGTTTTTGGTTACCGAAGAACAGAAGCACGTTTTAATGATCGAGAAGAAGATCGGCGAACTCTCCAGATATTAAATACATTCGGCGGCGCTCAAGCCCCGTTTCTTTCAGGACGGGACTAGCTTGCGCCGTTTTTTTAGTAGCAATCCTTAAGCATGCCTTGTGCTAAAGCGCAGGGCAGTTGAAGGTTTTATCTTCCGGGTTTGTTCCGGGATAACTTGAATTTGTAAAAACGGCCGCCCTCGCAGAAGCGGCCGTTTCTGCGTCCAGAGGCCTACTGGGGGTCTCTTTAATACACCCTTGACAAGGGTTATTTTTTATGCCATATTATTAATGGCATTAATATTTAATGTGGTTAAATATTAAGGAGATTAAATATGACTCAGGATGCGGTCCGGGATTTCGCCCGGAGATTAGAACAACTCTTGCCTCAGGTTATGCGGGGTTTCGTGCGGCGGCACCATTGCTTCGCATACAAAGATAAAGTAACCTTGTCGCAGATGTTTATTCTGGAATATCTGCAAGAGCACAGCCCTTCCAGGATGACCGAATTGGCGAATTTTATGAAGGTAAGTGCCGCCGCCTCCACGGGGATGGTTCAGCGGCTGGTGCTTTTAGGTTATATCCAGAGGGAATATAACCAGAAAGACCGCCGGGTAGTTATGATAAGAATCAGCGCTAAAGGAAGCGAGTTTCTAAAAAAGATGAATCAGCAACGTTTTCATATGATTAGCAGTGTTTTCGGTAAATTGACCGAAAAGGACCGCCAGGAATACCTGCGCATAATTACACAGGTCAGGGATATTTTGGAAAAAGAAGATAATTAATGAAAAAATTAATTTTAATATTTGTTTTTTTAACTTTAATTACGGCAAATGATTACGTTCCTGATATGAGTTCATTGTCTTTAAGTTTTATGGGTTCAAAGGAAAACCGTGGCTTTCTAGCCTCCGGCTTTGCCAGAATGATGGCAAACCGTGGCTCTCTAGCCTCCGGCTTTGCCAAAATGATGGCAAACCGTGGCTCTCTAGCCTATGCCGAAGAAGAAATTAATCTTACTTTGAATGAAGCGGTGGCGATCGGCTCGAGGGATAACCGTGATATCCTTCTGAAGGAGCAGGATGTGGAGAAGGCAAAATTTAAGATAGCTTCCGCTAAATCGGAACTTTATCCTACTCTGGATTTGACCGGCGGATGGAATTATACTAAAGGTTACTATGATAAGGATTTAAGCGAAACTATCGGGCAGGTTACTTTGCGCCAGGAGCTTTTTACCGGGGGCAGGATTTTGAACACCATCAAATATAATGGTTATAACTTTGAGGTCGCGCAGGCTATCCTTGATAAGGCCAAGCTTGAGGTAATTCTGGATATCGTCAAGGCTTATTATACTCTCATGCTTTCCGAAGAATATGTGAATCTGAATAAGGGTATTCTGGAGAACAGCCGCCGGCATCTGGAATATATCAGGGAACGTTATAAGGCCGGTGAGCTTTCTCATACCGATATTCTTGAGGCGGAGGCTTCGCTGGCCTCGGTGGAGAAGGCTTATGATTCATCAAAGATGCAGCTGGAGAATACCCGGGTGTTGTTGAATAATCTTCTATATTTGGACAAAGATGTTAAGATATCCCCGGAAGAGAAATTTGCCTTCGAGCCTCGGGATGTGGCTTTCGAAGAAGGTTTCTTGAAGGCGATGCGTTCTCGCCCCGAAATAAGACAGTTTGAGGCGCAGATCAAGGCGGATGAAAGAGCGGTGGAAGTAGCAAAGGCCGGCGGGCGCCCTGAGGTTTACGCCTCTTTTGATTATTACAGCCGTTCGCGCGCGGTGCAGACTACCATCAATACCAAGAATTGGAATGATTACGGCGTGCTGGGGCTTACGGTATCCTGGCCCGTCTTTGACGGCTGGCTTACCAGGGCCAAAGTGGAACAGGCGGTAGTGGACCTTAAGGAGTCGCGTCTTAACCGCCAGAAAACGGTACAGGATATCGGCCGGGAGGTTAAAAGCGCTTACCTTTCCTTGAAGAACGCCATCGAGGAGATAAAATCTTCCGGGGCGGACTTGATGTTTTACAAGGAAAATTCTTACACCGCCGAAAAGAAATACGGGCAAGGAGAAATCAGTATGTTGGATAACGACGATGCCGTCTTAAAATACCGGGTTTCCGTTTTTAACCGGGATCAGGCGGTCTACGATTACATTATCGCCAAATTTACCTTTGATAAGGTTACGGGAGGTTTTAATGAGATTTAGAATAACGGCGTTTGTCCTGTTCGCCTGCCTTTTTCTGTCCGGCGGGTGTGGTAATAAAAACCAGGGGGAGAGTATCGAGGAGATCCCGGTTAAGGTCTCTACAGTTACCCTCCAACAGATGGATGAAACGATTGAATACGTCGGGAACATCAAGGCCCAGGACGAGGCGGTGGTTTATTCTAAAGTGAGCGGGAAGGTTATCCGCAAGATTAAGGAAGACGGCAGCCCCGTAAAAAAAGGGGAGGCAATCTGTTACATCGATCGTGACGAAACGGGGCTGAAGTTTGAGGAGGCGCCCGTGGAGAGCCCTCTTACCGGGGTGGTGGGAAGGTTCTACCTGGATATCGGCGCTAATATTACCGACCAGAGCGCGGTGGCCCTGGTGGTGAATATGGATAAGGTGAAGATTGAACTTTCGGTGACGGAAAAATACCTTCCCCGGATTGTCCTGGGGCAGGAGGCGCGGATCAGTGTAGACGCCTGGCCGGGCGAGTATTTTACCGGCAAGGTAACTAAGATCAGCCCGGTGCTGGACCTTAATACCCGCTCGGCGCCGATCGAGATTACTATCGATAACCCGGATCACCGCCTGCAGAGCGGGATGTTCGCCCGGGTAGTCCTTATTCTTTCCCGGCATAGTAATGTGCCGGTGATCATTAAGGAATCGGTGACCGGCAAAGCTCCCGATACCTATGTTTATATCATAGAGGACGACCGGGCGGTATTAAAGAAGGTCTCCCTCGGCTTGCGCCAGGGGGCTTACTACGCGGTTACCGGTGGTCTGAAGGCCGGGGAAGCGGTGGTGGTAATGGGGCAGCAGAGGCTGTTTGAAGGGGCGCATGTTTTAATCGAGGAGCAAAAGTGAATTTACCCGAATTCGGAGTAAAGAAACCTGTTACTAATCTGATGATTTTCCTGGGGATTCTCATCGTCGCTGTTTACAGTATGAGCCGCCTGGGGATCGACAATCTTCCGGAGATCGAGTCTCCCTCGATCAGCGTCATTTCTACTTATCAGGGGGCCAGCCCTGAAGACGTAGAGATCAAGGTAACCGAAGAATTGGAAAACCAGCTGGCTACCACCCCGGGGCTGGAGAAGATTACTTCCGTTTCCTCCGAAGGCGCCTCCGTGATTACCCTGAAATTCATCTGGGGGACGAATCTTGACGAGGCCTCCAACGACGTGCGCGACCGTATCGACCTTGCCAAACAGTATTTGCCGGATATCCCGGATGAAATGGACAACCCGTATATTTTCAAGTTCAATACTTCGAATATCCCGATTATTTTTCTCGGGTTCACCGCCAAGCAGAGTTACTCCGGGCTTTACGATCTTATCGACCAAAACATCGGAGATAGCCTGCGCCAGCTTTCCGGAGTAGGAACGGTGCAGATCCAGGGCGGCGGCCTGGAGCGTCAGATCAACGTTTGGGTAGACCGCGCAAAACTCGAAGGATACGGCCTCTCGGTCCTGGACGTCGAGGATACCCTCGATAAAGAGAACGTTACTCAGCCGGTGGGAAACCTCAAATCGGGGCTTACGGATTATCTCATTCGCCTGCCGGGAGAGTTTGCCAGTCCTGAGGAGATGAATTTGGTAATTCTCGGAAAACGTAACGGCAAGCCGCTGTATTTAAAAGATGTCGCCAAGATCGAGGATAGTTTTAAAGAAGTTACCACGCTGGTGCGCATCAACGACAACCCGGGCCTGATCATGATGGTGCAGAAGCAGAGCGGTGTCAATACCGTGGAGGTCGCCCAAAGGGTAAAGAAAAGGCTGGAGACCTTGAAAAAAACCTTGCCTTCGGATGTGCAGATGACGGTGATCTTTGACACCTCTCAGGATATTATCAATTCCCTGAATTCCTTGAAATCTTCGGTTTGGCTGGCGATCGTGCTGGTTATTTTCGTGGTTTGGTTTTTCCTGCGTTCTTTCCTTCCCAGCGCGATTATCGCCCTTACCATCCCGTTTTCGCTGGTGGTTACTTTTATCTATCTTTTTTTGAGCGGCAATACTATTAATACTATCAGCTTGTCTTCGGTAGCGATCGCCGCCGGGATGGTGGTTGATAACGCCATCGTTATTGTGGATAATGTTTACCGCCGCCTCTCCCGCGGCCAGCGGCCTCAGGAGGCGGCGATCTTCGGGGCCAATGAGATGTTTCTTTCTATTGCCGCCTCGACCCTTACTACCGTGGTAGTTTTTATGCCGTTGTTGTTTCTGTCAGGGGTAAGCGGTATTATGTTTGGGCAGTTGGCGATGATTGTTACCGTTACTCTGGCGGCCTCACTTTTTACTTCTGCTACTTTTACCCCCATGCTTTGTTCCAAATGGCTGAAACCGGAGAATGGGGAGAAATCGAAAAAACATCCTCTCCTGGAGCGGTTTTACGGGTTTTCGGAAAGATGGTTCCAGCGGCTTGAAGAGTTTTACAGCCGTTGCCTGGCCTGGTGCCTGAACCACAGGAAGCTTGTCCTGGGGGGATTTTTTATTATTTTTGTCCTTTCGCTCGGCATGGGGCGTTTTGTAGGGAATGAGTTTGTGCCTGAGGAGGACAGCGGCGACCTGCGCATGACGGTTCACCTGCCGATCGGCACGCGCCTGGAAGAGTCGGACAAGGTCGCCAGGAAGATCGAGGGTATAATTAAGCAATACGTCCCCGAAAGGCGCTACTATTATTCCCGCAGCGGTGAGATCTCCGGGATCGGTAAATCGATGGGGAATGCCTCCGGCAGTAATATTATTTCCGCCGGCGCAAAGCTCGTTCCTAAGAACAAGCGGAAACGTTCGGTTGATGACGTCGCAAAAATGGTTCGCGACAAGATTAAGATGATTCCCGGAGTAATGAAAACTGATATCTCAACCGGCAATCCTATCGGCCGTCTGGTAACCGGCGCCAGCGGGAAAAATATCCAGCTTGAGATTATCGGCCACTCCTTTGAGCAGACCGATGCGCTCGCCGCCAAGATTAAGGGTATTATGGAAAAGGTCCCCGGGGCGGTGGATGTGGCGATCTCCCGGGAGTCCGACCGTCCGCAGCTGATGATCCAGGTGGACCGCGAAAAAGCCGCGATGCTCGGCCTTGACATGAATACCATCTCCAATACCTTAAAAACCCTCGTCGAAGGTTCCACCGCCACCAAATACCGCGAGAAAGGGGAGACTTACGATATTTACGTACGGCTGAATGATGAATCGCGCACCAAGCCCGAGGATATTTATAACCTTCCGGTAATGATGCCCCTGGATACTTACAGCAGTCAGAACGACCCGCGGCATCGGTATGTCAAATTGAGCAACTTCGCCCGTATCTATGAGGCTACCGGGCCGCTGGAGATCGAACGACAGAACCGGGAAAGGGTGGTACGGGTGGAATGTAACGCTTACCGGCGTTCCTCCGGCAAGATTATCGAAGATATCAACCGGGAGTTGGAGAAAATTACGCTTCCTCCCGATATCTCGGTGGGTTTCGGCGGGGTTGCCGAGGAACAGGGGAAAGCTTTTAAGGACCTCCTTTTTATGCTTGTCCTGGGGATTTGCCTGGTTTATATGGTTATGGCGGCGCAGTTTGAGTCGCTGCTCGATCCTTTTATTATTATGTTCGCCATACCTTTTACCTTTATCGGGGTAATCTGGGCTTTTGTTTTTACCGGGACGACCTTGAGTATTATTACTTTTCTGGGGGTGGTAATGCTTATGGGGATCGTGGTCAATAATGCCATTGTGCTTATCAGTTACATCGGGATCCTGCGCGCCCGCGGCAGCGATATGTATACCGCGGTTACCTCCGGGGGGAAGGATAGGCTGCGGCCGGTCTTGATGACTACTATTACGACACTGGTTGGGCTCCTGCCTCTTGCGATCTCGCGCGGGGAGGGGTCGGAGACTTGGCAGCCGCTGGGAATTACCATGATGGGAGGCCTTTCGGTCTCCACTTTTGTGACCTTGCTTTTCGTGCCTACGCTTTACGCGGCATTTCATTCAAGGAGGAAAAAGGCCGATGTTTAAGATGGTATTTATCGTTTACAACGAAGCGGTAGAGCTGGAGGCAATGGAGGCGCTTTCTTCCTGCGGAGCTTCCAATTATACCAAGATTACCGGGGTTTTCGGAAAAGGGGATTCTTCGGGGGCACACCTGGGGAACGATATCTGGCCCGGGATGAATAATTCTA
Source organism: Candidatus Omnitrophota bacterium (assembly GCA_028711825.1). Classification (GTDB taxonomy): domain Bacteria; phylum Omnitrophota; class Gorgyraeia; order Gygaellales; family Profunditerraquicolaceae; genus UBA6249. The sequence goes on along the minus strand of JAQTRM010000033.1, from coordinate 6,630 downwards.
TTTATGTCGCTTGTGAGGAAAAACAGGCGAAAGAGATTCTTGACTATGTGCGGAAATTGCGCAAGAAGATCGGTGCTGAAGGAATTAAGGCTTTTCTTATGCCTTTGGAGGATATGACTTAAGTTTTTTCTTACTCTGGGCTGGTGGTGCCGCCGGAAGATTTTTATTATGCCGCTTTTCGGGTAAAGTTCCCGGAAGGCGGTTTTTTTTGTGATAGTTTTATTCAGGTTTTTAAGGTATACTTTAAGTGCACAAGAGAAAGGTTTTTTATTATAGCCTCGATGAAAAAGAAGGAATTTTCCAAAAAAGGTTTTGTCCTCCCGGAGGTTATCCTGGCAGCGGCGATCGCGGGATTTACGATTTGCGGCCTGCTCCTGATGTATATCGCCGGCACCGACCTTATCCGCACTTCCAGGAATGCCAGCATCGCCACCGCCGCAGCCCAGGGGCTGATGGAGGAGATCCGCAATACGCCTTTTCCGCAGATTCCAGATGATTATAATCTTTTGAATTTTTTAGTTAATAATATACCTTCCAGCGTGGGGGTGGTTTATGTTGACGATTCCAACCCGGAGTTTTTGCTGGTAACGATCAGCATCTGCTGGAGGCAGGGGAACCGGGTGATCGGTGAGGATGCCAATCTTAACGGGGTGCTTGATTCCGGTGAGGATGCCAACGGCAACGGCATAATCGATTCGACAGTGGAGCTGGTTACGCAGGTGGCCAATCGTTAAAAGATGAAGGGGTTTACGCTTCTTGAGGTGTTGGTGGCGATAACGGTTTTTCTGGTGGTCGCGCTGGCTTTAGGATACGCGCTGGTGGCGGGCAAGAGCGCTTTGCTTGCAAGCGATATTCCCACCCAGTTGAGGCAGGATCTTATCTTTTCGGTGGGCGCCTTGACGCACGACCTGCGGCAGACCGCGCCTTCCAAGACCAGTATTGGCGCGGGTACCTCCGCCAGCACGATAACTTTCCGGATCCCCGAAGATACCGATTCCGACGGCGATGTGGTGGATGCCGCGGGGAATATTGAATGGGGAGATGAAATAACCTATGCTGTAGACGGGCAGGGGCGGCTGATCCGTTCCGAAGGGGTATCTTCGGCGGTAGTGGCTCCCGATATTTCTTTGCTGCAGTTTAGCCGCCCGGCGGCCGAGGATGCTATCCTGCAGATAGATATCGCCGCTTCAAAAATCGACGGACAGGGGAAGTCCTATCAGGACTCCGAGCAGGCGGTGGTCAAGATGAGGAATTAAGATGAAAAAGATCGGTTTGGTAATCCGGGATAAAAAAGGCGCCGCCTTGATCGTAACCTATATGGTGGTCGCCATCCTGCTTGCCTTTGGCGGTTTCGTGGTAGAGGTCAGTAATACCCAGAATAGCGCCGCTAATAATTTCAAGAAACAGGCCCAGGCGCTCAATATCGCCGAAGCGGGAACCGACCGGGCGCTGATCTGGCTGAGGTCCCAAAGTTCTCCTCCCATCGGCAGCATCTCCAGTATCACCCAGAGCGTTCCTTCCACCGGAACCGCGCTGGGCAGCTATACCGTTACCCTTACCGATCTGGGTTCTCCCGGAAGCGATAACAGTGTCCGGCGCTACCGTATCGAGTCCACCGGTTCGGTCGGCACGGCCGCCCAGAAGATCACCAATTATGTGCAGACGGACAATTACGCCCGCTACATCTGGTTTACCAACAGCGAGAGTTATGGCGGCACGAATGTCTGGTTCTGGGATTACGATTATTTGAACGGCCCTACACATACTAACGGGCATTTTAATATCAAAGGCAGCCCGGTCTTCGAGGGAGAGGTCCGTTCCGCCGACGATTACATTCGGTATTATAATAACGGCAATAATATCAATTCTTCGGAGTTAAGCAATTCCCCGTATGATACGCCGGATTTCCAGGATACGGTAACCCTCGGGGCCGAATCGGTTACTATGCCGAGCCAGGCATTGAACCTGCGCACCGCCTCCACCGCAAGCGGGGGGTTGCGGCTTACCGGGGATACCACTATCGTGCTGAACTCCAACGGCACGATGACGGTGACCAATTCCGCCAAGGGCTGGCGGAATTACACTACTGCGCTTCCTTCCAACGGGGCGCTTTTTGTCAATAAAGGGATCCTGAAGATTTCCGGGACCTTAAGCGGCAGGCTGACGGTAGGGGCAAGCAAGGATATTTATATTACGGGTAATATCCTTTACGCCGACAACCCGCGCCAGGAGGGTTCAACTTCCACTGATATCCTGGGGATAATTTCCGAGGCGGATGTGGTAATCGATGACGCCGCTCCGTATAATCTTGAGATTGACGCTTCGGTCATGGCGTTGAATACTTCATTTTTGCTTGAGAATTACTGGACCGGCGGGGCAAAAGGGACCTTGTCGGTCTTCGGAGGCATTATTCAAAAACAGCGCGGGCCGGTGGGGACCTTCAGTGGGACGACCAAGGTCTCCGGGTATTCCAAGAATTACGATTACGACTCGCGGCTTTTAAGTTCCCCGCCGCCGTTCCTCCCCACCACCGGGGATTATGTGACCTTATCATGGGAGAATTAAAGAATGAAAAATAAATGGTTTTTTGTTTTACTCGGCCTTTTCCTGGCGGCGGTTGTGTTAAGCCTGCTCCTGCTGCGGCAGGAGGAAAAGATCGCTCCCGTGCTTAAACCGGCGGAAGCTCCTGAAGGAAACGCGGAGGCGATCCTTCCTCCCAGGGCATACCTTCCGCCTGCTGCGCCGGAACGCCGCAGGAAGCTTCCGGAAATAAAAGGGATTACAATTATCAAGGTGCCGGAGGTTCCCGCGGAACGGGATCTCCGTATTCCCAAGACTGAAGCCCCAAGATCCGTTTCTAGCAACAATAACATTTCAGGCACCGCAAGCTCCGGAAATGTGGAAGAGGCGGAAAATATCCTCCCGGCCGGGGTTACTAAAGATAATAAGCATCCTTCAACCAAAGAGACCGCGGAGATGAACTCCAGCGGGATTGTATTATACTAATCTTGATCCGCAGCCATCAGCCATCAGCTCTCAGCCGTCAGCCTTCAGCAAAAGCGAAAACCTCTTCGTAACCAGTAATCCGTAACTGGTAACTCGTAATTAAGTCAAAGGCGTAAACCAAAAAGCGGACTGGTTAATCTTAAACAAAAAAGGACTATCTCTGATTTTTTGGGTTTAAAAGGAATCTATCTTTAAAGGGTTTTGTTTTAAATTACTCGTTACGAGTTACGCATGATTTATTCCTGGTCTTGCCTTTGACTTTAGCTGACAGCTGACAGCTGACGACTGATAGCTGATGGCTGAAAGCCGGTTGACAATAAAACCGTAATGTTATAGTATGTGTTAGCCGTTTTAGGCGGTCGAAAATGTTTTTATGTCCGTAAACGGTATTTCCCGGCAAGCACTGTCTTTCGGGCCGGGTTTTCCAACCGGCAAATCAAATGAATATATTCGTAGGTAATCTGGCTTTTGAGGTAAACGAAGAGGATTTAAAGAAGGTTTTTCTTTCTTTCGGCGCGGTGGAGTCTGCCTCGATCGTCATGGAGAAAAAAGGCGTCAAATCCCGCGGTTTCGGTTTCGTGAGCATGCCTGATGAACGCGCGGCGCGCGCGGCGATCGAGCGCCTGCAGGGAAAGGAGATCCTGGGGCGCCCGATTAACGTGATGCCCGCGGTATCCAAGAAACATGAAGGCCCCGCCGAGATACGCCCGAAAAAATTAGAGCTGGAACGGACGGGAAGGTATAAAGAAGGAAGGCGTTCGATCAGTTTCTTGAAAAAAAGGTCGGCCTCCGCGATACCTTCCGATTTCAAGCGCCGTAAACATAAATCTAACCCCATGCGCTGGCGTAAAAAACCCAGGTATGGTTTTTCTTTTAATAAGCCCGGTAAAGAAGGGAAGGAAGGCGCGCCGTATGAACGCCCGGAGCGCTCCGGGGGCGGCCGTCCGGAAGAAACAAGGCGCGGGGATTTCGTAAAATCCGGGGAAGGTTTTAAGCCCTGGGAGAAAAAACCTGCCGGAGCCAAGCCCTGGGTTAAAAATACTGCCGAAGCAAAGCCCTGGAATAAGAAACTGTCCGGAGCCAAGCCCTGGGAGAAGAAGCCTTTAGAAGCCAAGCCCTGGAGCAAAGATAATATCGAGAGTAAGCCCTGGAAGAAGAAACTTGCCGGGGGTAAGCCCTGGGAGAAGAGGGCCCCTGAACCTAAACCCTGGAAGAAACTTGTCAAGGACAGGCCCTGGAAGAAAAGGCTTCCCGAGGCCAACCCCTGGAAGAAGGGCAAAGGTATGCGTCGGAAAAAAGACGGGCGCCGCTGATGAAACTAAAATTAAACCTGTATCCGGCGGTCGCGGATCTTGAAGAACGGATCGCGGCAATACTTAAAGAAGCGCAGGAGGGGCGCGCCAGCCTCGTTGAGATCGCCTACGGGCCGGCCGCCGACAGCATCAAGAAACGTATTCTTAATTTTCTGAACAATAAAGAAAACCGGCAGCTTCCTTTTCGGCTCGAGAAGACCGACAAAGGCTGGAACAGGGTTTATTTGCATTTCCGGTGGAGATAAGGATGGAAAACGGGAATTTGATCGAAGAGTTTTATAAGCTGGTCCAGGTGGATGACCCCGACGGCCGTTACGCCAAAGAGATCAAGGGCGAGAATTATTTCAATATGCCCCTTGAGGCGATTGTCAAGGCGGAAAGGAGATTGCGGGAGGAGAAAGAAAAATGTATCGCCTATTTCTCCATGGAATACGGCCTGGCGACCAGCTGTTACAATAAATTTACCGGGAGTTTCCCCCTCGGCCCCGCCAACAAGATGCCGGAGAATGCGGTATTCTCGAATTTCCGGGTAGCGGATTATTTCTTCGCCCTGCATCAGGATAATATCCTGGATCTTCCTATTTACAGCGGCGGGCTGGGTGTTTTGGCGGGCGATACCGTCAAGACGATGGCTGACTATAAACTCCCTGTGGCGGCGTTGGGTATACTCTGGAATTCAGGTTATTTCCGCCAGAAATTCTGGTTTAAATACGGACAGGCACCGGAAAAGATGCGCTGGGATCCTTATGCTTACCCCGGATTGATCCCGCTTAAGAACAGGATTAAAGTTTCTCTTAAGCCCGAAGAGGTGGAGCTCAGGCTTTGGAAATATTATGTTTACAGCCGCCTGCACGACGCGGTAATCCCGCTGGTTTTACTTGATTCGAATATCGAATCCAACAGCGAGCGCGGCCGGCTCTTGACCGACCAGCTCTATCGCAGCGATAACGTTTTCCTGAAACTATTGCAGCGGGTGATGCTGGGTTTCGGCGGGGTGAAAGCCCTGGATAATCTGGGGTATAAGATCAGCACCTACCATCTTAATGAAGGGCACGCGATATTCGCTTTCGTGGCGCGCGCCCGCGGGTTGGATAAAGAAGGGCTTGAGGATTTAAAGAAAAAATTTGTTTATACCTGTCACACGCCGGTTGAGGCGGGGCACGACCGTTTTTCCTTCGACGATTTAAATAAGGTATTAAATCCCGAAGATACCGTCACGATTGAGAATTTCGGCAAAGAACGCCCGGGGCTGGCGAATCTTACCCTGCTTTCGATGAATATTTCATCGGCGATCAACGCGGTCGCGCATAACCACCAGAAGGTAATGCATATCCAGTTTCCGGCTTATAAGGAGCGTATCCAGTATGTAACCAACGGGGTGCATCCTCCAACCTGGATGTCGGAATCCTTCGGCGGGATTTTCGAAAAATTCCCGGAGGTATTTAAAGATTTCAGGTCTAATCCCATGATACTGGCGGATGCCGTGAAGCTCAAGGATAATGCCGATTTCCGCGCCGGGCTCTGGCAGGCGCATCAGGAAAATAAAACCGCTCTTTGTAAAATGCTTGAAAAATGGAAGCTTGACCGCGACATCTTTACCGTCTGCTGGGCGAGAAGGATAGCGGCTTATAAACGTCCCAGCCTTATCCTGCATGATATCGGCAGGTTGGCGAGGATTGCCGATGAGGTTGGTCCGCTGCAGGTGATCATGGCGGGCAAGGCGCATCCTAACGACAACCTGGGTTTTACCTATATCAACGAGATGCTTGATAAGGTGGACCGCATGACGCAGAATTACGATAAATTAAAGATTATTGTGCTGGAGAATTACGATATCTCGCTGGGAAAAAAGCTTACTTCCAGCGTCGATGTCTGGCTGAATAATCCCCTGCCGCCTTTTGAGGCCTCCGGCACCAGCGGGATGAAGGCGATCTTAAACGGCGTCCTGCAGATGAGCACTGTCGACGGTTGGGTGGCCGAGGCCACGGATAAGAAAATCGGCGCTTTCTTCGGTTATCAGAATAAAGAAGGGCAGGTTGGCAACGAAAGCGACCTGCATATGAACAGCGACGCCGAGGAGCTTTACGGAACCCTGCAGAAAATGGTGGGGTTGTATTATCAGACTAACCAGGCGGGTAATCTGAACGCCTCAAGCGCCTGGATCGATATGATGATTGAATGCCTTATCGCCGCCGCGTATTTTAATACTTACCGCATGGTCGACCAGTATAAGGAAAAAATCTGGAAGATTACTTAAAACCAGTTAGATTTATTTTTTAAATTGTGGTAAAATATCACAATTATTGCGCAC
>JAQTRM010000032.1:11401-13286 GCA_028711825.1 Candidatus Omnitrophota bacterium | reverse complement strand
CAGGTATCCCAGGGGACGAGCAGGAATTTTTTAAAAACATAAACCGCAAGAACCTGCAGCATATGCGGGATAAGCAGAAAATACTCCTTGGCGATAAACCGGCTGAAATCTATGTGCAGCCAGTAATGCTCCGCATGGCTGTAAGCGTTCCTATACCACCAGGAGTGCGGGCCCGGAGGGCCGTAACCCCCGGTGATCTGGCTGTTGATCGGGATAAAAACCAGCGCGGCGAGGATAAAATAAGGCAGGTAAATCCATAAACCGGCCAACTTCCTGAAGAATAAACCCGCTGCCGAGCCTCTTCTTTCGGATCTCCCAGACTGCCCTGGGGTCCGGCGCAAAAAAGCCCCGGTTAAGATAATTACCAGCGGCAGTAAAAAAGCGGTCTCCTTGCTCAAGAAAGCGCATAAGGCAGAGAATAAAGAAAGGAGATAAAATCCGGGTTTTTTATCCCTCAAGAAGCGGCAGAAACAAACCAGCGCCCCCAGGTAAAAAAAAGCGCAAAGCCCGGCGGGCCGGCCGCTGATGTCCACCGGAACAATGGCATTAATGGGATGCACGCAAAAAATAAAGGCGGAAACCAGGCTTAAAAGTTTTTCTTTGAATAAAATATCCAGCAATAAAAATACCAGGAATGAATTGAAAACATGAAGTAAGATATTCTCGATAAAATACCCCTGGGCGTTAAGCCCCCAGATACGGTAATCGATAATCCAGGTAACCCAGTCCAAAGAACGCGTGATCCCTTTGGTAAAAATAGCTCCAAGGCAGGAATAAAGAGCATGAAGGTTAAATCCTCCCCCCGGAAAAATCGTTTCCCCGGTAGAAACAATCTCCCAGTCCGGCCCGGTGTGGAAAAAATTATCGAAAGAAGACGGGAGAAAAAGCAGTAAGGAAGTAACGGCTAAAATTAAAAAGGTCCAAAGCGCAGGCCTCCGGAAAAAAGAGGAGCGGACCTTTTCGGACATTTCTTTTAACCCGCTGAACAAACGTTTTTTCATTCTAAGAAAATAATAACGGAAGGATCTTGTTTATTTTAAGTTTAACAATACTGTTAATGATATGCAAATACTTTTCGCATGAAAGCACGCAGGATCCGCCGCATGCCCGTAAACCGTTACCATTTTCCATTAAAGCCCGGCAGGCGCCGGATATTTTTCTTAAATCGGGCGGACGGACGGGGATCTTTTGGTGGCTCAATTTAAAACAGGGGCTGGCAGTCCCGTCGCCAAAAAGCAGGATATTATCCCGGTAAGAGGAACAGGGAACCGGGCAGGGAATACCCCGGCTTTCCCGGATCATGGATTTTAAATACAGCTTTTTAATAAAAGATTCCGCCGGATACCAGGGAAAGGTCTTTGCCAGTCCTTCCAATAAAATCCTTAATTTAGGTTTATCCGCTGTTTCAAAAGACAGGTCCGGGGAATTACGATAACAAGAAGAGGAGAATTCGGCGAGATTCACATTAATGTGTTTCAGCTTGCCGGAGGCTTCGGAATAAAAATCATAAAAACTGTCGATATTGAACCGGGAGATCGTAGAATTAATCCCCACCGTAAAAAGCGGGCATCTCTCCGACAATTCTCCAAAATAGCCTAGCAAACGGCTGGTTTTAGCAAATCCCCCCGCTGCCCCTCTCAAGAAATCATGTTCCTTTTGGTTCCCGTCAAGAGAAAGGTTTAAATAAAATATTTTATTCCGGTTCTCCAGGGCCAACCGGGATAATAAGCTTCGGATTTTTTCTTCCTCCAGGCCGTTAGAGCTTATCGAAACCAGCATCGAAGAATTCAGGGAACCGACAAAAGAAAGGATTTCGCTGATTTCCGGATGGATAAAAGGCTCCCCTCCCGTAATATGAAGCCAGGCAAGCTGCCCGGGAAAAGAT
>JAQTRM010000032.1:0-11301 GCA_028711825.1 Candidatus Omnitrophota bacterium | reverse complement strand
CAGACAGAAAAAATGACCAGGTCGGGATGATAAGCAAGGCATTTTGTTTCCAGGGTCGCCACCTCCTGGGAGAAATTATATCCCGGGACCGAAAAATTGATCACCTCATACTTTCCGGGTTCCCGTTCATTAAGAAAAAATTCCAGAAGCTTGGGAAAAGTTTCATCCAATTCCACTCCCCAGCCGAAAGAAACCGAATCGCCCAGGATAACAATCCGGTATACCCCTTTCGGCTTTTCCAGAGGATATGCCCGGTCTCTTATCCCCTGCGAAGAAATTTTGATGGTAGTCGGACGGATCTTTACATGCTGACCGGTAAAGACGGTTTCCGTCCCGGGAGCCATTTCAAACATTATCCTGGGGTCCTCCGCTTTGCGCGTCACCTCGCGCAGCGAAACATTATACTTCCAGATAAAACGCGCGGCGACCTCCAGAATACCGAAAATTATAAAAACGCCGAAAACCGCCGCCGCCAGAGAAAAAATAATTTTTTTAACAAACATCTCCGCGCTCCTCATTCCGATCTTTTCTTTTTACTGAACATCCCGAAAGGGGAAAATCCCAGGCTCAAAAAGAAAGAAAACGCCCCGCGCAGGACCTTCAGGGTTACCCCCGCCCGGAGAAAAGAACCGTTCTTAAACATCTTTATTAAGTTTTTATATATAAACGCCGGCCGCAGGTAAAATCCCGCGTAAGCCCGCTTGACATATTTTTTTAAAAGCTGCCTTGGAAAGAATTCCACCTGCCCGCTTTTAAGCATCTTCTCATAAACCGGGGAGCCCGGCATGAAATATATCGCCTCAAAATTCGCGTAGTCCACTTTAAGATCCAGGGCAAAATTCATCAGCCTTCCCATGGTTTCCCTGGTATCCCCGGGCATCCCGTATAAGAATAACCCCACAACCTCAATCCCCGCCTGCCTGGCTATCCGCGATGCCTCCTTAGATTGCTCCAGGCTAATACCCTTATTATTAAAATCCAGGGATTTCTGTGAACAGCTTTCAAAACCGAAGGAAAGCTGGTAACAGCCCGCCCGGCGCATCATCCGCAGCATCTCCTTATCCACCAGGTCCACCCGGGTTTCCGCCCGCCAGGAGATACCGATCCGGTTTGAGATAAGAAACTCGCATACCTTAAAGACAAACTCCCGGTCAGCGGTAAAAGCCTGGTCCCGGAAAAAAATCTCCCCGATCTTATATTTAAACGCTATCTCCCGGAACTCTTCGGCGACCGCTTCAAGATCCCTAAACCTTATCCGTCCCAACGTATAAAGGTTGGTGTGACAAAACTCGCATTTGCTATGGGGACAGCCCCGGCTCAAGGCCATCGCGGTAATGGGATTCCTTCTGTTAAAAATGGCGTAATTGTAAGCCCGGTTATCGATAAGATCCCTTGCCGGCAAAGGAAGCTCCTTAAGGTCAAGCAGCCTTCTCTCTCCTTTCACGAGGTTCCTTTTACCGTCCAGGAAAGCCACGTTATCCCCGTAATTTCCCTCCAGGATATTCAAAAGCGGAATTTCCAATTCACCCAGGATCGCAAAATCCGCGCTCCCGTCGAACAAGACACCCCCGGGGTCATAAGTAACCAGGGCCCCGGAAAAAATCACTCTAGTATCCGGCAGGGACGCCCGGATCAGCGAAGAAAGAAGCTTGTCGCTTTCGATGCCGAAACTTACCGAGGGAATCAGGACAAAATCCGGATTTTCTATTTTAACCATCTCCACCAATGCCGGATGGTGGATATGTTTAATACTCGCCTCGATTATCTTCACCTTATGCCCGTGCTTGCGCAAATAAGCAGCCACACAGATAAGATCCAGGGGAGCAAGGCAGACATCCGCCGGAAGCCTGGCCCCCGACCAGTCTCTGACAAAATGGTAGTGGCCGGGCGAACCTCTCAAATAAGTTAAAGGGTCCAGCAAAACAATGTTTTTTGTTTTCATCTTCTCCTGGAAAAAAAACGGGGCGCGCCCCGGAAACCGTATGCCAGCCGGTCAAGAATAAACCTTGAATAATTATCCATCAAAACATAAAACCCATATAGCAGATCGCGTAAAGGAAATATCCCTCCGGTTAAATGCCTCCAGACTTTAGCCGGCCTCAAATAAAATTCAAACATTGCCTTCCTCTGCAAATTGCGCAATTCCTCGCTCCCGATGGAATCCGGGCTGTAAATAAGATTGCCTTTGGCCGAATAAAAATCATACCAGCTGGAAAACTTCCGGTATTCGGCGGAACCCCCGAGCTTTTCTTTCTGGTCTTCAAAAAATCTTGAACCGGGAAAAGGGACGGCGATATTAAACTTGGCGATCTCCGGATCAATCTCCTTGGCGAAACGAATGGTATCCAGACAGGTCTGTCGGGTTTCCCCCGGCAGCCCCAGGATAAAAAGCCCGGAAATAAAAATCCCCGCTTTCTTGGTCATTGCCGCCGCCTCCCTGGCCTGCTCCAGGGTAGCGGCCTTATTGATAAGGTCCAGGATCCTTTGGTTCCCGGACTCAAACCCGTAAAGAATCAGTCTTAAGCCCGCCTCTTTCATCTTCACCAGCAGTTCCAGGCTAACCTTATCGACCCGGGTCTCCGTAATCCATTTCATCTTCTTATGCAAACCGCGGCGCATCAGCTCTTCGCAAAACTCCATGCCATGCTTAACCGAAAAGGGAAAATACGCGTCGTTAAAACCGAAATTCCTCACCCCGAACTTATCCGCGAGGAATTCAATCTCATCCACCACGTCTTTTACCTGCCGGTAACGCGTCACGGGATAGACTTTGTCCTGGGAACAAAAATAGCAACGATAAGGGCAGCCGCGGGAAGCCTGGACCGGCAAGATGGTCTGGTTATAAACCCCGATCACCGTAAAATTCATATACAGGCTTAAATCGAAAAGATGCCATGCCGGATACGGCAGCACCTTTAAATCCCGGATCAATTCACGGTCGGGATTCTGGACTACCTCGCCGGCTTTTTTAAAACTTATCCCCCGTATCCCTTCCAGGGGTTTCCCGTCCCTTAAGGCGCATGCCGTCTCCAGCATGCTGTATTCCCCTTCTCCCCGGACCGCGATATCAGCACCCGCGCGCTCAAGAACCTCGCGGGCAAATAAAGTAGGATGGATATTACCAAGGATGATTTTAACATCCTTATGCCGCTTCCTGATCTGGCCGACCAGGAAGCCGACGTTGTTCATCGCGGTAGTAAGGCAGGAAAAACCTACAACTTGCGGGGCTATCGCTTTCACCTTTTCCAGAAGTTGCTGGTTACTGATCTGGCTGGCGAATTGATCCTCAATAAAGACCTCAAAACCACCGGCTTCCAGCACCGCCCCGATATAAGCCAACCCCGATGGCGGCAGAGGGGAAACAAACCTGCGGTATTTTCCAGCCTCAATATTCAGCTCTGAACTGGGGTTGATTAAGAGGATGCGCATTTTATAAAAGATTTTCAGATATATTTAAAGATTCCCCCGGAAACAACCCGGGATAAATACTGCTCATAGCGCTCGATAAGCTTCTGCTGCAGGAGGCGGTCGACCTTCACGACGCGAGAGGCCAACTCCCGGCAATACCCGCATTCCCGGCAGGACTTCAGGCGGCAATCATTTTTCATGAAATATTCCAGAAAACCGTCTAAAGAACGATTATCCAGGTAAAACATATCGAAGGTCAAGTCCTTAAGCTTAGAGACCTGATAAAGATTTATCCTAAAAGGATGGAAAAGGTATTTTATTTTCCTGGCGAGGTCTATCTTATTATACATAAGCTTCTTCCTGCAGTTGGCGAAAAGATCCAGCAGGTTTCCGTCATACCTCCGATTGATGTAGGCAGAGGCGACCGCAAAGATAAATTCCGTAGGCATCGTCCGGTCCACCAGCTTAATACGGTCAATCCCCAGGTCTTCATACAATACGACGTCCTCCGGCCGGATCCAATCGGCTCGAATAAAGTTTTCCGGATATTTAACCCTCAGGTAGCCGCACATCAAAGAAGAATAATCCATAAAAAAACCCTGTGAGGCGGAAGCGGACTGCGAGGCGTGGGAGATCGCGGTGCAATGGTAATTTTTAAAAGGACAGGCATAGATACAGTTAACATTGGCGATCAATACCATCTCACACTTAAGCTGGCTTCTTAATTGCCGCAACAGACCGAAATTACGGTTCACGCTCACCGAATCCAGGATTATCCCGTCGGCGCCCAACCCTTCCCATCTCCTGGCCCGCTCCAGGCTGTCTACCCGCGAGCTAGTGGAAACATACACCTTGAACCGGGGGTATCTTTTCTTGATCAGTTCCAGGAGATAAGGCACCGCCACGGTACACCTTTCCACCCCCATACTTTCCAACCAATCAAGCAGCAAACAGATCTCTTTCTGCCCCCGGCGGGTCAATTCCATATTATTGAGACAGGTGGCGTTCAGGAGATAATTAAAGGTGCAGCCGGAACTCCTGACATCCCGGATATGCGAAACTGCGCCTTTGCGGGAAATTTGGGAAATGCTATATGCGGGCCTCCCCCCTCCAATAAAATCCTGCGCCAGCTTGCCGTAAAATTCATCCACTTGCTCCCGGCCTGCCAAGGGCACCAGATCTTTCCGCCAATTTGTCGGCACCGATATCTTAAGCATCTTCGTTTAATCTCCGTCCTGCTTACCGTTTAAACCGTAAAATTACCCTCAAATAATTTTCCAGAAGAAAGGATGTCCAGGCATTCACGGTATTTTTCCGCCGCATGCCTAAGAGATGCCTCTTCCATCCGGACCGTTTCCCGGGCAACTCTCTGGCAGTAACCGCAATCCCGGCAGCCGCGCAGGTTACAGTCGTTCTTCATGAAAAAATCCAGGAAATTGTCCAGCTTCCGGTTATCGATATATATATCCGGTTCCTTCAGGAGCCCTCTCAGTTTCAGGAGCCTAAAAACATTCACGAAACCCGGAAAGAAAAAATAACGGCTAAGGTAAAAAGGGCTGAATTTATTGAAACGAATAGTCTTTAGCGGGCTGGGGAACAGATCGATAAGGTTGCCTTCATATTTCCTTTTCAGATAAGCCTTTAATATCAGGGAAATCCAAGAAGTGCTCATTCCCCGGTCAATGAGCTTAAGGGAATCAATCCCGATATCTTCATAATACCCGACGTCCTCCGGCCGGATCCAGGGGCTGCGGATAAACTCCACGGGGTCCATAATCTGGCGGTAACGGCAGCTGATCCGGCAGTAGTCGATCACAAACCCCTTCAGGCGATGGCCTTTTTGCGAACTATGAGTGGCCATATTACCGTGGTGCAGGTAAAAGGGGCACCGGTAAAGGCAGTTGACATTGGCGATCAACTGAAGCTGGCAGCCCACCGTTTCTCTTATCTTCTTCAAAAGAGGGAAATCGCGATTAACGTCCGTATTCAGGAGGGTAATGCGGTCGGCGCCGAGATCCTCCCAATACCTGGCCGTGGCTACGGAATTCACCCCCGCCAGCGTTGAGACGGATACCCGCAAGGAAGGATAATTTTTTTTAATCATTACCAGAAGATAGGGAATCGCGACGGTTACCGCATCGACTTCGATCCTGATCAACCAGTCAAGCAGTGAACGGATCTTTTTTTGCCCGCCGATTGTCCATTCAAAATTATTAAAACAAGTCCCGTTGAGAAGATAATTGAACTTGAAACCGTACCGGTGCATCTGCGCGACGTCGCGCTGAATCCTTTTTTTTGAGACATCCGGCAGCTGAAAAGAATGTTTCCCTCCTCCGAAAAAATCGGAATTCAATTTTCCGTATATCTCCAGGGCTTCCCCCGAATTAACGATTCCGGCGAGAAAATCATCCTGCCAGTTTGTGGGAATTGCAAATTGCATATCTTATCTATTCCTATCTAAGCATCCCGCATTGTTAATCCCGGATGCCCGGCTAGTAGCTAAAAAATTAATATATCACAATCTGCCCCTCTTAGCCACACCTGCAAAATAAAAAATCCCTGCGGGAATATTACGGCAAGAAAGCTTTTTTAAGAATAAGATATAAAAGCGTTAATTCCGCGCGATATTAAAAATCTCAAATCTCCTGCCGAGCGTATTTTTTTCAGCTGGCGGCCGAGAAAACCCGGCCGAAGGTAGAACTTCAGGAAGGCGCGCCGGGTTTCCTTGCTCGCCTTTTCCGGAGGCAGGAATCCAGGGCTGCCCCGGGATTTTTCATAATAAGGGGTTCCCGGAAGTAAATCGGCGGCGCAAAACTGGGCGTAATCCACGTTCAGCTCTAAAGCGAATTTCAACAGGCTTTCCGAGTAATCATCACCGTCTTCGCCGGGTAATCCGCAGATAAAAAGCCCGACCACCTCCAGGCCCGCCTCTTTTGCCCAGCGGCTGGCCTGCCTGGATTGCTCCACCTTGATCCCCTTATTAGCCAAATCAAGAGCTTTTTGCGAAGGGCTTTCAAAACCAAAAGACAACTGATAACACCCGGCGCGGCGCATTAAACCAAGCAGTTCCTTGTCCACCAGGTCGACCCTTGTGGAACCCCTCCAGGGAATACGGATATTCCTCAAAAGCATCTCTTCGCAAAGCATCCAGATCAATTCACGGCTCGCGGTCAAACACTGATCCCGAAAAAAAATCTCCCCGATCTTATATTTATAGACAATCTCCTCAATCTCCCGGATGACCGAGACGAACGGCCGGAACCTTACCTGACCCAAGTTATATAACGAAGAAACACAGAAATTGCATTTACCATGCGGGCAGCCCCGGCTTAAAGACATCGCGGTTACCGGGTTTTTCCGGTTAAAAAAAACATAACGGTATGCCTGGTTATCGACCAGATCTCTGGCCGGAATATCCAATTCATCCAGATCCAGGATGCTTCTGCGGCCGCAGATAATCCTGCCTTTATCTTGATAAGCTACATTTTCAGCGTAATTCCCTTCCATAATATTAAAAACCGGCAGTTCCAGCTCGCCTAAAGCGACAAAATCCGCTGCCCCGCCCTCAAGCGCCAGGCGCGGTTCATAAACTACCGGGGCTCCGGAAAAGATTATTTTTACCGAAGGAGATATATTTTTAATATAGGCGGCCAGGAGCCTGTCGGATTTCAGGCTGTAATAAGTAGTGGGAATAAGAACGAAATCCGGGGATCCGGCCGCAACCATGCCTGCCGCTTTTTTATACGGCCAATGGTTAATGTTTGCCTCGATAATCCCGACGCTGTGGCCGCGCCTGCGCAGATAAGCAGCCGCATACATAAGATCCAGCGGGGGCAAAGGAATATCTCCGGGGATGTATGCCCCGCTCCACTCCCGCAGCAGGTGCCGATGGCGTAAAGATTTTTCATCGTAACTCAGCGGGTCTAAGAAAATAATTTTCTTCATATTTGAATCAACTCTCGTATACCCCGGGTTTTAGCCTGAGGGTTTGCTTCGGAATTGATGCTCAAGCCGCTTCCTTCCCCAGCCTTTAAGAGCCGGGGCTTTAAAGCGGCGAACGTATAAAAATACCCCCTGACCGCCTATTTCTTAATAAACAGATAAACTTCTACCCCATAAAATCTTTTAAAATCCACTATACGGTAATTTTCCTTTAATAAATCAATCACCTTATTCCCCGGAGAACCCGGCAGGCTGGCCGAAGAAAAATCCCATTCTGAAAAAATCAGCCAAATCCGGTTATAACTTCTAACCGGGGCATTAAGCGGACGGTAAACATAATGGCTGTCTAAATCCCCGGTAACCAGGGAATATTTATATAATTCCAGGGTTGGAAGGGAATCCTCCCGGCCCCGCAGAAAAACAAGCGTCTGTGGATGGTCGTTTCCACGCAGGCCGCACCCGGTTTTTTCACCGTATTTAAAATAAAATTCAAACGGCAGCACCGTACTCCTGCAGACATGCAATATCCCGTCTTCAGGGTTAAGGCGCTGCAGCACGTAATCTGCGGCCCGATGTTCCTGTTTCTTGCACTGCGCGCCACGATGCTCTATAAAATCCCCGGCCAGGAAATTATGGTATTGCATTATCAGGCCGCAGGCCGAAAAAACAATAAAAGCTCCGAGAACAGCAATCCGCAAAACCCTTTTGGTATCCCTTAGTCCACAGGCGACGATCAAATAAAAAAACGCGGAACTTACGATCAGATAACGATCCACATAGCATGAACGGTATTCCGATATCCCGTATAAAAGAATAATCGGAAAAACAAACAACAAGAACATCAACCACATCTTCCTGTCGTTCCGGAGAAGAAAAACTCCCCGCAGAAAGAATATGCCATACAACAATAAAGCTGCCCCGCCGATAAAATAGTTTACGCTGTAACCTGCGGCAAAATTTTTTAAAGTAAACGGTATGGACGCATAATCTACTGCGGGGATCCAGCCGATGCTTATTTTCGAAAATAAAGAATCCCAGTCAAGAATCAACCGGAAAACCCGCACCAGCGACCATACCCAGGGGATGGATAATAACACGACTACCGCATTGCTAAAGATGAACGCTTTCTGCACCTCTTTATGATCCCGGCGCCAGATAATAAAATAAACAATAACGGTAAAAAAATAAAAAGACGCTATCCAATGGGTATAGAAATTCAGGACGGTAAAAACGACGTAACCCAGCCAATAGGTTATTTTCTTTTCTTTCAGCCCCTTAACAAGGCAATAAACGGCGCAGAGCGTGAGCAGCACCATCATCGCATAAGGCCGCAGTTCCTGCGAATAATAGATATTAAAAGGGGAAATGCTTAACAGAAAAGCGCTCCATAAGGCGGTTTTTTTATCAAAGACATATTCGGCTATCCGGTAAAGGACGACAATCGCCAAAACCCCGAAGATCGCCGAAGAAATCCGGAGAGTGAATTCATCGGTTCCCGCTATCTTCCAAAAATTAAGGAACAAATTATGCATCACCAGCACCCGCCCCGCTTTCAACATTCCTAATACCTGAAAAGGCGGAATTGCCGAAAGTATGGAATCTGCCTCATCAAACCAAAGGCTAAATGCCCCCAGCTGGTAGAGCCTTAAAGAAATTCCCGTAATTACAATAAAAAATAAAATCATTCTGTTGAATCCGTCTGCTGCGGCTCCAGAAGATAAAACTCCAAAGATACCTCCGGAAAGGCCTTTATGCGTGTTTTATTAAAACTTTCCGGATATTCGAAATCCTCATCGTTTAAACAGATAAAAACCACGGGCTCATTAATAAAGGGAGTCCGCTTAAAAGTAAACATATCCAGAAGAGTTCTCCATTCTACGATCGTATAATACCGCACCTTTCCCGACAACTCCATCCATATCCGGCGGACAAATTTATTGGTTGCGGAAGACCCTAGAACGTATAAATTATTTATCTCTTTTTCACGCATATAACCATCAAGCCAGATGCCAGCTTCTTTTAAGACGAAAATCTGCCTTTCGCTCACAGAATCCGCTTCTACTACAGGAACCTTCTGGAACGCTTGGATCCTTCCGAACATCATACCGGCAGAGAACAAAAACACCGATACTATGCTGATGGCTAATCCTTTTCTCCCCCGGAGGAATTTCTGTGCCAGGAACTCAAAACCGCTCCCCATGTATATCGAAACCAGGGGAATACTCGGAGCGATCAGCCTTATCACGTAAGACAAGTAACCCGTCTTAAACAGTTTTATCGCGCTGGAAAGAGCCAAAAAACCCAAATGGAATAAAACACAGAGAAATATCAAAAGATAGTTTTTATTCTTCCTCTCATGGAATAACCCCGCGGCAAAAAGCGCAAACGCCGGCAGGGAAAAATAAATAATATTCATGTTGAATTCACGGGGAAGCATTAAAACACTGGTAGGAGTATTCGGGGAAAGGTGCTTAAAATAAAGTACAGTATAGATCGGGCTATGGCCCAGAAAAACAACATTGGCCAGGCTCCAAAGAAAAAAGGGTACCGGCAAAACAATCAGGTAACGCCATCCTTTCTGCCGCGCCAGCACGATCGCCCAGGCGGCCATAAAAAACAACCCTTCCTGCCTGATGACAGGCAAAAGAGATACCATAATGGCGGAGAACAAATAACGCCGCGAATAAAACAGATAAAGCGCCGCGATAAGAAAAAAAGTGAACATACTTTCCGCCAGGGCGGAAACCGAAACCAGCAGGTACACCGCGGAGGTTAAAGTAAACAACACCGGTAGGACGGGAAGCTTGTTCCCGGGGTTGACTATACGGGTAACTTTATACAAAAAAGCGATCGTCGCCACTGAAAAGATACTGCTCATTACCCGCAAAGAAAGCATGCCGTCCGGCAGGAGCGCAAAAAACAGCCTGGAGATCATCATAGAAAGGATTTTAAGGTTGGGGTTTAGAAAAATAACCGGATGGTAAAAGGACGCCTTGAGATAGCAGAAACGGAAGACATCGTCTACCGAATAAAGAATATTGCGGTCTATCCTTAAAGCCCGGGCTTGACTGGAGACAAACCAGTCAAGAAAAAGAAAAACCAGCAGGAGAGCCGATAAAAAATATATCTTTTTTTTCATCCAAAAATCTCTCTATCGCCGGCCGAGACCTTAAAAGGCAATGTCGATGCCCTGAATATCAGAGTTACCGACTACGATTGGATTGTTTTTGTAAGATTTAGTCTGGGTCCCGATCTGAGATGTAACATAGACCGGGCCGGCGTTCCTGGGCGCCTTCAGAACATCGGTAAAATTGATCCCCAGTTTTTCATTATTCACGCAACCAACCCCGGCATAAAGCACCCTCCTCCTCAAAATCCTCCACGCTTATCCGTTCCTTGATCGCCACCGTCTTGCCCCCTGCAACTCTTCATCTTAATTTCTAACGAAGCAGAAGATATTATAATGGTAAGGTCTTTGATATTAGAATCCTCCGTTCTAGAGAGACTGAAGGAATATCTCCGCCATAAATGACGTGGTTTGGACGCCCGTCGAGGAGTTAAGTCAAATTTATAGAACAATATATCATAATCCTCTCCCGTTATCCAGAATTTTAAAAAGGACCAAGACCGACGCTATCGGCACCTTCGGGCTCCGCCATAAACGACGTGGTTTGGGGCCCGTCGAGGAGTTAAGTCAAAAAATGCCCATTATGTCAAACGAAAACAATCTGGTAAAACCTCCGGAAAAATAACCTCTTCAAACAAAAACCAACCCTTCTAATTTGGTTGTGATACCACTCAGGGACGTTTACCGAAGAATCCGCGAGCTTACCGAAGGAGGTTCCGCCAGGGGAAACTCCAGCCATCTTTCCTCGAAAGGGGCGTTTGCCGCTATTTTAAAATGGCAGACATTAATGTTGTAAAGAAATGAATTTTCTCCGGAGAAAAGAA
>JAQTRM010000101.1 GCA_028711825.1 Candidatus Omnitrophota bacterium | reverse complement strand
GAAAAATTTCTCGCCTTCTTCAAGGCGAAAAAGCATAAAATTGTCGAGAGCGATTCTTTAGTCCCTAAAGACGATCCCACGGTTCTTTTTACCCCCGCCGGAATGAACCAGTTTAAAAAAGAATTCCTGGGGTTTGACTCGGGTTTCAGCCGCGCCGCGACCAGCCAGCGCTGCCTGCGTACCGACGATCTGGAAAAGGTGGGTAAAACCAGCGTGCACCACACCTTTTTTGAAATGCTGGGAAATTTTTCTTTCGGAGATTATTTTAAGAAAGAAGCGATCAACTGGGCCTGGGAGTTTCTTACTAAAGAGTTAAAGATTCCGCCGGAGAAACTCTGGGTTTCGGTATATCATGACGATGAAGAAGCTTATAATATCTGGAAAGACGATATAAAAATCCCCGTCCGCAAGATCATCCGTTTGGGGGATAAGGATAATTTCTGGCCGGCGGAGGCCAAGACTAAAGGCCCCAACGGGCCCTGCGGCCCGTGTTCCGAGATATTTTATGATTTCGGCAAGATTTCCGGATGTAAAAACCCGGATTGTAATCCCGCCTGCAGCTGCGGGAGGTTCGCCGAGATCTGGAATCTTGTTTTCACCCAGTCTAATCGTAAGCCTGACGGGTCGCTGGAGCCTTTGCCGCATAAAAATATCGACACCGGGATGGGGCTGGAAAGGCTGGCGGCGGTGATGCAGGGTAAGCCCAATAATTTCCAGACCGACCTGTTCCTCCCGATTACTTCGGCGATCGAAGCGGAAATAAAAAAATCCCGCGGCAAATCCGACCCGGCGCTGGTTTATGCGGTGAGCGACCATATCCGGGCGGCGGTTTTTTCTATCTACGACGGAGTGAACCCCTCTAATGAAGCCAGGGGTTATGTGATCAGGAAAATTATCCGTAAAAGTGTCCTGGCTTTAAGGAGCCAGGGGATAAAAAAACCGTTTTTTTATAAACTGGTCCCGGTCGTGGCGCAAGTAATGAAAAAGCCCTATCCGGACCTGGGGATCCGCGGTGAAGGAATTGCCGAATCGATATTTCTTGAGGAGAAGAATTTTATCAGCGCCCTGGATTCCAGCCGCAAGCTGTTTGAGGATAAGTTTTCGGGTTTGCGCGGGAAAAAGGATCCGGAAGCGGCCGGAAAGACCGCTTTCCTGCTTTATGATACTTACGGTATTCCCCTTGAGCTGACGAAAGGCTGGCTTGACGAAAACAAGATCGATTTTTCCCAAAGATCGTTTGAGTTGGCGATGGAAGAGCAGAAGGTGCGTTCCAAATTGGGAAGCGCCATGAAAGGTGATGTTTTCAGTACCCTGGATCTCGGGATTAAAGGCGGCAAAAGCCGCTTCGTGGGTTACAAAAATTTTGTTTTTAAATCCAAGGTTTTGAAAATTTTTAAGGGACAGGAAGAGGTAAAAAAAGCTTCCAGCGGGAACGAGTTTTCGGTTGTGCTGGATGCGACACCGTTTTATGCGCAGTCCGGAGGGCAGATCGGCGATACCGGAAGGCTGGTGAAAGGGAAAACTGTTTTTCTGGTTACCGATACCCAGCGTTCCGGGAAGGTAGTCGTGCATCACGGCAAGATGGAAACGGGGGCTTTTAAAGCGGGCGATACGGTGAAGGCCGAAGTTGATCTGGAGCGCCGCCTGTCGATTTCCCGTAACCATACCGCCACCCATCTTTTGCAGGCCGCTTTAAGGAAAGTCCTGGGGGCTCATGTAAAGCAGCAGGGGTCTTTGGTGGAAGCGGAACGCCTGCGTTTTGATTTTACGCATTTTAAGGGTCTTAGCCGGCAGGAGCTGGACAAGGTTGAAGAAATAGTAAATAATTATATTATGTCGAACCATTCTCTTGATACCAGGGAGATGGAGGCTTCGCAGGCCAGGAAAACCGGCGCCCTGGCGTTTTTCGCGGATAAGTATTCCTCCAAGGTGCGCGTGGTTTCAGTCGCTGACATCTCCAGGGAATTTTGCGGCGGAACGCATATTTCTTCCTGCGGGCAGATCGGTTATTTTAAGATACTTCAGGAAAGTTCGATCTCAAGCGGTATCCGGAGGATTGAAGCGGCTACCGGGATCTACGCTTACCGGATGGTAAAAGAAGAAGAAGCTTTGCTGGGGGCGTTAGCCGAAAAGTTGAACGCTTCCCGCGAGAGTATTCTGAAAACTTTGGATAACCGCCTGGCGGAGATAAAAAATCTGGAGAAATTATTGGAGGAACAGAAGGTCGCCGGGCTCAAGGGTTCCCTGGAAGGCCTGCTGGAAAAATCCGAGGATTTTAAGGGGACGCGGTTGATCGCCGCTAACCTCGGCGCCCTGGATATGGATTTGCTGCGTAAGAATGTAGACTTGCTTAAGGAGAAGGTTTCCAGCGCGATGATCGCCCTGGCGGGGGTGCGCGATAATAAGGTCTTTTTAGTGGTTGGATTGACCGGCGACCTTTCGGCTAAAGGGCTGGACGCGGGAAAGATGGTGCGCGAGTCCGCGGAGTTTATTGCCGGCAGCGGCGGAGGCAGGGCGGATTTCGCCCAGGCCGGCGGCAGCCGCGCGGAAGGACTCGGCGCGGCATTCGATAAATTAAAAGAAACGGTGAAGAATTCCATATAGTTACGGTCTTTGTTTTAATCCGGCCGGAAGGATGAAGAGATGAAGATTATCCGTTTTACCAGCAAGCAGCTGGAGAAGATTTATTCCCGGGGGCAGTTATGTCAGCCGCGCGTTGAAGAAAAGGTGCGTAAGATCATCAGCGATGTGCGCCTGGCGGGCGACGAGGCTTTGCTTAAGTATACCCGTAAATTCGATAAGGCAAAGGTTAACTTGCGGCAGTTGAAGGTTTCTCAGATCGAGATCAGCGGGGCCTACGCCAATATCAGCCCGAATTTTGTCAGTTCGCTGAAAGTGGTGATCGAAAACGTAAACCGTTTTTACCGTAAACAGCTGCGTAAATCCTGGAGAATGAAGTGCGGGGACGGGGTAGTTTTAGGGGAAAATTATTCTCCTCTGGAGAGGGTCGGCGTTTATATCCCGGCGGGAACCGCGCCGTTGGTATCTACCGTTTATATGACCGTTCTGCCGGCGAAGCTGGCGGGTGTAAAAAAAGTGGTTTTAATCAGCCCTCCTGATAAAAACGGTTACATCAATCCGCATATCCTGGTGGTGGCGGATCTTTTAAAAGTCGATGAGGTATACCGTGTCGGCGGGGCGCAGGGGATAGCGGCCCTGGCTTACGGGACAAAGACCATCCCGCGGGTAGATAAGATTGTGGGCCCGGGGAATGTCTATGTCAGCGAGGCCAAGCGCCAGGTTTTCGGGCAGGTGGATATCGATATGATCGCCGGCCCTACGGAACTGGTGGTGATCGC
>JAQTRM010000100.1:1428-3395 GCA_028711825.1 Candidatus Omnitrophota bacterium | reverse complement strand
ATTACGAGTATTTTCATTATTATTGCGCCCTGATCGCGGTAATCGCGATGCTGTCGACAATATCCTGGGCAAAACACCCCCTCGACAGGTCGCTCGCCGGCTTATTCAAACCTAAAAATAACGGACCGATCGCACGGCAGCCGCTTAAACGCTGCACCAGCTTGTAAGTAATATTCCCGGCTTCCAGGTTGGGGAAAATAAGCACGTTGGCCCCGCCGTTGATCGGGCTGTCCGGACATTTGATCCCGGCAACCTCCGGCACGATGGCCGCATCCCCCTGCAGCTCCCCGTCGGCGAGAATATCCGGAGAAAGCCCCTTCAACAGGCTTAAGGCCTCGGCAATCTTATCCGCCGAACGTGTCCTTGCCGAACCCTTGGTGGAATAGCTTAAAAAAGCGACCCGCGGGGTAAGATTCAGCACCTTTGCCGCCAGTTCCGCGGCGGTAAAAGCGATACAGGATAACTGGCGTGCGTTAGGGTCCGGGATCACCC
This sequence comes from Candidatus Omnitrophota bacterium, assembly GCA_028711825.1. Taxonomy (GTDB): domain Bacteria; phylum Omnitrophota; class Gorgyraeia; order Gygaellales; family Profunditerraquicolaceae; genus UBA6249. Next base: position 2,903 of record JAQTRM010000100.1, on the reverse strand, counting down.
CGCAATCGGCGAAAATAAAAGTCCCGTTATCGCCATACTGGCAATTCGGGACTTCCATCAAAAAACAACTGGAGGCAATATTAAACTTTTCATCCAGCCCGATACAGCGGATGCAGGCGCGCGCGACATCGGCGGTGGTATGGACCGCCCCGGCCACCAGCCCGTCGGCCTTGCCTTCCCGCGTCATCATCGCCGCGTAATAAAGGGTATTGGAAAAAAGTTTACGCACCGTATCCAGGTCGATATCCTTGGACTGGTAAAGCTGGTAATACTGCTGGATATAATTTTCTTTCTGTTCTTTGTCGATCATTTCAGGGGTCAGGACAACAGGATTTGCCAGCCCTTCCTTACGGGCGATCTCGGCCGCCTCCAGGGTCCGGTTATCGTTATATTCCGGCAGGACGATCGTCCGCATCTTTACCGCCGCTTGTTTTCGAATTCTTTTAATCGCATCCATCTTAGAAACCCTTTCTATTTTTAACCGCCGGAGAAGCATCCGGCTATAAATTATTAAGGATTTTTTTAAAATCCACGTTTTCTTTTATCAACCTGACCGCCGCATCGATCTTTTCCTTGTCGCACGCCCGAAGCTTAACGGTAATATCGTGCACCGAAGTGGCCACATCGTAAGTATCGGAATCGGATAAAAGCACCGGGATATCTGCCTTTTCCAGGAGATCCATCACCGGAGGTTCCGGAGTAATCCCGCAAGTGAGAATAATCCCGCAGATCTTCAGTTTTTTTTTCGCGGAATCCCCGAAACAATCCAGGGCGATTTTAATCATCTCCCCGCGGTCCCCGGGAGTGATCATCAGGCTATCTTCGCTGATATACCCTGCGGCATCCGGCGGCTCCATTGCCGCCACGATTACTTTCGCGACTGAACGTTCCAGATATTTTTCCCCGCAGAGGACCCGGTATCCCGTTTCATCCAGGATCTGCCCGATTGAAGGACGCGCCAGCATCGGCTCATAGGGAAGCACCCCCAGGACGTTAACGCCTTTTTCCTCCAGGCCTTTTCTGACCAGGCGGCTTATCCTGTCGAACTTATTAGGCAGGATTTTATTGACAATTACCCCGATCACCTTCACGCCTTCCTTTTCGAAAAGCGCTTTATTAAGCATGATTTCGTCGATCGGCCGGCCTACCCCTCCGGAAGAAATAATAATAACCTTGGATCCCAGGAGCCTGGCCACCGCGGCGTTGGAATGGTCAAACACCGACCCCACTCCCGCGTGCCCCGTCCCTTCGATCACCACCAGTTCCTGGCCTTTGGCAACCCTGCGGAAGGAATTCAGGATCTGGCTGGAAATAGCTTTTTTATCGGGCTTGGCGATATATTTCTCGGTGAATCCTTTTTCTACCGCGATAGGATTCATATCCTTGAGGCCGCTTTTTATCCCGCAGACCTCTTCGATCAAAATCGAATCCTCGTCGATCTTAAGCCCCTCTTCTTCGAGGTACCGCTGCCCGAT
>JAQTRM010000100.1:0-1328 GCA_028711825.1 Candidatus Omnitrophota bacterium | reverse complement strand
AGCTCGACCATCAGCTTGGAACGCACATCGATACTGGTCTGGGCGTCATTCCAGATCAAATCCGAAAAATCCCAGGTAAGCGAAACATCCCAATTAACGGTATCGCGCCCGCGCCGCAGAATATCATCCTCGCTCTTGGTGGCCGAACCGCTCTCCCAATGCCATAAATCCCCGGAATCGCGGTCCAAACCGATCTTTACCTGGGGCAGGAGAGCTTTTTTCGCGGCTTGCCTGCGCCAGCGGGATATTTTTTCCGCGTCCACCTCGGCATACCTCACTGCCGCGTCCTGAACTTCTTTAATGCCCGGCTCTCCTTTTAAGTATTCATCCAAAGGACTGGACCGCCCGCCTTCCGCCCTCTTCTGCACCGAGCGATACAGCCCTTTCTCCGCGGCAAGATATAACGCCCCTGATCTTCCCAAAGCAAGATAATTCATTCTGCCCGCGGACAAAGAAAATGTTTCCTCGTCCCAGCGGCCGTTACGGTAAGAAAATACCCCCGCGGGAGTAAGGATAAAAATACCTCCTTCCCCTGAAAAACGGACCATTCCGGCGCCGCGCCACGCCAGGCCGTATCCGGTAATCCTTTCCCAATTTTTACCTCCATCCCCGCTGGAATATATCCCGCAGGGAGAAGAACAATAAACCCGGCCGGTAACCCTTCCGTCCGAACTCACGAAATACCTGCTTTCTTCAGCCGTTCCTTCTTCGGAATAATCCCCATCTCCGGTTTTTTCCGCTTTCGCGGAAAGGCACTCAAAAACAGTATTCCAGGTCCTGCCTCCGTCCATGGATTTAAATACCCCGCGCTCCGAAGAGAAATAAACCACTTCTTTTTGCCCGCGGGAAATATCGATATTGAATACCTTCCCCCTGCCGCTTTCACCATCCTGGCGCTGCCAGCTGCGCCCGTCATCCCGGCTGATAAATAATCCGGATTCAGTGCCGAGAAATATCGCGTCTTCCCCCAACCCTAAAGCAGTGCACCTGTTTTCACTTTCGTTCTTGCCCCGGAAAATCCTCTCCCAATGACCTCCAAGATCCTTGCTGCGGTAAGCTCCGCCTCCGGTAGCCGCGTAAATAATATTAGGTTTCTTCTCCCCCGCCGCCAGCTCATTAACAGCCCTTTCTGTCCCGCGGACCCTTAATACCCTCCGCCAGGATTTGCCCGCGTTAACGGTCATAATCACTTCGCCGGGAAGTCCGGCAAAAATAACCTTCTTATCCGCCGGATCCGTTAAAACCGATTGAAACCCCAGGTTTTCCGCCCCGATATCAACCCAGGAAAAATCCTGGGCCGAAAGCCTTCCCGTTACGGCAAAAAAACA
>JAQTRM010000031.1 GCA_028711825.1 Candidatus Omnitrophota bacterium | reverse complement strand
TGTGGCGGGCGCAGCCTCGCCACGGTTTGTGGCGGGCGCAGTTCCCTCGAGGTCTGTGGCAGAGGACCAAAACAGGGGTTTCCGGGAGATAAATTTTTCTTCCCGGAAACCCCTGAAATTTAAGCGGCGAAAAATAGATTCTGGTTTTATTTATCGATAATTTGTGGTAAGATTTGTAGATAGGCGGTTTGGCCGGACAAAAGATTACCGGCCGGGAGAAATATCCCCAAAAAGGGAAAATCGATCTCGGAGGAAAAAATGGCAAAAGAATACTCGGGAAACGAAAGAAGGAGGCATCCCCGCGCCAACGGAAGATTTATCGTATCTTACCGGGTTCTTCCGGACAACAGCCAGGGCGACATTTCCCAAACCAAGAACTTAAGTTTAGGCGGCATGCTTTTAACCACCAACTGCCAATTTCCTCCCGGAACGAACCTGGCCCTTGAGATCCGTCTGCCGTTTGACCCCGACCCGATCATGACGATCGCCAAGGTCCTGGAATCCAAAGAGATAACCAAAGGGGTAATTTACGATACGCGCCTGACATTTTTGGCGGTCGACGACAAGCACCGCCGGGTAATCGATGAAACAATCGGCTATTATTTGAAGAAAGGTTAGCTTATGAGAAAGATCAGTATCGGTATAATCGGTTTCGGTAATATCGGAACCGGGGCGGTCAAAATCCTGAACTCCAGGAAATTATTGCTGGCGCAAAAAATTGAAACAGAAATCCTTATCCGCAGGATCTGCGATAAAAACCTTAGCCGCTCCCGCGATGTCTCAATAGACAAGAATATCCTTACTTCCGACGCCTACGAGATCATCAACGATCCCGGAATAGACATTGTGGTAGAGTTGATGGGGGGGATCAATCCGGCGCGGGAATACATCCTGGCGGCCCTTAAAAAAGGCAAGCATGTGGTAACCGCCAACAAAGCCCTTCTGGCCGAACACGGCAATGAATTGTTCCGGGAAGCGGCCGAACGCGGCAAAAGTATTTATTTCGAAGCCTCGGTGGGCGCAGGGATACCGATCATAAAATCCATCAGGGAAGGCTTGGTCGCCAATAAATTTCACAGTATTTTCGGTATCGTCAACGGCACCTCGAATTACATCCTTACCCAGATGTCCAAAGAAAACTGCTCTTTTGCCAGCGCGGTAAACGACGCCAAGGCGAAAGGTTTCGCGGAAAAAGACCCCACTTTTGACATTCAGGGGATAGATTCGGCCCACAAGCTGATCCTTCTAACCTACCTGGCTTTCGGCAGGATCGTCGCCATGAAAGATGTTTACATCGAAGGGATAACGGAGATTTCATCTTCCGATATCGCCTATGCCAAAGAAATGGGGTACAGCATCAAACTCCTGGCGATCGCGAAAAAAGAAGGGGAAGAGCTGGAAGTCAGGGTCCATGCAACACTCCTGCCCAAAGAACACCTGCTTTCTTCGGTCGAAGGTGTATTCAACGCAATCTATGCCTCAAGTGATTTCGCCGGAGACCTCATGTTCTATGGTCCGGGAGCGGGGCAGCTTCCCGCCGCCTCGGCAGTAGTCTCCGATATCGTGGATCTTGCCCAGGACATCAAAGCCGGTTTATTCCGCCCGACATTGAATTCCCGCCCGGACAATTCGATCAAGGGGCTGCGTAAAATCGACGATTTCGAAAGCCGCTATTATATCCGGATCACCGCGGTAGATGAACCGGGAGTGCTGGCAAAGATTTCCGGGGTGCTGGCAAAATTCGGCATCAGCATCGCATCGGTAAACCAGAAAGAAAAGTTAAAATCCCATGTTGTGCCGGTAGTAATGGTAACCCATGAAGTAAAGGAAAAGAATATGCGCCTGGCCCTGAAGATGATCGATAAACTTTCCGAGATCAAAGATAAATCCGTCGCTATCAGGATCGAGGGGGTTTAGATGAAAAGCAGACCTTACCGGGGAATAATCCGGAAATACGGTAAATTCCTGCCGGTGAACGGAAAAACGCCGGTCATTACTTTAAACGAAGGGAATACCCCTTTGATCTACGCCTCATATTTAAGCCGTTTGGCGGGAAAGAATTTCTCGGTTTACCTTAAATACGAAGGATTGAACCCTACCGGCTCGTTCAAGGACCGCGGAATGACCATGGCAATCTCCAAGGCCTGCGAAGAAAAAGCCAAAGCGGTAATTTGCGCCTCTACCGGAAATACCTCCGCTTCGGCGGCCGCTTATTCCGCCGTTGCCGGCATTAAATGTATCGTACTTATCCCGGACGGGGCAATCGCGATGGGAAAACTAAGCCAGGCTTTAATCCACGGGGCAAAAGTCCTGGCGGTAAAAGGTAATTTCGACGACGCCTTAAACCTGGTAAAAGAGATTTCGCAAAAATACCCCGTCAAACTGGTAAATTCCCTCAACCCTTACCGTATCGAGGGACAAAAAACCGCAAGTTTTGAAATTTGCGATTACCTGGGGGAGGCCCCGGATTTCCAGGCGATGCCGGTAGGCAACGCCGGAAACATTACCGCTTACTGGAAAGGGTACCGCGAATACCATAAAAAAGGTTTGAGCGGACGGCTGCCGGTAATGCTCGGTTTCCAGGCCGCCGGTTCCGCTCCGATTGTAAAAGGGAGACCGGTATTGAATCCCGAGACTATCGCCACCGCCATCCGTATCGGCAATCCCGCGAGCTGGAAAAGCGCGGTAGAGGCACGCGACGAATCCGGCGGGCTGATCGGGATGGTATCGGACAAACAAATACTACAGGCCTATAAGATCCTCGCCGAGAAAGAAGGGGTTTTTGCCGAACCGGCATCCGCCGCTTCGGTGGCCGGAATGATCAAACTGGCCCGGGAAGGGTATTTCAAGAGAATAAAAATAAAAAACAGGAAGCTTTCCCTGGTCTGCATTCTGACGGGGCACGGTTTAAAAGACCCGGAGAGAGCGCTTAAGACGATTAAGCCCCCGAAATCGATCCGCGCGGACCTGAAAACCATTATCAGAGAAATTGGCTACTAAAAAAAAGATCCTGATCACCACCGGCCCCACCTGGGTAGCCCTTGACCGGGTCCGGGTAATCAGTAATCTCGCTTCGGGCGAAACCGGTTTTATCCTGGCGGATAAATTCAGGAAACTCGGATTCCGGGTCACTTTGCTTTCGGGCCCGGGAACTTTCGCAAAAGAAGCAAAAAATATAGAAATTATCCGGTTCAATTATTTTGATGAACTGGAACAGCTGCTGAACCGTGAATTAAAAAGCGGCTCGTTCGCGGCGGTAATACACGCGGCGGCGGTAGCGGATTACCGCCCCGAAAAGACCCTTCCCCGGAAGACAGGTTCACTCCGCAGGAAATGGGAGATCAAGCTTCTTCCCACGAAAAAACTGATCCGGGGCCTAAAACGTTACGATCCGGGGATTTTCGGGACAGGTTTCAAATTTGAGCCGGACGCCGGCAAGGAAGAACTATTAAGAAAAGGCGGAGAGTTATTGGAAAAGGCCGGCTTGGATCTCGTAGTGGCGAATTCATGCAGGGATAAGCGCTACCGGGCTTACATTCTGGGAAGAAATCTCCGCCGCGGGCCTTTTTTAAACAAAAAAGAGATGTCCTGCGCCCTTTGCGGATTGGTAAAGGACGGGATCGAAAAAAGAACGGGTTAAAAAATGACAAAATATATCGTACTGGTGGCCGACGGCATGGCAGACCACCCGGTAGATGAGCTTAACATGCGCACCCCCCTGGAAGCCGCCCGCACGCCAAACATGGATTTTATCGTCCAGAACGGCTACCTCGGACAGGTTAAAACCATACCGGACAAAATGAATCCGGCCTCCGATGTCGCCAATCTTTCCATTATGGGTTACGACCCGGCCAGGTATTATTCCGGAAGGGCCCCCCTGGAAGCCGCCAACCTGGGGATTGAAATGGAAGAGGATGACGTTGCCTTCCGCTGCAACCTGATAACCGTCGAGGGGGACACCCTGCTGGATTACAGCGCCGGACATATTAAATCCGGGGAAGCCGAAAAACTGGTCCGGCTTATCGACCAAAAACTGGGAAGCAACAAATTCCGTTTTTTTCCGGGGGTCAGCTATCGCCACCTGCTCCTGGCCAAACGCGGGGCGGAGCTTAAACTGCAAAACCTTAAATGCCTGGCGCCTCACGACATCCCCGGGCAAAGCATCAAAAAAAACCTGCCGAAAGGAGATAACGCGGAGCTCATCATCAAATTAATGCTGGACTCCAGAGAAATCCTCTCGGCCCATGAAATCAACCAGGTGCGGCTGGATCTCAAAGAAAACCCCGCCAATATGATCTGGCTCTGGGGGCAGGGCGTAAAACCCAAAATGCCGGAATTCAAAAACAAGTTCGGCCTTTCCGGAAGCGTCATCTCAGCGGTGGACCTTCTCAAAGGGCTGGGGCGCATCCTGGGGCTGGAGGTAATCGACGTGGAAGGCGCAACCGGTTATTACGATACCAATTACGCGGGGAAAGCCGAGGCCGCCGTCAGATCACTTGAAAGAAATGATTTTGTTTTTGTGCATGTGGAGGCTCCCGATGAAGCCGGGCATAACGGCGACTTGCGGGAAAAAATCGCCGCGATCGAACGTTTCGACCAGCTGATCGTCGGGCATATCCTGGAATACTGCAAAGATAAATATGATTTCCGGGTAATGGTCCTTCCGGACCACGCTACACCGCTGGAACTTAAAACACATACCGCGGAGATCGTGCCTTTCGCGATATACGGCAAAGATATCCCCAAAGGGGAACTTTGCGCTTACAATGAAAAAGAAGCCCGGAAATCACGGGTTTATTTTAAAAACGGTTACCAGCTTATGGAATATTTCATTCAGCTGAAAGAAGAAAATCAATCCTTCAACCCCACAGTCTAAAAAACGTGGTTTGCTTAAGGATTGATGCTGAGAGCGGCGTATTCTTTCCCCACCCTAAAGGGCGAGGTTGGAACGCCGCCGAAGACATCAATTCCCGAATACCCCGGTCTAAAAAGGAGAAGTTAAGATGTCCAAGGGTCTGGTAGTGCAGAAATACGGCGGTTCCAGTGTCGCCAACGTAGAACGTATCCAAAAAGTGGCGCAAAGAGTGGTAGAATACGATAAAAAAGGTTACGACCTGGTAGTGGTTGTCTCGGCGCTGGGCGACACTACCGATGAATTAATAACGCTGGCCGATAAGATCAACTCCGCGCCCTCGGAACGCGAAATGGATATGCTGCTTTCCACCGGCGAGCAGATATCGGTAGCGCTCCTGGCGATGGCGATCCATAAGCTGGGCTGCGAAGCGATCTCTTTTACCGGCTCCCAGGTCGGGATCATCACCGATAACAGCCACACCCGCGCCAAGATCATCAAGATCAACGTGGAAAAGATCAAAGAAGAGCTGAAAAAAGGCAGGATCGTGATTGTCGCGGGTTTCCAGGGGGTAACCTTAAACCAGGATATTACCACCCTTGGCCGCGGCGGAAGCGACCTCACCGCGGTGGCGCTGGCAAAAGAACTCAACGCCGGCGCCTGCGAAATTTATACCGATGTCATGGGAATTTACACCACCGACCCCAGGATCGAACCGGAGGCCAGAAAGATCGAAGAGATCACTTATGATGAAATGCTCGAAATGGCCTCCCTGGGAGCGCAGGTAATGCAGCCGCGCTCGATTGAAGTGGCTAAAAAATTCAACGTGCCTTTGCATGTGCGTTCCTCGTTCAACAAAGAAAAGGGGACGATGATCATTAAGGAGGTTAAGAAGATGGAAGATGTCTTAATCAGCGGGATAACCTTAAATAAAAACGAAGCCAAGATCACCCTTTGCGGCGTCCCCGATAAACCGGGGATCGCGGTCAAGTTATTCGGTTACCTGGCGACTTCCGGGGTAAGCGTCGACATGATCGTGCAGAACGTCAGCCACACCCGTTCCACCGACATCTCATTTACCGTCGCTAAAACCGACTGCGCCAAGGCCCAAAAGATCACCCGGGGCGTGGCGAAAGAAATCGGCGCCAACGATGTCCTGGTAGACGAGGATATCGCGCGCGTTTCCATCGTTGGAGTAGGAATGAAATCCCATCACGGCGTGGCGGCGAAAATGTTCGGGATCCTGGCGGATAATAAAATAAATATCGAAATGATTTCGACCTCCGATATCAGCATCTCCTGCATCATTAAAAAGAAAGATGCCGAAACGGCGGTTAAAAAATTGCATGCCGATTTCGGATTGAATAAATCACGTTAAAGCGCCTGCTTTAAACGGGCAAAAAGGAAAAAATGACGGTAAAATTATACGATACGACATTAAGGGATGGCTCACAGGCCGAGGGAATATCTTATTCGGTAAAGGACAAGCTCCGCATTACCGAAGAACTCGACTCCTTCGGGATCCATTTCATCGAAGGCGGATGGCCGGGTTCCAACCCCAAGGACCGTGAATTCTTCGATAAAGTAAGCCGTCTAAAACTGGCGAACTCCAGGATTGCCGCCTTCAGCATGACCCGCAGGCCGGGGATTAAGGCCGGAAACGACAGTAACTTTTGCGCGCTCTTAAAATCAAAAGCGCAAATCATAACGATCGTCGGAAAAACCTGGGATTTTCACGTAAAAGAAGTCTTAAAGACCACCCTTGAAGAAAATCTGGCGATGATTTTCGACAGCATAGACTTCCTCGTAAAAAAAGGTTTTACGGTATTCTATGACGCCGAGCATTTTTTTGACGCCTACCGGGCGGAAAAAGATTACTCCTTAAAAACCTTAAAAGCCGCCCAGGACGCCGGATGCGCGGCGATCTGCCTCTGCGATACAAACGGAGGAACGCTTACCAGCGGGATCAGCGCCGTAACAAGCGAAGTCGCCAAAACCTTAAAGACCGAGATAGGAATCCATTGTCATAACGACTCCGGGCTGGCAATCGCCAATTCACTGGCGGCGGTAGAGGCCGGGGCAAGTATCGTGCAGGGGACGATCAACGGCTACGGGGAACGCTGCGGCAACGCCGACCTTATCCCGATCATCGCCAACCTGAAAACCAAACTGAAAAACGACTGCGTAACAGACGCGCAGCTCGGGCAATTAACGCACCTTTCGCATTTTGTCGGCGAGATCAGCAATATGCGCGCCAGGAAAGACCAGCCTTTCGTGGGAGAATCGGCATTCGCCCATAAAGGCGGGATGCATATTAACGCGATCATGAAAAACCCCTTAACTTATGAACACCTCGATCCGCGCGCGGTAGGCAATAAACGCCGGATACTGGTTTCCGAATTAGGAGGAAAGACCGGAATATTGCTAAGGGCCAAAGCCCTGAATTACGACCTGAGTAAAACCGACCCGCAGACAAAAAAAATCCTGGAATTAATACAATCGCTGGAACACCGCGGATTCCAGTTTGAAGCCGCCGAAGCATCTTTTCAGATATTGATGCAAAAGGCGCTTAAGAAATTCAAGAAATTCTTCGACCTGGAAGGGTTCAAGGTAGTAATCGAAAAGGGTAAAAATAACAAGATCCTTTCCGAAGCGATCATTAAATTAAGCGTTAACGGGATCCGGGAGCATACCGCCGCCGAAGGGGACGGCCCGGTCAACGCCTTAGACAGCGCGCTGCGTAAAGCGCTTAAGGATTTCTATCCTTCCCTGGAGAAGATGAAACTTTCGGATTTCAAGGTGCGCGTCCTGGACGAAAAATCCGGCACCGCCGCCAAAGTCCGCGTCCTTATCCAGTCGGAAGATGAAAAAGACACCTGGAGCACGATCGGGGTGCATGAGAACATTATCGAAGCCAGCTGGCAGGCCCTCGTCGACAGCGTGGAGTATAAACTTTTGAAAGACGCGCTCGAATCCTTCCCGAAAAATAAAAAAGGTGCCTCAAAATGAGCCGGGAACTTGGCAAACAATACAATCCCCGGGAAAACGAGGATAAATGGTATTCTCACTGGGAAAAAGAAGGGCTTTTTTCCGCCCGGCCTTCTCCGCATAAGCCCCCTTACTGTATCGTTATCCCTCCGCCCAATGTCACCGGAATCCTGCATATGGGGCACGCTTTAAATGACACCCTGCAGGATATCCTGATCCGCTATAAAAAAATGCGCGGATTCGAAGCGCTCTGGATGCCGGGAACCGATCACGCCGGAATCGCAACCCAGAATGTAGTCGAGAAATCCCTGGCCAAAGAAGGCCTGAAACGCCAGGACCTCGGCAGGGAAAAATTTGTCGAAAGGGTATGGGAGTGGAGGCAGCTTTACGGCTCGACCATTATCAACCAGCTCAAAAAACTCGGATGCGCCTGCGATTGGGGCCGTACGCGTTTCACGATGGACCAGGAATACTCCCTGGCGGTAACCGAGGTATTCGTCAGGCTCTACGAAAAAAAATTAATCTATCAGGGAGACTACATCATCAACTGGTGCCCGCGCTGCCAGACCGCGTTAAGCGACGAAGAGGCCAGCCACCAGGAAATAGAAGGCAGCTTATACTACCTTAAATACCCGCTGCAAGACGCCCCGCAGGAGTTCCTCACGGTCGCCACCACCCGCCCGGAAACCATGCTGGGCGACACCGCGGTAGCGGTAAACCCCAAAGACAAACGCTATCAGAAATATATCGGCAGATACTTAATCCTGCCCCTGATAAACCGCCCGCTCAAAGTGATCGCCGACGAGATGGTCGACATGGAATTCGGGACCGGGGCGGTCAAAGTAACACCGGCTCACGACCCCAACGACTACAATCTGGGTAAAAAACACTCCCTGGAATTCATCAATGTCATGACCCCGGACGGCAGGATGAATGAAGCGGCGCAGAAATTCAAGGGGCTCGACCGGTTCAAGGCGCGCGAGGCGGTAATCGAAGAGATGAAATCGCAAGGGCTGCTTGAAAAAATTACCCCGCATACCCTTTCGGCCGGGCATTGCTACCGCTGCAATACAATCGTCGAACCGTATCTTTCAAAACAATGGTTCGTAAGAATGAAACCCCTCTCCGGACCGGCGATCAAGGCGGTCAAAAAGGGGAAGGTAAAATTCCACCCCGAACGCTGGACCAAAGTTTACCTGAACTGGATGGAAAACATCCAGGATTGGTGCATCTCCCGGCAGATCTGGTGGGGCCACCGCATGCCGGTCTATTACTGTTCCGCATGCCAGGCAAAAGACCCGAAAAAAGGAATTATCGTATCCAGGACGAAACCTTTAAAATGCCCGAGATGTTCCTCGACTGAGTTAAAACAGGAAGAGGATGTCCTGGACACCTGGTTTTCAAGCTGGCTTTGGCCGTTCGCTACTTTTTATTGGCCGTTTTCTTCCAGCTGTCAGCCTTCAGCTGTCAGCCTTCAGCCAAAAGAAAAAAAAGAACACGAGATAAAGATAAAAGAACGTAAGGCGGATCTGAAATATTTTTATCCGACCGCGACCCTGACCACCGCTTCGGAAATCATCTTTTTCTGGGTGGCGCGCATGATCATGGCGGGTTTCGAATTTACGGGCAAAATCCCTTTTAAAGACATCTATATCCACGGCACGGTGCGCGACAGCCAGGGGAAAAAAATGTCCAAATCCCTGGGCAACGCCATCGACCCCCTGAAGATCATCTCCGAATACGGGACAGACGCTTTACGTTTCAGCCTGGTCTTTGGCGCTCAAGGACAGGATCTTTACCTTTCCAGGGAAAAATTCGAACAAGGCAGGAATTTCGCCAACAAAATCTGGAACGCTTCCCGTTTCGTGATCATGAACCTCGGCGCGGATTTTACCGCGGAAACGACAAAAGGCGCCGCATACCGCGATCTGGACACCGTCAACCGCTGGATCTTAAGCCGTTTTTATTCCACCCTGGAAAAGGTAAACCGGGAACTGGAGGGATTCAGATTCAACGAAGCCGCTAACAGCATTTATTCTTTTTTCTGGCATGAATTCTGCGACTGGTACCTTGAACTGGTCAAACCGCAGATCGCTCAAAAAGATACCCGCGCCGTAATGTATGAAGTACTGGAAAAAACCCTGCGCCTGATCCATCCTTTTATGCCCTTTATCTCAGAAGAGATCTGGCAGCGCCTGAAACCGGAAACGGGAATCTCCATCCTGAAACAAGAATGGCCGCGCCTGGAAAAGAAATTTATCGACCGCAAAGTCGAGGCGGAAATGGAAGAACTCTTCAATGTTATCAACAGCATCAGGAATATGCGCGCGGAAATGGAAATTAACCCCGCATCCCAGGTGGATATCCGGCTGGCCTGTAACGACACTAAACTAATCCGGGAGCTTGAGCCGCTTTCCTCCTGCATCAAAAATCTGGCAAAAGTCGGCAATCTCGGTTTCGGGGAAAAATACCAGGCGGGGAAAAATCAATACGCGGTAGTATCGAAAAACATGCAGATCGTAATGCCGCTGGAAGGCTTTACCGATATCCAGCAGCAGATCGAGAAAACAAACGCCAAAATCGAAAAGTTATCCTCCGAAATCATAAACAAGGAAAAAATGCTGGGAAATGCCGATTTTACCGCGCGCGCCCCGAAAGAGATCGTAGAAAACGAAAGAACCAAACTGTGCGGAATGAAAGAACAGCTCAAAAAACTGGAGGCGATAAAAAATGGATTGCGTTAAAAGCCTTCGCGGAAAAACCCCGGGCGGGCTTCCGCAAAATGAAATCCGGAAAATAATTAAAAACGCGCTCCGGGAAGATATCGGGAAAGGCGACCTTACCACCAGGCTGACCATCCCCCCGGGACGCAGGACGCAGGCAAAACTGACCGCTAAAGACAATTTTCTGCTTTGCGGCATCCTCCTGGCGAAAGAAGTCTTTAAAACAGTGGACCCTGGTTTAAAATTCCATATCGCGGCAAAAGAAGGCGGATTTGTCCGCAAGAACGACACCCTGGCGCTTGTTTCAGGAAAAGCATCGAGCATTCTTACCGCCGAAAGGACCGCCTTGAACCTGGTAGCGCTGCTTTCCGGGATCGCCACCAAAACATCGCGGTTCGCCGAAAAAATCAAACCATTTAAATCCAGGATCACCGATACCCGCAAGACTATCCCGGGGATCAGGCTGCTTGAAAAATACGCCGTCCGGACCGGAGGCGGGCACAACCACCGCATGAAGCTCGATGAAATGATCCTCATCAAAGATAACCACCTTAAAATTATGGGCGGGTATTCCCGGCTTCCGAAGGCGCCCGCAGGATGCAAGGTCGAAATAGAAGTTGAAAGCCCCGAAGAATTCAGGCGCGCCCTGAGTTTTAACCCGGACATTATCATGCTGGACAATATGAGCATCCGGCAGATAAAAGAAGCAATCCGCATCAGGGACTGCCGCAGCGGAAAAAATAACTCCCGCCCCGTATGGCTGGAGGCAAGCGGCGGAATAAATCTCGCCAATGTCAGGAAATACGCCTCTACCGGGGTAGAGATGATCTCCATCGGAGAACTTACCGATTCCGTGGAGTCTGCGGACATCAGCCTGGAATTTATTTGAAAGGACCGCATGGAAAGATTCGAGCTTGTTTCCGCTTTTAAACCGCGCGGCGACCAGCCTCAGGCGATCCGGGAACTCTCCGAAGCAATCCTTAATAAACAGCGTTATTCCACATTGCTGGGAGTTACCGGAAGCGGCAAAACCTTTACCCTGGCCAACCTCATCGCTAAGGCCGGGATGCCGACCCTGGTGATCTCCCACAATAAAACGCTGGCCGCCCAGCTTTACTCCGAATTCAAAGAATTTTTCCCCCATAACGCGGTGGAATATTTCGTAAGCTATTACGATTATTACCAGCCGGAGGCCTATATCCCCGCCACCGACACTTATATCGAAAAGGATTCCTCGATCAATGAAACCCTCGACCGCCTGCGCCTTTCGGCGACAACTTCTCTGATGAGCCGGCAGGATGTCATCGTGGTCGCCTCGGTTTCCTGTATTTACAACCTGGGTTCGCCCCAGGATTACAAAGAAATGCTGATAATCCTTAACAAAGGATCCGTTCTGCCGCGCGACGAATTAATCGCCGGCCTTATCCGGATCCAATATGAACGCAACAATTACGAATTTAAGCGCGGGATGATCCGGGTGCGCGGCGACGTCGTCGAAGTTTTTCCGTCTTACAGCCAGCAGGCCCTGCGTATTGAATTCGGCGCCAAAGAAGAAATATCCCGCATCTCGGTAATCGACCCCGTCTCATCGGAGGTAGTCAACCGGATCGACCGCGCGGCAATCTACCCGGCCAAACATTTTATCGCCTCCGAAGGCCGCATCCAAGACGCGGTATCATCGATCCGGGAAGAACTTAAAGAGCATTTAAAAAAACTGAGATCCGGCGGTAAATTACTGGAGGCGCAGCGCCTGGAATCACGCACCAACTACGACCTGGAGATGCTCCAGGAAATCGGATACTGCCACGGAATTGAAAACTACTCCCGCCATTTAAACGGGTCTCCCGCGGGATCACGCCCCTGGACGATGATCGATTACTTCCAGGGCGATTTTCTCACCGTAATCGACGAATCGCACGCCACCGTCCCGCAGATAAGAGGAATGTACGCCGGGGACCGGGCGAGAAAAGAGACCCTTGTCAAATACGGTTTCCGCCTGCCTTCCTGTATGGATAACCGTCCTTTAAAATTCGACGAGTTCAAAAAACTCGTCAAACAAACAGTTTTTGTCTCGGCAACCCCGGAAAAATACGAACTTGCCTTGAGCAACAAAAAAGTAGTAGAGCAGATCATCCGCCCTACCGGGCTGATCGATCCGGAGATTATCGTAAAACCCAGCGCCGGGCAAATCGAGGATCTCGTCGGAGAAATAAGGCGCCGGGCAAAGAATAACCAGCGGGTGCTGGTAACCACCCTGACCAAAAGGATGGCGGAAGACCTGGCGAACTACCTCAAAGAACAGGGGATAAAAGTAAGATACCTCCACTCGGAGATCAAAACCATCCAAAGATCGCAGATCCTGAAAGAACTGCGCGAGAAAAAATTCGACTGCCTGGTAGGAATTAACCTGCTGCGGGAGGGATTGGACCTGCCGGAGGTATCGCTGGTGGCGATACTGGACGCGGATAAGGAAGGATTCCTGCGCAGCGCCACTTCCCTGATCCAGGTGAGCGGCAGGGCGGCGCGTAATGTCGACGGCACGGTGATCATGTACGCCGACACCATCACCGGATCCATGAAGAAAGCGATCGGCGAAAGCCGCCGGCGCAGGATAAAACAACTGGAGTTCAACCGGAAAAACAATATCACCCCGCGTTCTATCGATAAAGCGATCAAAAAAGGGATCGCGGAACTCGAAGAAACCGAGGAATTCGTAAGAGAGATGACCGGGGAAGCGGCTGAAGAATACCGGTTGCACAAATACGTAAACGACCTAGAATATGAAATGGAACTGGCGGCCAGGAACCTGCAGTTCGAAAAAGCGGCCGTTTTAAGGGATAAAATAAAGGAGATGAAAAGTGCTACTGCTGGCAATTGATATCGGCAATACCAATATTTCCTGCGGTATTTTCTACGGCGGCAAACTGCGGAACCGGTTCGATATCGAAACAAAGAAATACTCCAGAACCGGATTATTTAAAAAACTCGCGCGCCATCCGGGGATCTCCGCGGCGGTCCTCTGCAGCGTTGTTCCCCGCCTGGACCGCGTTATCCGGAAAGACCTCGCCGATTACACCGGAGGGTTTGTTTATCAAATCGGCAAAGAAATCAAGGTTCCCATTGAAAACCGCTACCGTTTTCCCGGGCAAGTCGGACAGGACCGCCTGGTAAACGCCTATGCCGCCAGCCGTCTTTACCGGGCGCCTCTGGTTGTGATCGATTCGGGCACCGCGATCACTTTCGATGCAGTATCGGGGGACAAAGCATATTTAGGAGGATTGATCTTTCCGGGAATGCGTATCTCCCTGGCGGCTTTAAGCGAAAAAACCGCGCTCCTGCCGGAAGCAAAACTGGGAAAACCCAAGGGGCTGATCGGAAAAGACACCGAAAGCAGTATTTTAAACGGGGTAGTCCTGGGCACCGCCGC